>NZ_JBWKIR010000004.1:163471-203235 GCF_056432605.1 Streptomyces sp. NPDC045022
AAGCAGGGCAAGTCGATCATCCGGGTGACCCCCCAGCGATGGGGCCCCGTGGCCACAGGCGGCTTCCCGGCACGGCTGACCACCGACCGGTAGACACCGCACCGGGCAACCACTCGACGGACGGAGTCCGGCGCAGCGCCTCGAAGCCTGCGAAGCAGTGCGAGAGGCGCCGACAAGAGGGGCCCGGGAGGCGATGCTCAAGCAGGGCAAGTCGATCATCCGGGTGACCCCCCAGCGATGGGGCCCCGTGGCCACAGGCGGCTTCCCGGCACGGCTGACCACCGACCGGTAGACGACGGGGAGGTGGTGTCAGCCGCGGGCGACCATCGCCTCGATGCCGGCGATCAGCAGGTCCAGGGCGAAGGTGAAGTCGCGGTCCAGCATCTCGGCCACCGTGTCCCCGCCACGGGCCGCCATGAGGTCCTTGGACTCCTCCATGACCTCGGCGGTCCCCGGGGCCTCGGCCACCATGATCATGGCCTGCTCCATGTACTCGTCGGGGCTCAGCCCGGTGCTCTCGATCCGCGCGGAGAAGTGGCCCTCGATCGTGCCGTAGCCGTACACGAACTGGAAGACGGCCGCGATCGCACCGGTCACCCCGTGCGCGGGCAGCCCCGCCCGGCGGACCACCCGCTGGACCACGCGGGAGAAGGCGAGCGAGTTCGGGCCGATGTTGAGATAGCGCCCGGCCAGCGGCGACAGCCAGGGGTGACGCACCAGCAGCACCCGGTACTCGGTGGCGAGCCGCCGCAGTTGTTCCCGCCAGTCCTCGTCCGCGTTCTCCGGGTCGGGCAGCCGCAGCTCGCCGAAGGCCGCGTCCAGGGCGAGTTCCAGCAGGTCGTCCTTGGTGTCGACGTACCAGTACAGGGACATCGCGGTGACGTTCAGCTCACCGGCCAGCCGCCGCATGGAGAACTTCGCGAGCCCCTCGGCGTCCAGCAGCCGCACGGACACCTCGGTGATCCGCTCCCGGTCGAGCCCGGAGGGCTGTCCGCTCCGCCCACCGCGGCGGGCCTTGCCCTCCAGCCACACACTGCCTCGCGCCGACCGCGCAGTCTGCTTCACCATCGGCGCACCTTTCCGAAGTCTCCGGCCCAGTGTCCCAACTTTAGGGGCGCGGGGCCGCGCCCGATCCGTGGCCCGGGCCCGCTCGACGGCGAACGGCCCGCAGCCGCACGCATGCCTCGGGAGGAGGACGTGCCGTACACCGTGCAGCGGCTGCTATACGGTGTACGGCTCGGTTTTCGGTCAGTCGCTCGTCTTCTGCGTGAGGTCGTAGAAGGTGGCCGAACCGACCGTCACCTTCTTGAACTCGGCCTGCACCCACGAACTGATCCGCGAGGACGTGCCGCTGTTGCCGCCGCCGCCCATGCCACCGCCGGCGATGAAGTAGTGGATCTTCCCTGCCGCCACGTACTTCTTGAACTGCGCCAGGGTCGGGGACGGGTCGGTGCCGTTGAAGCCGCCGATGGCCATCACCGGATCACCCGTGGCGAGCTGGTAGCCGGCCGCGTTCTGCGAACCGATGGACGCGGCGACCCAGGTGTACTCGGACGCGTCGGTCTCCAGCAGCTTCTTGGCCCCGGCGGACACGCTCGCGCCGTTCAGCAGGCCGCCGGCGCCCCCGCCCATGCCACCGTCACCCATCCGGCCGCCACCGGGGAAGCCGTTGCCGTTCTGCTGGTTGCGGGTGCTTCCGTTGCCGTTCTGCTGCCCCGGCATGCCGCCACCGAAGCCACCGCCCGGGAAGCCGTTGCCGTTCTGCTGGTTGCGGGTGCTTCCGTTGCCGTTCTGCTGCCCCGGCATGCCGCCACCGAAGCCGCCGCGCATCCCGCCACCGCCCCCGGGACCGCCGCCCCGGCCGCCCATCATGCTCGCGCCCGCCGGACCGGCCGTGACGATCGAACCGGTGTGGCCCTGCCGCAGCGTGCTGAGGGTGTACGCGGCCGGACCGGCCAGCGCGGCCACGAGGCCCACCGCCGCCACCCCGAGCGCCGTCTGCCGGGAGATCCGGCCGGCGAAGACCAGGCCGAGCGCGGCCGCCAGACCGCCGATCAGCACCGGCCACTTCAGCCAGGGCAGATAGCCGGAGGTGCGGTTGAGCAGGACGTACCCCCAGGCCGCCGCCGCCACCACGGAGGCGGCGAGGGTGATCGACGCCCACAGCTCCTGCCGCTTCTCCCACAGCAACCCGGCGCCCATGCCGGTCACGGCCGCGAGGTAGGGGGCGAGGGCCACGGTGTAGTACTGGTGGAAGATGCCCGCCATGTAGCTGAAGACGACCGTGGTCATCAGCAGGGAGCCGCCCCAGACCAGGAAAGAGGCCCGGGTGACGGACGTCCGCTGGGACGTGCGGGTGGCCACCAGGCCGGCGGCCAGCAGGATCAGCGCGGCCGGCAGCAGCCAGGAGATCTGGCCGCCGACCTCCGAGTTGAACATCCGGTCCCAGCCGGTCTCGCCCCACATGCCGGTGCCGCCCGCGCCACCACGGCCGCCACCGACGCTGCCGGTCTCCTCGCCGTTCAGCCGGCCGAGTCCGTTGTAGCCGAAGGTCAGCTCCAGGAAGCTGTTGTTCTGCGAACCGCCGATGTACGGGCGGGAGGAGGCCGGCCACAGCTCCACGATCGCCACCCACCAGCCGCCCGAGACGACCAGCGCGAGCGTCGCCGCGGCCAGCTGTCCGCAGCGCTTGCGCAACGGCACCGGAGCGCAGACCGCGTACACGATCGTGAGCGGCGGCAGGATCAGGAAGGCCTGGAGGGTCTTGGCGAGGAACGCGAAGCCGATCGCGACCCCGGCCCACACCAGCCACTTCGTACGCCCGTCCTCGACGGCCCGCACCACGAGGTAGCAGGTCACGGACATCAGCAACGCCAGCATGGCGTCCGGATTGTTGAACCGGAACATCAGCGCCGCGACGGGGGTCAGCGCGAGCACCGCACCCGCGATCAGACCGGCCGCGGGGCTGAACCGGCGGCGCACACCGGCGTAGACGACGGCAACGGTCGCCACGCCCATCAGCACCTCGGGGGCGAGGATGGCCCACGAGTGGAGGCCGAAGATCCTCACCGACAGCTCCATCGGCCACAGCGAGGCCGGGGGCTTGTCGACCGTGATGGCGTTGCCCGCGTCCAGCGAGCCGAAGAAGAACGCCTTCCAGGACGTGCTGCCGGCCTGGACGGCGGCCGAGTAGAAGGAGTTGGCATAGCCGGAGGCGCTCAGGTCGTACAGGTAGAGCAGAAGGGTGGCGGCCAGCAGGCCGAGGAAGGCCGGGCGCACCCAGCGCGGGTCCTCGGGCCTGCCGCGCCACAGTCTCCGTACGAACGGCTGCCCGGCCGCACCGGACTCGGAGTCCCGCGGCGGGGCCGTGGGAGGCGGACCCCAGACGGTGGGACCGTCCTGGCGCCCCGGCTGGTCGTAGTGGGTGGTCATCGGGGCTCCCCCGGCTCGGTGTCGTGAGGGCGCACCGGCTGCAGCCGCATGGTGACGTCCCTCCAGGTGCCGTCCGCGGCTTCACCGGCGCGGACCTGGGTGGTCGGGTACGGCTGCTGGTACGGCACCGGACGCCGCGGCAGCGGTGCGTACGGAGCCGTGCTGTGGGTCGGCGCGGCCGGGGTGTGGGCGGTGACCACCGTGGACGGGGCGGTCTCCCCCCGGTCCGGGAAGACCCAGGCACGGAAGAGCAGGAACCGCAGCACGGTCGCCGCGAGGTTGGCGGCGATGAGCACCGCCAGCTCGGTGGAGTGCGCCGGGCTGCCGGTGGCCACCACGAGGGCGGCCAGGGAGCCGCTGGTCAGGGCGAGCCCGATGCCGAATACGACCAGGCCCTGCGCCTGGTGTCGTACGGCCCCGCCCCGGCCGCGCACCCCGAAGGTGAGCCGGCGGTTGGCGGCGGTGTTGGCCACGGCGGAGACCAGCAGCGCGAGCGCGTTGGCCACCTGGGACCCGGAGAACTGCCGGAAGAGGCTGTAGAGCAGCAGGTAGAACAGGGTCGACAGAGCGCCGACGACACAGAACCCGACGAGCTGGCGGGCCAGCCCCTTGGGCACGTCGGGCAGTTCGCGGTCACGCGGGTCGTCACCGAAGGGCCTGGTCAGCCGGTCCAGCGGCAGCGAACCGGTGGCCAGCGCCCGGCCGACCCGCCACACGCCCCTGAGGTCGTCGGTGGCGGTCCTCACGATGTGCACGGTGGAGTCGGGGTCGTCGACCCAGTCGACCGGCACCTCGTGGATGCGCAGCCCCGCCCGCTCGGCGAGCACGAGCATCTCGGTGTCGAAGAACCAGCCGGTGTCCTCCACCAGCGGCAGCAGCACCTGCGCCACCTCCCGGCGGATGGCCTTGAAGCCGCACTGCGCGTCCGAGAAACGGGCCTGGAGGGAGCCGCGCAGGATCAGGTTGTAGGCCCGGCTGATGACCTCCCGCTTGGGCCCGCGGACCACCCGGGCCGTGGGGGCGAGCCGGGAGCCGATCGCGAGGTCCGAGTGACCTGAGATCAAGGGCGCCACCAGCGGCAGCAGGGCGTTGAGGTCGGTGGACAGGTCGACGTCCATGTAGGCGAGGACCGGTGCCTCGGACGCGGACCACACGGTCCTGAGGGCGCGACCGCGGCCCTTCTGCTCCAGGCGGAAGCCGGTGACCTCGGCCAGCTCCGCCGCCAGCCGCGCCGCCACCTGCGGGGTGGTGTCCGTGGAGGCGTTGTCCGCGATCGTGATGCGGAACGGGTACGGGAAGGTGCGTGTGAGGTGCTCGTGCAGTCTGCGGACGCACGGCTTGAGGTCCTTCTCCTCGTTGTAGACGGGGATCACTACGTCCAGGACAGGGGTACCGGCGTCTCCGGCCGGGAGGTGCTCCCGCGCCGGCAGGGTGCCGGGAGAAGAGTCGGTTGGCATGGCACCGACTCTCGTCAGGCGCCCTGTCGCACCCATGTGGTGGCGCTGTGCTGTGCCTGTGAGTGCGACTGCCAGTCGGTCTCGGGGGCGGGCCGCGGGACGGCCGGGGCGAGCGCGGGCAGACGCACGGTGAACACCGTGCGTCCCGGGACGCTGTCCACGGTCACGGCACCGCCGTGCGCGGCCGCGACGGCCTGCACGATGGCGAGCCCCAGCCCGGTGGACCCGGTGGCCCGGGTGCGCGCGGAGTCGCCCCGCGCGAACCGCTCGAAGACATGCGGCAGCAACTCCGGTGGAACTCCCTGACCGTTGTCCTCGACGTCCACACACATCCACGGCCCGCGCCGCCGCACGCGCGCGGTGACGGTCGTACCGGGTGGCGTGTGATTGCGGGCGTTGCCCAGCAGGTTGACCAGCACCTGCTGCAACCGTGCGGCGTCGGCGGACACGAGGGCCGGCTCGTCCGGCAGGTCGAGCCGCCAGTTGTGGTCCAGGCCGGCCGCGCGCGCGTCGCTGACCGTGTCCACGACGAGCGGAACGAGATCGGTCTGCCCGAACTGGAGCGGCCGTCCGGCATCGAGCCGGGCGAGCAGCAGCAGATCCTCGACGAGAAGGGTCATGCGGCCGGCCTCGGACTCGATCCGCCCGAGTGCGTGCCGGGTGTCGGGCCCGACCTGCTCGCGTCCGCGTCGTGTCAGTTCCGCGTACCCGCGGATGGAGGCGAGGGGTGTCCGCAGCTCATGACTGGCGTCCGCCACGAACTGCCGGACCCGCGTCTCGCTCTGCTGGCGGGCGTGCAGGGCGCCGTGGACGTGGTCGAGCATGCGGTTGAGCGCGGCACCGACCTGCCCGACCTCCGTGTGCGGGTCGCACTCCGACTCCGGCACCCGCTCGCGGAGGTTCACCTCGCCGGTGTGCAGGGGGAGCTCGGAGACCCGGGTGGCGGTGTTGGCGACCTTGCGCAGGGGGCGGGTGGCCAGGCCGACGAGTACGTGACCGGCGATACCGGCGGCGACCAGGCCGGCCACGGTGACGCTGACCTCGATGAGGATCAGGGCGTTGATGTTGCCGTCGGTCTCCTTGGTGGGGATGCCGACGTAGTAGTCGCCGTTGGGGCCGTCGGCGTACCGCACGCGGTAGGAGCCCAGGCCGGGGATGCCCACGGAGTGCGGCTTCTCGTCCCGGGCGACGGAGCCGAGGGCGGCCAGCTGGGCGCGGCTGAGGGACTGGGGACTCATCAGGAGGGTGTCGTCGGACTTCCTGCCCACCTTGCCCTCGGTGGCGGTGCCGTTCTCGACCCTGGCCACGATCGTGTCCTGCGGCTGCGGGCCGCGCGTGACGAAGTTCGAGAGATCGGTCTTCCGGCCGCTCTGCTGACCGCTCCGGCCGCTCTGCTGTGTGCCCTGGCCGATCTGCCGGCCGTCGGGTCCGAGGACGCCCTTGACGGCGCCGGGCGGGGCGAATTCGCCGGAGGCACGCGCCCCGACCTCGTGCAGCTGGTCGTCGAGCTGCGCGTACAGATGCGACCGCAGGGCCAGCGTGGTGACCGTGCCGATCACCGCGCAGACCACGGCGATCAGCACCACCGAGGCGACGACGAGCCGGGTCCGCAGGGTGCGCGGCTGTCCCGCTCGTCTCTGCTGCGGGCTTTTGCGCGGACACGGCCGTCGTCGCCCGCTCATGACACGGCGGGCTTGATCAGGTAACCGGCCCCACGCCGGGTGTGGATCATCGGCTCCCGCCCGGCGTCGATCTTCCGGCGCAGGTAGGAGATGTACAGCTCGACGACATTGGCCTGCCCGCCGAAGTCGTACGACCACACGCGGTCCAGGATCTGCGCCTTGCTGAGCACGCGCCGCGGGTTGCGCATCAGGAAACGCAGCAGTTCGAACTCGGTGGCGGTGAGGTGGATGGACTCACCGCCCCGCCAGACCTCGTGGCTGTCCTCGTCGAGCGTCAGGTCCCCCACGACGAGCACGGAGTCCGAACGCCGGTCGGCGGCACCGGACCGGCGGATGAGCCCCCGCAGCCGCGCGACGACCTCCTCCAGGCTGAACGGCTTGGTGACGTAGTCGTCACCGCCTGCGGTGAGCCCGGCGATACGGTCCTCCACCGCGTCCTTGGCGGTCAGGAACAGGACGGGCACGTCCGGCAGTTCGCGGCGCAGCCGCCCGAGGACGGCCAGTCCGTCCATGTCGGGCAGCATCATGTCGAGCACGACGGCGTCGGGCCGGAACTCACGGGCCGTCTGCATGGCCCCCTGCCCGTCTCCCGCGCTCCTGATCTGCCAGCCTTCGTAACGAAGGGCCATGCTGAGCAGTTCGGTGATCGACAGCTCGTCATCCACCACAAGCACTCGGACGGGGCTCCCGTCCGGCCTCAGCAGTTCGGTGCGCCCCTGGGGCGAGGTCGTGGTCATGGTGGACACCTTGTCGGCGCCCTCTGAGAAGACGCTTTCCAGAGTCTGTGATTTCCCTGAGAAACACACAGGTGCCTCTCAGGGAACGCCTGGGAAGCCTTTCAGGAGCGCTGGAAGGCGTGACTGTGCTCGACCCGGGCGATGTGGATCGCGTACCGCTCGTACCAGTGCTCGCGCCCGTGCCGCTTGGCCGCGAGGTGCTCGGGGTGCTGCCGCCACCGCTCGATGCCGGCCAGGTCGCGGAAGTAGGCGACCGAGATGGCGAGCCCGCCGGGCGTTCGGGCGGAGTCCTCGCCGAGGAAGCCGGGCACGTCCCGCACGAGACGGGAGAGCCGGGCGGCGGTGTCGCTGTATCCGCCGGGGTCGTCGTCGGTGCGGCGGGCGGTGAACACGACCGCGTAGTACGGCGGTTCGGGGACGGCGGTGGGTATGGCCGGTTCTGTTCCGTGATCGCTCATGCCGACCACGTTCGGCCTCGGGGTCGTTCCGCGTCCAGGGACCTTGCCCAAAGGGATCCGTACGGGATCCGATTCTTTGCCTTCCCCTCAGAAGAGCCCCTCCTGCTCCCTCCTGAACTCCCGCACCGGGAACGCGCATCCGCTTGCGGCCGGTGCCGTCGGCAGCAGCTCCCAGCCGGTCATCAGCCGGGAGTCGAGGACGACGACCCCGCGTCCGCCGGCCGCCAGATGCAGATCGGGCCCGGCGGCCGCGACCAGCTCACCGCTCACGGCCGCGCCCGGTACGAGCTCCACGACCTCACCGAGGGCCTCCGGGACGTCGTCCAGCCCGAAAACCCCTAGGTGATCGGTGACTTCACAGGGCTCCGGACGCAGGGACTCCGGCCACCCGGCGAGCGCGGCGGCCCGTGCGTGCAGCGCGCGCACCTCGGCGGCGCGCTCCGCCTCCGTCCCCGGCAGCACCGACCGCACCGCCCGCTTCTCGGCGTACGGAATCCGGTCCGGTACCCGCAGCGCGGCCCGCAGCAGCTCCTCGGTGCGCCGCGCGGCCATCAGCGGACCGGTGCCGAGCCAGCTGAAGCAGACGGCGCCCTGTTCGAGCAGCCGGGCCGGGCCCCGCTCGACAGCGGTGATACCGACCTTGACCAGGCCGGGCCCGAACCAGGCGAGATAGACCCGGTAGGGCCGGGGATCGTCGGCGATCGTGTCGGCGGCCACGGAGTGCGCCCGGTCCAGCCGCGCGCACTCCTCGCACCGGGCCCCCGTACTCCGCCCCGGCACGGCGGCCCGCACCGGGCAGGCATGCCCCCGCGCCCCCACGCACGTCCGCGCGGCCCCCTCCGGCACCGCGAAGGCGACCCGCTTCCCCCAGGGCAGCTCACTGCGCCGCCCGCCGTCCCACACCAGCACGGGACCGTCCGGCGACCAGCGCAGCCCCGAGCACTTCCATACCTGTGCCATCACTCGTGAGGGTAAAGCCCGGGTCCGACAACGGGTCCGGGCGTGAGGGACGGGGTACGGTACGCGATAGCCCGAAGCCGCAACCTCGTATTGCGGCTTCGGGCCTGCTTCCGGTGCGGGTGGTCACGGCAGGACGTACACCGGCATCCCTCCGGCGGCGACCCCTGTCTGCCGGATGCAACCCCGTTTGATCAGCATGCGCACACAGTCGTGGACCCGGCCGAGCGTGAGCCCCGTACGGGCCGCGACCTCCTCCAGCCGGCAGTGCACCGGACCACGCACCAGCGCCGGAGCGAGGGAGGCCGCCACGGCGTGCACGTCCTCGGCGACGACGAGATTCTTCGCCCGCCAGGTGGCGAGGAGCCGCTGTGGTGTCATCGCCGGGTGGTCCGGCCCGGGGGCGGAGGGCCGCAGCCGGTCGGCGATGAGATCGAGAGCGTCGGCGATCCGGCCGAGGAAGTCGTTGGTGCGGTCCAGCTCCTCGTTCGTGCGACGCATCTGCTCGATCCGCTCCGTCTGCGCGGCGGCCAGCGTCTCGTCCGCCCGGATGTTCCGCTCCTCCAGCCGCACGATCGCGTCGGCGACCTGCTGGGGCATGAGGTAGGCGGTACCGCCGTCCGGCGCGGGTTGCACGGGGGCGGGGTCGAGGGCGTAGGTGCCGTCGCGCTGGATGGTCTCGATGACGTGCGACACCCACGCCTTGAACGGCGCCGCCTCCGGCTTCGTGCAGCCGTTGACCAACCGGATCAGCCCTTGCAGGTTGACCAGGTTCATGTCTCGTCGCCATTCCCGACCTGCGGGAATGCTGAGAGTGTGCTTCTGGAGCACACTCTCGGCACGGCCGAAGTTGGTCGCGTCTGCCACGTTTCGCAGAGCGGATCCCGCGTGTGCGTATCCCAGGTGCTTGCACACGTCCACGGCCGGGAACCAGTGCGTCCCGTCCGGCATGGTGAGCCTCCGCAGCCGTGCACCCGTTGCCGCGTAGACGAAGTCACTGATCTCGATCGCGTCCCGCTTCCGCTCCCCCGCCTGCTCCCGCGGGGTCTCCTTCTGCTCGTACATCGAGCATCACCTCCACCCCGGAAGCTACGGACAGCGCGCACCAACTTCCCTGCAGAGGAAGTACGTTCACTCGACAGGTGACAGAGGTATCGATTCGCCGGAAACCACCCCCGGCATCGGGGACCCCGCCACCACGCGCCGCCCCCGCCCCCGCCCCGCCAGCCTGCAGCCCACGCACCCGGGATGTCCCGTCCGAGCCTGCGGGTCCCGGACCCGCAGGCCCCACTGACCGCGCGGCCGCACCCCCGGAGGCTTGCCCCAGCCGGACAGATGCAGCGCCCACGTGACCAGCAGGCTCATGGCCACCACGGCCAGGCCACCCACGATCACCGGCAGCGAGGACGTGCACACCCCCGAACCCACCACAGCACTTCCTGCGGCGGCGATACCGACGCCGGTCCAGCCGGCGATCGTGTGACCCTCGTCGTACAGACTCATGAAGCGCCTCCAGGGGCAAATTCTCTCACCAACTAAGAAGTTACCCTCCCGAATATCTCACTGACTAAGGGATTTCGAAAGATGCACGGCATGCCGCCGCGACCGCCGGCCAACCCGGCCCAGGCGCTGTCGGCGATGGACCACCTCATCGCCGCACACCTGATCGGACAGCAGGAGTTGGCCCGGCGGCTGGGCCTGAACGTCACCGACCTCACATGCTTCGCCTTCGTCCTGGAGGCAGGCGACGACCTGCTCACGGCGGGCGACCTCGCGGCACGCGCCCACGTCACCACGGGCGCGGTGACCGGCATCCTCAACCGCCTGGAGCGCGCCGGTTACGTCACCCGCCGCCCCGACCCCACCGACCGCCGCCGCGTCCGGGTGGCCGCCGTACCGGCTGCCGTCACCCGCGTCGAGGCGGTGTACGCCGGCCACTACAAGCGCCTGACGGCGCTGTTCTCCGACTACTCCCCGGAGGAGCTGGCGATCATCACCGACTGGTTCACCCGGGCCACGGCCCTGGCCCACGAGTACCTGGAGAAGCTGAACCGGAACGATCCGGAAGAGGAGTGCTGAGCCTGCGGCAACCTGCCAGGAAACTGAGCGTGAGCCAGTGGGCGAGCCCAATCCGACGGAAAGCGAGACGGGCGCCGCGGTCGTTGTCAGTCCTCGTACTGGGCCGTATTCGGCTGTTTGGCAACGAAATGAGATGCCGTGCCGGGCGTCGCGAGCGTCAAAGTTCGAACCGCAGGTCGGTGCGGTCATCGTCCCCATAAGACCCGAGCTTCCCGAGCTGAGGGCTCAGGCTCCGTCGCGATGGGCCGGCCGTCGGTGCTTGCTCTGGCCGACGACACAGGTAGCGTGGCTGAGACCGGTGGAGGTGCAGCGAGGCATACGCGTGCGTGGTCGGCCGACGCACCCGCCGTCGTGGCTGACTGTCGTCGGCTGAGGTTCATGCCACTGCCGTGCCAGATGTAGGGGCCAGCCACGGTCAACGGGGGTGTCACGCGGTCGAATTATCGGCAGCCTGACCAGGTATCGAAGCCCCAGCTCAGCGACACGATCCCCCGCCTCTCTCCTAAAGCGGGTGTCGCAGGTTCGATCAGCCGAGATACGGCCGTTCACGGTGTTCCAGGAAGTGGCGTATCCGGAGCCGCTGCGTGTGGTGCATCGGCAGTTGATCGATCTCCTCCGGCTTGACGAACCGCAGCTCCGTGGACTCGTCCGAGATCGCGAGCCGGCCCCCGACCACACGGGCGGTGAAGCAGACGTTGAACTGCCTGCGCACCTCACCGTCCGAGTAGGCGATGATGTGGCGAGGGTCGGTGTACGTGCCCACAAGCCCGGTGATCTCTACGTCCAGTCCGGTTTCCTCCTTCACCTCGCGGACGGCCGTTCCTGGGAGTGAGTCGGTCATCTCCATGCCGCCACCTGGCAGCGCCCACAGATCGTTATCCCTGCGGCGCTGAAGGAGTACGCGCCCTTCGTCGTCGGTGACCACGGCGGACGCGGCGACCACCAGGCTGTTCGGCTCCGGTGCCGCTGGGTCGTCGTAGTACTCGGTCCGTGCCATGGTCACCCTTCTCGTACCGGCGTCGCGGTTTCCCACACCGCGTCGAAGCTGCTGGCGTAGGTGTCGAACATGCCGCCCTTCCCGCTGCGCCGGAGATGCCACACGGGAGCGCCGTAGGCGTTCACGCCCCAGACATGGGCATTGACCAGTGCTTGGTCATCCGCACGATAGATCGAGTTGTAGAGCGTGGTGGCATGGGTGCGCACCTCGATGCCAGGTACCCCGGCAAGCGGGCGGTAGTGCATGAGGGCGAGTCGGCAACGGGACTCGATCCCGTGGCCGAACCTCTCCTCCGCGCCGCGCTGTTGGACATTTGTACTGTCCGGGTCGCCGATCGCGATACGGACCACACACCCGTCGTCCGCTCGCTCTAGCAACAAGTCGTTGAGCCGCGGGTACGCCTCGTGCAGGAAGACGGCGGCGTACACCAGCACGTCGATGTGCTCGCGCGCCTGGGTCAGCATGTCCACGAAGGTGGACACGGGGATGTCCGCCCGCTGGTCGTAGAGAGCCACAAGTTCCGGACTGACAGCGCGGGCAGGGCGTGCCTGCCGGAGCGCGGGCCATAGAGCTTGCACGTCTTCTCCTAGTATTTCCGCTGCCAGCATGGCCGTGGCCCGGCGCGGCGTACGCCCCAGATTGACCCATCTTTCAACGGACTTGGGATCGACTTCGACCTTGTCCGCAAGGGCGGCGTAAGTCCAGCCGCCGGCCGCCATGGCAGCACGTAACCTCTCGTTCGGCATCCCAATCTCTCCTAACAGTTGGGGACGGCACTAGGGACGTTCTACCCGAAGCGGGACGTCCCGAAGTGGGGTTTGTCGGAGGTTCCGACGTCCTGATGAGCGGCAGGATGCTCGTCCGCATGGCGAGCAATCAGCAGACCAGACCAGGCATCGGTGAACTGGCAAAGGACACTGCCAGTGGACGTATCGGCGTCGTCATGGGCGAGGTCGGCGCCCGGGTGCAGATAAGGCCCGTCGGTGGCGGCGTCTCGCATCGCGCCCCGAGCAGAGACGAGCCGTCGCGAGTGGCAAGCGCCGGCCTGTGAGGGTGCATGGCGAGCTGGGCGAACTGATCGACGCCATGCTCAGCCCGGCGCCCGAAGACAGGCCCACGATCTACGAGGTCGGTAAGGCCCTGAGCTGAGCCGTAGGCCCACAAGCAGAAGACCGGACCACCCCTCGGCCTGGACAACATTCGAGGTGGCCCGGTCGCGGAATCCCTGGTCAGGACCCCGGTGCCGATGGTACCGGGGCGATTGGCGTGCTCATATGCGGGTGCTGCTGCAACCCCGGCACCTTGATGTCGAGTTGGAAAGGGGCTCTGACCTGAGCCACCGAAAGTCAGCCACGACGGCGGGTGCGCCGAACGAGCACCCGTCACGTGTGCTTCCAGCAACCGCCCGCCGGCCTCAGCCACGCTTCTTCAATGCGTCACGGTCCTCGGCCCCATTCCGGCCTGGGCGTTGTCAGCGCAGCTGCATGACGCATGGGCTCTGCCTGCGGCTCTGCGGCCAATCCCGTTGGGACGGTGGCCGGTTGGACGGTGTGGTCACGCTTGGTAGGTGTCGGCCCGGTCCTGGCGCTCGAAGTGGTCGGATTTCCTCCTGGTCTGGTCGACCGCCTTGGCGGTGCTGCGCGCTGAGCGGCGGGGGGGGGCCGCCGGAGCGGTGGCGGAGACAGGGAGCGGCGGCGGCCACGGGCCGCCAGCGCGCGCGGCCCGCCGCAGGCGGGCCGCCTTGATCCAGTAGAGAGCCCAGGCCCAACGCCTCAAGCAGGAAGGACTGGTGCCCGCATGACGACGGCCGTGCTCACGGTGGACCAGGTCGCCGAGCGTCTCGGCATCAGCTGCTGGAAGGTCCACGCCCTGATCCGCTCCCGCGAACTCGCCTCCTTCAAGATCGGCCGTTGCCGTCGTATCAGCGAAGCCGCCCTGGACGCCTACGTATCCCTCCGCACCGAACAGGAAGCCGCCTGATGGCCAAGCCGAAGAAGAACGCCAACAACGAGGGCACCATCTACCAGCGCAAGGACGGCTGTTGGGAGGGCAGTGCCTACGTCCTGACGACGGACGGCACGTACAAGCGGCGCAGCGTCTACGGCAAGACGTGGGACGAAGCAGACACGAGGAAGCTGACCAAGCTCAAGGCAGATTCCCTCAACGGCCTGCCTGTCGCCACCAGCAAGATGACCATCGCCCAGTACCTGGCGTACTGGGCTCGCGAACGTCGCCAAGGGCAAGGTCAGCAGGACGACCTACGTCAACTACGAGTCCCTCGTCCGCAACTACGTCACGCCCGAGTTCGGCAGGAAGAAGCTGACCCGGCTCACCGCCCGCGACATCCGGGCCTTCCTGACCAAGACGGCGGCCACCTGCCAGTGCTGCGCACAGGGGAAGGACAAGAAGCGGCCGGAGCACAAGCGGCGCTGCTGCGCCCTCGGCTAGTGCTGCAAGAGGCTCCCCTCTGAGCGAACCGTGCGCTTCCTGCTGGTGATCCTGC
The DNA here is from genome assembly GCF_056432605.1 of Streptomyces sp. NPDC045022. Classification (NCBI taxonomy): domain Bacteria; kingdom Bacillati; phylum Actinomycetota; class Actinomycetes; order Kitasatosporales; family Streptomycetaceae; genus Streptomyces; species Streptomyces sp. NPDC045022. Next base: position 177,774 of record NZ_JBWKIR010000004.1, read on the forward strand.
GGGCGGCTCTCCAGCACGTCGCACGCAAGGACGAGCTTCCCCGAAACGTGGCCCGGAATGTGGAGCTGAGCATGGGAACGCAGCGCGAGATCGAACCCCTCACAGCCAAGGAGGGGCGTCAGCTCCTGGCGGCGGCCCGCGACAACCGGCTGTGGGCCGCGTACGAACTTGCGGTCCGCATCGGTATGCGGCGGGGTGAGGTACTCGGGCTGCGTTGGTCGGACGTGGATCTTCACGAAGGGGTCCTGACCGTCCGGCAGGCCCTACAGCGGGTCGGTGGCGAACTCCTGATCGTCGCGCCGAAGACTCAGCGCTCGGCCCGCCGCGTAGCCCTGCCGGCCGAGTGCGTGACCGCGCTCCGTGCCCAGCGCGCGCAGCAGTTCGCCGACCGGAAGGCGGCTGGTGTCAACTGGAAGGGGACGGGTCAGGGCCTCGTCTTCACCACCAAGAACCGCTCCTTCGAGGTGCTGTGCGTCCGCGCCGGCGTCCGCAAGGTCCGCTTCCACGACCTGCGCCACACCTGCGCCTCGCTCCTCCACGAACAGGGCGCCGACGCTCGCATGATCATGGAAGTCCTGGGCCACAGCTCGATCCGCGTGACCATGGACATCTACACCTTCGTGCGGCTCGACTCCCAGCGTTCCGCCTTCGACCGGCTCGGCGACGCGCTGAGGGGTGACGGCAAAGATCCGGACGATGACGACGGCGCGGCCGGTGCCCGCGTAGCTGTCTAGACGCCGTTGGCCCGTAGACCAGCCAGGAAGCGCAGGATCCAGCGCTGTCCCAAAGACGATCACTCATTTGCGGGACTTCGGCATGCATGGCCCATTTGGTGACGAGTCTCCCGTCGGCTGCCGGAGACAGCCGAGCGATCCCACCCCACACGAAGGAAGTCGACAATGAGCTTCATTCAGACCGGCAAGATCGACCTGCGGTCCGACAACCCGATCGAGACGAGTGGCGGTAACACCTCGACCTTCACGCGCGTCACGTTTCCGACCCCGTTCCCTGCGGGTTCCAACGTCGTCGTCCTCCCGCTGACCCAGACCTTCAACGGCCCGGAGACACCGGGGATCCGCGTCCATGACGTCACGAACACGGGCTTCCTGATCCGCCTCAACGAGGTGTACGCCGGCGCCACCAAGAGCGACGGAAAGCACACCACCGAAACCATCGGCTGGCTGGCCGCAACCGTCTGACGCACACGCTTCGGCCGGGCCCAGGAATACCGCTTCTTCAGCAGCGCCCAGCAAGAGCACTCCGCGCCTTCTGAGCGATTGCCGTCAAACGCTGCCGTCAAGGCACAAGCCAGAGGCCTTGTGGAGCTCTCCACAAGGCCTCTGGTCTGCTGTGCACTCGGCAGGATTCGAACCTGCAACCTTCTGATCCGTAGTCAGATGCTCTATCCGTTAAGCTACGAGTGCTTGTTTTTTTGTTTTTCGTCTCCGCTCCCGGCCCTTCCGGCCCGCTCGCGGCGACAGGAAGAACATTACATGACTGCCGCCGCCATGTGAAATCCGATCCGCACACCCCTTGTGACCTGCAGAAACATCCAAGGTGGGGCTGTGGGGGCCGCGCGGAGGAGCACGACGGGAACGCCGAAGCCCCGGTCCTGGAGGACCGGGGCTTCGGGATCGGTGCGGAGGCGGAGGGATTTGAACCCTCGATGGGCTTTAAGACCCAAACCGCATTAGCAGTGCGGCGCCATAGACCGGACTAGGCGACGCCTCCAGCACAACCGCTCACGCGAGCGCGCGATTGGTGCGTGCAGATGATGACACAGTCGGGTGCGGTGTCACCAATCGCCCCCCACGGTACTAGGCCGTCGGGTCGCAGGGCAAAGGGCTTCCCCCCGGCGCGGCGGCTGGGACAGGTGGGTAAGCGGAGGGCCGGGCGGGGGAGGGAGGGGCGCGCGGCGCAACGTCCGGCGGGCGGGGGCGTTGGACAGGCATGGTTTCTGTTCCGCCGGTCACCGGGCGACGCGTTCTCGTGTCGTCCCTCGCCGCCGTCGCGTCCCTCGTCCCCCTCACCGCCGTACCCGCCGTGGCGGCCGGTGCCATGCCGCCGCCCGTCCGGCCCGAGGACCGGGACCCTCGGCAAGGCACCGATCACCGTGTCGATCACCTCACCGTCGTCGTCCGGCACGCCGGGACCGAGCGGGACGGGACGTACGAGGTGGCATGCCATCCCGATGCCGGCCGTCACCCGGACGTGGCCGGGGCCTGCCGGGTGCTCGACACGCACACCCAGTGGGGCCGGGACCCCTTCGCCCCGGTGCCCCCCGACAGCACCTGCACCATGGTCTACGGCGGGCCGGCCACCGCTCATGTGACCGGTACCTGGGCCGGACGCCCGGTCGACGCCACGTACAACCGCGGGAACGGGTGCGAGATCGGACGGTGGGACCGGATGGTGCCGCTGCTCCCGGGGCTGGGGTCGTCCGCATCGGCGCCGTGAACGTCGTGGGCGTCCTAGGGCCTTTCGTTTGGATCATGCCGGATCAGGGAGCGGGGCCTGGCGCCGTGCATCGCAAGACGGAGGAGGGCGTCATGGCGGAGCCATGGCAACCGACGACAACGCGGCGAGGTGCGGCGCCAGGCCCCGCGAGCCCGGCATGATCCAAACGAGAGACCCTAGCTGCCACAGGTGCCGTGGACGTCTCCTGGCGGGACCCACGGTGCCGTAAAGGTCCCGCGAAGGTCTCGCGGAGCGAAAAACGTGCGGTCACACGTTCGTCGTCACTTTCCCGTGGGACCTCCCTCTCATCCGGCGTCGCGAGCGCAACGCGTGCGCTTAGACTCCCTCGCGTGACACGTCGCGGGCCGGTTGGCAAGATGGCCCGAGCGGTCGGCAAGGTGCGGTAACAGGGAGGAAGCGTCTCGTGAGCAGCAGGCCATCCCGAGGCGCTGCTCGCCTCGCAGCCATACTCGACGCGCTGCCGGACGCGTTGGTCCTGGTCAACGCCAACGGAACCGTCGTCAACGCCAACACCATCGCCCTGGAGGCCTTCGAGGCTCCGGGGACCGCGCTCGTCGGGCGCGGGCTCCTCGATCTGCTGCCGCACTTCGACTCCAGGCTCATCCCCGGGTCCATGCGGCGTCCCGATCACATGGACCCGCGCGGGCGGACCAAGCCGACGCGGATGATCGCGCGGCGCACCGACGGGACCGAGTTCCCGGTCGAGGTCACGAGCGCGAACCTGGAGAACGGGCAGCAGGCGTACGACGGTTACGGCTACACCGGTGACGAGCTGCTGATGCTCGTCGTCCGGGACCTGTCCGGCACCGTCGACACCGAGGCGGAGCTGGCCCGGTCGCAGCGGCAGACGGAGATGATTCTGCGGGCCGCGTCGGAAGGGGTCGTCGGGACCGACACCGACGGGCGGATCGTGCTCGTCAACCCGGCCGCCGCCCAGATCCTGGGCTACCGGGCGGGTGAACTGGGCGGCAAGGAGCTGCACACTCTCGTGCTGCACTCGCGCGCCGACGGCACCCCTTTCCCGTACGACGAGTCCCCGCTCGCCGACACCCTGCGCTCCGGGCGCAAGCACCGGGTACGCGGGCAGGTGCTGTGGTCCAAGGGCGACGAGAAGGTCTCCGTCGACCTGACCACCGCTCCCGTGCGCGACGGCGATCAGCTCGTCGGCGCCGTCATGACCTTCGCCGACCGCCGGCCGTACGACGCCCTCGCCGAGGAGAAGGCCGCGCTGGAGAAGGCGCACGCCGAGGAGCTGGAGCGGCTCTCCGAGGAGCACGCCTCCGACCTGACCGCCCTGCGCCAGCAGCACGTCACCGAGCTGGAGGAACTCCGCGCGGAGCACGCGGAGGAGCTGGGGTCCGGCGAGGAGCGTTACGCCGCGCTGGCCGAGCGGGAGAAGGACCGGTACGAGGCCCTCGCCGGGCGGCACGAGCAGCTCCTCACGCTGCTCGGGCAGTCGCTGCGCGGCCCGCTGGACGAGCTGCGGCGCGAGCTGTCCGCCCTCGCGGCCGATGACGCGGGGCAGCTGTGGCCCGAGGCCAACCAGGTGCTGCACCACCTGTCCGCCGGGTACTCGCGGATCACCACGCTCATCGACAACGTCCTCGGGTACCAGCTGCTCGACACGGGCAGCGAGACCATCACCCGGACGAACGTGATGCTGGACGCCGTCGTCGCCGCCGGTGTGGACGGGGCCGTGGAGCTGATCGGCCCCGGGCGGGTGCAGTTCGCCGTACACGCGCCGCCCATCGAGGCCGAGGTCGACCCGCAGCGGCTCGCCACCGCGCTCGCGCATCTGGTCGCGGATGTGGCGGGGGTCGACGCGACCGGCAACACGCCCGTCTCCGCGGGCGGTTACATGGACAACACCGTCGTGGTGGCCGCCGCCCAGCGCGGTGAGGTCGCGCGGATCGAGGTGCGCGGGCCGTACGCCGGCGGAGACCCGGTGCACGAGCCGATCGTGCGCGGGATCGTGCGCGCCCACGGTGGGGTGCTCCAGACGCACGAGGTGCCGGGCATGAGCGGCAGCGCGTATGTGCTGGAGGTGCCGCTCGGCGGTGGCGCCGGGGCGGTCGCCGCGCAGGTTCCGGACGCCGGTGAGCCGGCGTCGGAGGAGGCCGCCGCGGGCGGGCAGAGCGCCGGCGGTACCGGTGGCGGACGGCGGCGGGCCCGGCGGGCCTCCACGGACGCCTTCCTGGAGAGTGACGTGCCCGGCGCGGGCGACGCCGCCGGTGAGGACGCCTCCGTGCCCACCGGGCGGCGTCGCCGGCGTGCCGGTGCGCCCGCCGGGGAGGTCGCCCTGGTGGTTCCGGCCGAGGGCGCGGAGGCCGCGTCCGGCGGGACCGGGCGGCGCCGTGGCCGGGCCGCCGACAACGGTGCCGGTGACGGCGAGGGTGTGGCCGAGGGTGCGGTGATGACCGCCGCCGAGCATGCGGCGGGGGCCGCCGCCTCCAATACGGGACTCGGCGGTACGGTGCCGCCGCAGGGCGTGCCCGGGCCCACGGGCCGCCGTGCCCGCCGTGACTCCGGCGCCCCGCAGGCGGCCCTGCCGCCCGCCCGGCCCGCGGTCGGCAGCGGGCCGACGCCGGGTGCGGTCGCCCTTCCGGGCCCGCAGGCGGCTCCGGGTGCGGTGGCCGTTCCGGGTACGGACATGGCTCCGGGCGCGCAGGACGCTTCGGGCACGGAGGCCACTTCGGCCGAGGGTGCGCAGCCGACCGGGCGACGCCGGCGTGCGCTGGCCGCCGCGGCGGAGCGTGCCGCGGCCCAGGAGGCGGGCGGCGCCCGTACGGTCTTCGCCCTGCCGCCGGCCGAGGCCGACCGCCAACCGGAGTCGGCGAACACGAACACGGCCACGAACACGGCCACGGCCACGGCGGCGACGAGCGGGGTGGCGGCACCGGGTGTGCCCGTCGGACCGGGCGCGGGTGTGCCGGTGGGGCCGGGTGCCGGTGGCCCCGTAGCCCCGGGTGCCGTTGCGCCCGTCGGTCCGGGCGTCGGTGTCGGTGTCGGTGTCGAAGGGCAGCCGCAGGTCACCGGGCCGGTTCCCGGCACCGTTGCCGGCGCTGTTCCGGGTGCGGTCGCCGGTGCCGTTCCAGGGCCGGAGGCAGGGGCATTCCCCGGGCAGGTGCGGATGCCCGCCCGGATGCCCGTGTCCGGCGAGGGCGTGCCCGGTGACGACGGCCGGCACGACGCCGTACCACTCGACCAGGCCGAGGACCACACCCCGCCGCAGCCGCACCCCACCAGCGCGCCGACCGGCCGGCGCCGCCGGGCCGTGGGCCAGCCGGCCGAGGCCGCCCAGCCCGTCGCTCCGGGGACCGTGCCCGGGGAGGCAGCGGCTGCCATGCCGCCCGCATCCGCGCCGGCGGCTCCGGGACGAACGGCGCCTACCGCCGCGCAGCCCGCGCCGGTACCCGCGCCCGGTCAGGCGGCTCATCCTCAAACCGTTCCGGCTCCGGCCGCTCCGGGTCCGGTCACCCAGGGCGCGGCGGTGCCGTCGACTCCCGGTCAGGGAACCCCGGTTCACGGCGTTCCGGCGCAGGGCACGGCCGGGCAGGGCATCCCCGTCCAGGCCGGTCCCGCCGCACCCGCGGGGCAGACGCCGACTCCGGCCCCGGTGTCCGGGCAGTCGGTGCACCCCGGTATCCAGCCCGGTGTCCAGCCCGGCGTCGCCGTACCCGGTCAGCAGGTGGCCGCCCACCCCTCGGTCCCCGGGCCGGGCACCGTCGGCCGGCCCGTACCGGCGGCCCCCGCCCAGGCACAGCAGGCGCCCGCGGCACAGCCCGCCGCCCCGCCCGCCGGTACCCCGGTGGCGCCCCCGGCCGCCCAGCCGTTGCCGGCGGAGTCGGCCACCGGCACCACCTCCGCGGGCACCGTCCCTCAGCAGTGGCCCGGTACCGACGACACCTCCGGCGCGGGCACGCCCGTACCGCAGGCCGGCCCGGCCGGTACCCCGGTCCCCGGCACCGCGCTGCCCGCGGAGCACGCCGGTGTGCGGCCGCAGCGAGCCGCGCAGCCGTTGCCCGCCGAGGCCGCGGGAGCCGCAGGAGCCGCGGCCGACCCGAACTCGACGCAGGGGCGGGCGATCAGTGTCCGGACGCTGGGGCAGGGCGTGCCGTTCGCCCGGCAGGCCGCGCAGGTCCAGCAGCCGGCGGCGACCCCGCCTCCGCACGCGCCGGGCGGTTCCGGCCGCCGGCGCAAGCTGGGCACACCCCCGGACCCGGCCACCCGCCCCGAGTCGCAGGCGGAGCAGGCGGCCCGGCCGCACCCGCCCGCCGAACCGGCACCCGCGCAGCCGTCGCTCGGCGGGCAGGCGCCCGTGCCGCAGGCGTCGTCGGCCGGGCAGTCCCGGCTCGCCCCGGGCACCGAGGGGGCGGGACGGTCGTACGCCATAGGCGCACCGGAGCCCGACGCCGCCGAGGGGCCCGAGCCACTGGACGGCCCCGGCGGGGCCGTCGAGGTGGCGGACACCCCGCGGCCGCAGCCGCTGGACGACGAGCTGCCCCCGGAGCCGCTGGACAACCCGCGCCGGCTGCTGGTGTGGCCCGCGCCGGACGTGACGACCCAGCAGGCGCTGAGCGACCGTGGCTACCGGCCCGTCATCGTGCACTCGCGCGAGGAGGTCGACTCACAGATCGCGGCCTACCCCGCCGCGCTGTTCGTGGACCCGCTGACCGGGCCCATCACCCGTACGGCCCTCCAGGCGCTGCGCCAGGCCGCGGTGGCCGCCGAGGTGCCTGTGCTGGTCACGGCCGGGCTCGGGCAGGCCACGCGCGAGGCGGCGTACGGCGCCGACCCCGCCGTACTGCTGAAGGCGCTGGCGCCCCGGGACAGCGAGCAGCATCCGCCGCGGGTGCTGCTCATCGAGGAGCACGCGGAGATCGCGCTGGCCCTGACGTCGACGCTGGAGCGGCGCGGGATGCAGGTGGCGCGGGCCGCGAACGACGACGACGCGGTGACGCTGGCGGGTCAGTTCCGGCCGAACCTCGTGGTGATGGACCTGATGCAGGTGCATCGGCCGCGCGCCGGCTTCACCGGGATCATCGACTGGCTGCGTGCGAACGGGCAGCTCAACCGCACCCCGCTCGTCGTCTACACCGCCGCCGTCGACCAGGCCGACCTGCCCAGGCTGGCCTCGGGCGAGACGGTGCTGTTCCTCGCCGAGCGGTCCACCAGCACCGAGGTGCAGACACGGATCGTGGATCTGCTGGCCCGGATCGGGACGAACTGACCGGGACTGATCAGGGCAGGCTGAACAGGGCCGCACTGTTCAGTACGACGCGGGTCCGCTTCAGCGGGCGACGAGTCTGCGGGCCGCCTCCTTGATGGAGGCCCGCAGGCGGTCGCGGTCGGGGTCCTCGGCGCCGGTGAGGATGCGCCGCATCTGGGGCACGACGGCGGTCCAGTTGGCGAGCGCGACCAGCAGGAACAGCAGGTCGCCGGGCGGGATCGCGTCGGTGATCACGCCCCGGGCCTGGCCGTCGGCGATGGCGGCGACCTTGCGGGCGTAGTGCTCCTGGCGCGCCGTCTCGTCGGGCAGCTCGGCGGTGCCGTACTCGATGCCCTCCCAGAACAGCAGGCGCAGCAGTTCGGGGTGGGTGGCGTGGTAGTCGAGGAGGCGGTCGAGCCAGCCCTCGATGTCGTCGGGGTCGACGGGGACGGCCGCCGCGAGGTCGACCATGGACGTGCCGAGGACCTGGGTGAACAGCTCGGCCTTGTTGCCGAAGTAGGCGTAGATCAGCTGCTTGTTGGCCTTGGCCGCGGCGGCGATGCGGTCGATGCGGGCGCCCGCGATGCCGTGCCGGGCGAACTCGGCGACCGCCGCGTCGAAGATGCGGGCCTTGGTGGCCTCGGGGTCCCTCACTGCTGCCATGGGGACAGGGTAGGGCGCCGGGCGACGGGTAACCAACTAGTTGGTTGACGGGGAATGGGACAGGAGGGCAAGCTGTTGGACAGTTCCAACCAACCAGTTAGTTGCGAGAGCCGGCCCAAGGAGCAGCACCGCCCATGCCGTCAGCCACCGTCACCCGCCGGGCACGCCAGGCGCGGGTCCCCGCCCGCCGGCAGCCCTCCGCCGGCTCCTTCTTCCTCCTCCTCATCGCGGTCTGCACCGCCGTCACGGCCGCCAACATCTACCTCGCGGCCGCGCTGCTCCCGCTCATCGCCCACGACTTCGGCACGGTCCCGTCGGCCGTGACCTGGATCGCCTCGGTCGCCCAGTTCGGCTACGCGGCCGGGCTGCTCTTCTTCGCGCCGCTCGGCGACCGCGTCAACCGGCGCCCGCTCGTCGCCGGCCTCTCCGTGGCCACCACGGTGGCGCTGCTCGTCGCAGCGGCCGCGCCCGGCACCGTCGCCCTCGCGGCCGCCGTGTTCGCCGCCGCCGCCGCGACCGTCGTACCGCAGCTGCTCATCCCGCTGGTCGCCGAGCGCGCGCCCGCCGACCGCCGCGCTCGGCATGTCGCGGCCGTCATCGCCGGTCTGTTCACCGGCATCGTCGCCGCCCGCGTCGTCGGCGGCCTTGCCGGACAGGCCTTCGGCTGGCGCTGGGTGTTCGCCGGGTCCGCGGTGCTGACCCTCGCGCTGGGCCTGGCCACGGCGCTGGCCCTGCCGTCGGAGCGGCGCTCGCGGCAGGGCGGGCTGTTCGCGGGCATCGCCGAGCTGCCGGGACTGCTGCGCCGCTCGCCCGACCTGTGGCGGGCGTGCCTGCGGCAGGCCGGGATGTTCGGTGCCTGGAGCGCGCTGTGGACCTCCCTCGCGCTGCTGCTGACCGGCCCGTCCTACGGCCTCTCGACCGCGACCGCCGGGCTCTTCGGCCTCTTCGGCCTGACCTCCAGCGCGGTGGCGCCGCTGGCTGGCGGCCTGGTGGACCGGTTCGGTGCCGCGCGGGTCGTCGGTACCGCCTATCTGCTGGCGGCGGTCGCCGTGCCGCTGTTCTGGCTCGGAGGACACGTCCTGGTGGCCCTGTTCGCCGCCGCGATCGCCATCCACGCCGCCCTGGTCGCCTCCCATGTGGCCAACCAGACCCTCGCCCTGACCACGACCTCCACCCCGGCCACCGCCAACACCGCCTACGTCGTCTCCGGCTTCGCCGGCGGCGCCCTCGCCTCGGCCGCCGCGGGCCCGGCCTTCGGCCACTGGGGCTGGGCCGGCGTGTGCGCGGTGGCGGGGGTGTGGCTGGTGATCGGCTGGGTGGCCACGGCGACTCGGCGCGGCGAGCCGGGACGGCCGTGACGCGGCCCAACCGTGCGACGCGCCCCGGGCCGTAAGGCCCGGGGCACGCGCCTTCGACGACCGGCTTTTCGGGCAGGTGCTCGGCGGGTGACAGCAGGGGGCGGCACTCAGCGGGCGACGACAGCGGTGCTCGGCGGGAGACGACAGCCGTGCTCAGCGGGTGACGACAGCGGTGCTCGGCGGGTGACAGCGGACGGTACTCGGCGGCTTACGCGGGCCGCACTCGACGGCCGAGAGAGGCGCCACTCGAACCGCGGGCCGCACTCGACGGCCGAGAGAGGCGCCACTCGAACCGCGGGCCGCACTCGACGGCCGACAGCAGGCGCCACTCAGCAGCCAGCGGCGCGCGCCACTCGAACCGCGGGCGGTACTCGACGGCCGACGCGGGCGCCACTCAGCAGCCGGCAGCGAGCTGTACCCCAAGCGCGGGCGGTACTCGATGCCGACCGCGGTGATGCCCACAGCCGACAGCGCGCGCACTCGGCCGCCGAGAGCGGCGTACACCGGGCGGGAAGGGTGCTGTCCGGCGTACGGCCCCGGTCAGAGCCGGGTGACGTCCAGCTCCCCCTCCGCGTACTGCCTGCGCAGCACCTTCTTGTCGAACTTGCCCACGCTCGTCTTCGGCACCGCCGCGATCACCGTCCAGCGCTCGGGCAGCTGCCACCTGGCGATGCGGGCCTCCTCCAGGAGGAAGGTGCGCAGGGACTCGAAGTCGGTGCTCGCGCCTTCCTTGATGACGACCGTGGCCAGCGGGCGCTCGCCCCACTTCTCGTCGGGTACGGCGACCACGGCGGCCTCGGTCACGTCCGGGTGGGACATCAGCGCGTTCTCCAGCTCGACCGAGGAGATCCACTCGCCACCGGACTTGATGACGTCCTTGGCGCGGTCGGTGAGGGTGAGGAAGCCGTCCGGGGAGATGATGCCGACATCTCCCGTCTTCAGCCAGCCGTCCGCGCTGAACTTGTCGGCGGGGCGCAGCGGTTCGGCGTCGGGACCGTTGTAGTAGGCGCCCGCGATCCACGGACCGCGCACCTCCAGCTCGCCCGCCGACTCGCCGTCCCAGGGCAGGCGTTCGCCGCCGGGTCCGGTGAGGCGGCCCTCGACGCCGGCCGGGAAGCGGCCCTGGGTGAGGCGGTAGGCGAACTCCTCCTCGGTGCCGACCGCATGGGCCGGCGGACGGGCCACCGTGCCCAGGGGGGAGGTCTCCGTCATGCCCCAGGCGTGGCAGACCCGCATGCCGAGCTTGTCGAAGGCCTCCATCAGGGAGGGCGGACAGGCCGAGCCGCCGATGGTGACCTGGGTGAGGGAGGAGACGTCACGCGGCCTGTCGTGCAGCTCGGCGAGCAGGCCCTGCCAGATGGTCGGCACCGCTGCCGCGTGGGTCGGCTTCTCCCGCTCGATCATCTCGGCGAGCGGCGCGGGCTGCAGGAAACGGTCCGGCATCAGCATGTTGACGCCGGTCATGAAGGTGGCGTGCGGCAGGCCCCAGGCGTTGACGTGGAACTGGGGCACCACGACCAGCGAGGTGTCCTGGTCGGACAGGCCCATCGACTGGGTCATGTTGACCTGCATGGAGTGCAGGTAGATCGAACGGTGGCTGTACACCACGCCCTTGGGGTCGCCGGTGGTGCCGGAGGTGTAGCACATGGCGGCGGCCTGGCGTTCGTCCAGCTCCGGCCAGTCGTAGGTGGTGGGCCGGCCGGCGATCAGCTCCTCGTACTCGTGGACCCGGACGTGCGTGCCGTCCAGCGGGGAACGGTCGCCGGGCCCGGAGACGACGAGGTGCTCGACCGTCGGCAGCTTCGGCAGCAGCGGCGCGAGCAGCGGGATCAGTGAGCCGTTGACGATGACGACCTTGTCGGCCGCGTGGTTGACGATCCACACCAGCTGCTCGGCGGGCAGCCGCAGGTTGAGCGTGTGCAGCACCGCGCCCATGGACGGGATCGCGAAGTACGCCTCGACGTGCTCGGCGTTGTTCCACATCAGCGTGGCCACCCGGTCGTCGCCCCGGACGCCGAGTTCGTCCCGCAGGGCGTTCGCGAGCCGCACCGCGCGCGCACCGGCCTCGGCGAAGCTGCGCCGCTGCGGCTCGGCCTCCCCGGTCCAGGTGGTGATCTGCGACCGTCCGTGCACCTGTACCCCGTGTACGAGGATGCGGGTGACAGTCAGCGGTACGTCCTGCATGGTGCTCAGCACGGCGTCCTCCCGGGCGACATTGCCTACGCGGCGGTAGAGATTGCGCTGATTCTGCGCACATACCGCGCGGTATGTCACTAGCGGGAGAGAAATTGAGCCCTGGCTAACGCGCCAGCACCAGCTCCGGGTCCTCACGCAGTTTGCCGAGCGCCCGGGACACCGCCGACTTCACCGTGCCCACGGAGACCCCGAGCACCTCGGCGGTCTGGGCCTCGCTGAGGTCCTCGTAGTACCGCAGGACGACCATCGCCCGCTGCCGCGCCGGCAGCTTCATGACCGCCCGCCACATGGCGTCGTGCAGCGCCTGCCGCTCGGCCGGGTCGTCGCCGCCGGGCACGGGCTCCGGCTCGGGCAGCTCGTCGCAGGCGAACTCCTCCACCCTGCGCTTGCGCCACTGCGAGGTCCGCGTGTTGAGCAGCGCCCGGCGCACATAGCCGTCGAGGGCCCGCTGGTCCTCGATCCGCTCCCACGCCACATAGGTCTTGGCGAGCGCGGTCTGCAGCAGATCCTCGGCATCGCTGGGGTTCGCGGTCAGCGAGCGCGCGGTACGCAGCAGGACCGGCTGGCGGGCCCTCACGTACGCCGCGAACGACGGATACGTGGGCGTCCCGCCGCTCGAGCGGAGCCGGGAGCGGGAAAGGCTCTGTCCTGCTGGTGTGGCGGCGGCCGAGGCGCTGGTGCAGACGGCTGTGGTCATGGCTCCACGCTAGAAGCGGGCCCCGGCCCGGCGGATCGGCCGCAGGTCCCGAAGGGGAGTCCCCCTCAGGTTGTAGGGGTGGGGCCGGCCCCACCTCCTGAAGGTGGACGGCGAATCCACCCGGTCTGCGGGTCCGACCCTGATTCCGTGTGCGGGTCAGGCCCCGGACTCAGCCGTCCGCCACCAGGACGAGGGCCGATGTCGGCACCCCGGTGCCGGCCGTCACCAGGGCCCGGGCCACCCCCGGTATCTGGTTCACCGCCGTGCCGCGCAGTTGACGCACGGCCTCCGCCACGCCGTTCATCCCATGCAGATACGCCTCCCCGAGCTGTCCCCCGTGCGTGTTGAGCGGCAGCCGTTCCTCGGCGACGAAGTCCGCCGCCTCCCCCCTTCCGCAGAACCCGAACTCCTCCAGCTGCATCAGCACGAACGGTGTGAAGTGGTCGTAGAGGATCCCCACCTCGATGTCGGCGGGACCGAGCCCGGATGTCCGCCACAGCTGGCGGGCCACCACCCCCATCTCCGGCAGAGCGCTCGGATCGCCCCGGTGGAAACTGGTCATCTGCTCCTGTGCCCGGCCGGCTCCCTGGGCCGCGGCCGCGATCACGGCGGGCGGACGCGGCAGGTCACGGGCCCGCTCCACGGACGTGACGACGATCGCCTGGCCGCCGTCGGTCTCCTGGCAGCAGTCCAGCAGCCGGAGCGGTTCGACGATCCAGCGGGACGCGGCGTGCTCGGCGAGCGTGATCGGGCGTCCGTGGAACCAGGCCGCCGGATTGGTCGCCGCGTGCCTGCGGGCCACCACGGCCACGTGCCCGAACACCTCCGGCTTCAGCCCGTACGCGTGCAGATACCGCTGGGCCGCCATCGCCACCCAGGAGGCGGGCGTGAGCAGACCGAAGGGCAGCGCCCAGCCCAGCGCCACACCCTCCGCCGACGGCTCCCGGTGCTGCACACCGGCGCCGAATCTGCGGCCCGAGCGCTCGTTGAAGGCCCGGTAGCAGACCACCACCTCCGCGACGCCCGTCGCCACCGCGAGCGCCGCCTGCTGGACGGTCGCGCAGGCCGCCCCGCCGCCGTAGTGGATCCGGGAGAAGAAGGACAGCTCGCCCATCCCGCAGGCCTGGGCCACCGTGATCTCCGGACTGGTATCCATCGTGAACGTCACCAGCCCGTCCACATCGGCCGGCGTGAGACCCGCGTCGTCGAGCGCGGCGCGCACCGCCTCCGCCGCCAGCCGCAGCTCGCTGCGCCCGGAGTCCTTGGAGAACCCGGTGGCCCCGATACCGACGATCGCCGCCCGTCCGCCGAGGGAGTCCCGGGCACGCAGGCTCATGGGGTGACCTTCGGGTGGGAAGTGGGGTTCGGGGCGGGATCGGCTGTCGAGTCGGTGGCGGGTTCCCGTGTCCGGCCCGCAAGCGGTACCGGCGCCGGTACCGTGACCGTGACCGTGCCCGTCACATGTCTGCCGATGCCGTTGGCGCCGACGACACGCACGGTGGCGGTGTCGCCGTGGACCGCTTCGATCGTGCCCGTCAGCACCATCCTGTCTCCCGGGTAGTTGGGCGCCCCGAGTCTGATGGCGACCTTGCGGAGCACCGCCGTCGGGCCGAAGTGGTCCGTGATGTACCTGCCGACCAGGCCGTTCGTCGTCAGGATGTTCATGAAGACGTCCGGCGACCCCTTCCGCCGGGCCAGCTCCGCGTCATGGTGCACGTCCTGGTAGTCGCGGGAGGCGATCGCCCCCGCCACGATCAGCGTGCGCGTGAGAGGGATCTCCAGCGGGGGCAGCTCGGCGCCCACCGTCAGGGCCGTCGTCATGTCCCACTCCCCACTCCTGCTCGACTCACCCGGTCACTGGTTGCCGGTTACCTGGGCGACTCCGGACGCGAGAGCCCATGTCATCCCTCGCCTTCGACGACACGGAAGACCGGCAGGACCAGTGCGCCGTCCTCGTCCTCGTCCTCGTAGGTCCGGAACTCCACCCGCACCGGCAGCCCGATGCGCACCCTGTCGTACGGCACCCCCACCACGCCGCTCACCATCCGTACGCCCTCGGCGAGTTCGATCAGGCCGACGGCGTACGGGGGGTCGAAGGCCGGAAAGGGCGGGTGGTGCATCACCACGTACGAGTACACCGTGCCCGCGCCGCTCGCCTCGAGCGTGTCCCAGTCCAGGCTGCCGCAGGCGTTGCAGCCCGGCAGCCAGGGGTGGCGCGGGGTGCCGCAGTCCATGCAGCGCTGGATGAGGAGTCTGCGCTCGGCCACGCCCTGCCAGAAGCCCGCGTTGTCCCGGTTGACCACCGGGCGGGGACGCCGCGCCCTGGATCCGGTGCGCGTGGGGGCGTACTTGAGGACGCGGAAGCGGTGCGTGCCCACCACGTCGCCGCCGACCCGGACGTCCGTGCGGGTCGTGACGAAATACCCCGTGCCCAGCTTCGTCGTCTTGCGGTCGGAGACCGACTCGATCACCGAGTCGAACGTGATCTCGTCGCCCGGGCGCAGGGGCCGTAGATACTCCTGCTCGCAGTCGGTGGCCACCACGGACGTGCACCCCGAGGCGTCGAGCAGGCCGAGCAGTTCGTCGTAGGCGCCCGTGCGGCCCCCGTGGCCGGAGAGGCCTCCCATCGTCCAGGCCTGGAGCATGGTGGGCGGGGCGATGGCGTCCGGGCCGCAGTACGCCGGATTGGTGTCGCCCATGGCCTCGCACCAGTGCCGGATCATCGGCGCGTTCACCGGGTCCTTGCCCACGCCGGCGACGGCGGCCGGGAGCCCCTCGTACGCCTTGAGCCGCGCACCCGGCTCTTGCGGATCCACCTCTGCCATGGTCACCCCCTTCCATTTCTGACTGTCCGTCAGGTGATGGGCGGGTGTCAAGCCGGACGGCAGGAGGCGGGAGCTGGACCGCAGGGTGCCGCCACGGCCGCTCCGGGGACCGTGCACCCGGAAAACGCGCGGACGTGTTGCGACCCTGAAGCACACCCCGCGAGGGCCGCCTCCTCAGAAGGAACCTCGCCCGAGGCGTCGTTCCGGCGCCTTTCCGGCCAACTTCCCCGCCGCGGCGCGCCGGGACCGACCCCTCTTCCCTTTTTCGAACGTACGTACGAACATGGAGTCATGGCCACCATCGACCGGCAGGCCACGACGCTGGCCCTCGCACACGCCCTGTCAGCCGCCGAACGCGGTCTGGCCGTCATCCCCCTGTCCCGGACGAAACTCCCGGCCCTGCGCTCACCCCACCGCGCCGACCCCGATCCGGCACGACCGCCCTGCCGCGGCGAATGCGGCCGCTTCGGCCACGGCGTGTACGACGCCTCCACCGACCCCGTCCGCATCCGCCGGCTCTTCGCCGCCGCGCCCTGGGCCACCGGTTACGGCATCGCCTGCGGGCTCCCCCCGTACCACCTGATCGGCGTCGACCTGGACACCAAAACGGGCACGGACTCCTCGGTCGCCCTGCGCGAGCTGGCCCTGCGCCATCTGTTCGCGATCCCGGAGACGGTCGTCGTCCTCACCCCGAGCGGCGGCCGGCACCTGTGGCTGACCGGCCCGCCGGACCTGGTCGTACCGAACTCGGCCGGCCGTCTCGCCCCCGGCATCGACATCCGGGGCGCCGGGGGCTACCTGGTGGGCCCCGGCTCCCGCACCGGGCACGGCGTCTACGCCACCGCCCCCGGCACCGCGCACCTGGCCCCCGCCGCCTGCCCGTCGTCCCTGCTGCGCCTGCTCCTGCCCCCGCCCCGCAGCGGCCACCCGGGCGCACCCACACCCGCACCCGGCGACCACGGCCGCGGCCTGGTCCAGTTCGTCCTCTCCGCCCACGAGGGCCAGCGCAACACCCGCCTGTTCTGGGCGGCCTGCCGCGCCTACGAGAACGGCATCGGCCCCGCCCTGGCCGGCCCTCTGACCGAGGCGGCCCTCAACACCGGCCTCACCGAGCGCGAGGCCCGCGCGACGATCGCCTCGGCGGCCCGGATGACGGGGCACCGGCCATGAGGTCCGCTCACCGGCGAACACCCGGTGGGGGGAAGGGGCGCCATCCGAGAGTGCGAAGGTGCCGCCGGAGGACGGGAGGGTGTTACCGGAGGACGTATGGGGTGCCGCCGTACGACGGCGTACGGGGTGCCGCCGGACGGAGTGAAGGGTCCCGCCCGACGACGTCGGGGACGGACGGCTACGGCGCGTAGACCTGCTCGAGGCGGTCGATGGAACCGTCGGCGCCGGTCTCGTACTTGAACACCAGGCCGGAGTCGGGGTGCGCCTTGGCCCAGTCGATCAGCTCGTTCACACCGATGCGCCGGTTCTCGCTGCTGTCGGTGACGGGGTTGGTGGCGGTGACGTACGCGGCCTGGTCGAGAGCCCAGCGGCTGTCCTCGCCGGTGACGACGAACGGCGCGCCCCCGCCGTCCGTGCCGGAGCACCCCCAGGCACCGTGCTGGATGACGAGGTTCACCTTGCCGGTGCTGCCGTCGAGTTCCTCGACGCGGTAGAGGGCGAACTCGTCGGGGTCGACGTGATCCGGATCCGGCGCCTCACTCACGCAGTCGGCGGCCGGTGCGCTGGTCTCGGCCCGTCCGGTGACCTTGGCGGCGGGCGTCGCGGTCACGCCGCCACCCGAACCCACCGGAGCCCCGCCCTTGTCCTCGCCCCCGCTCACACTCTTGCCGCCCTTGTCGTCGGCGGCCTTTCCGGCCTTGCCGGGCGCCGAACCGGCCGTCACGCCGGCGCTCGGCGTGCCGTCGGCCCTCGCGTCGGGGGCGCCCCCCTGGCAGCCGGTGAGCACGGCGGCCAGCGCGACGGCCGCGAGTGTGACGACGACGGGTCTGCGGCGATGGGCATTCATCTGGGACGTCCCCCCTGATCACGGGCGGCCCGACCGGCCGCAGCCGGTCCCGGACCGTAACGCCCGGCTGGGCGCGACCGCACCACCGAAACAGCCTGTGTCACGGACTCGGGACAGTGCCGTCACCAGGCACGGACCACGTGCGTTTCCGCCCTGGGGCCACATAGCCTCTGCTGGCCCGCACAGCCGTCGGGCGGTTCAAGGGGAGGGATGCTCATGCGGCAGCGAAGAGTGATCGGCAGGTTGAGAGATGCGGCCTGGGTGTTGGCACCACTCGGGTTGGCTCTTCTGGCGGGGACCATCGTGTACACCCTCGCGAACTACAAGATGGCCACCATCATGGGCGACTCGATGAGACCCACGTACCACCAGGGCGATCAGGTGTTCGTCGAGCGGATCGACGCGAGCGAGATACGCCGGGGCGATGTCCTGCTCATCGAGGCACCCGAGCACTACGGGGGCAGGCCGCTGCTGCGGCGGGTCATCGGGATGGGTGGCGATCACGTGGCGGGAGAGGGGAACCGGGTCACGGTGAACGGGAAGCCGGTCAATGAGCCGTATGTGACGGACGGCGAAGAGAACATGATGGTCAGTCCGTATGACGTGAAGGTGCCGGACGGACGGTTGTTCCTGCTGGGCGACCACCGGGCGAACGCCAACGACTCGCGGTTCCACCTCAACGAGCAGTCAGGCACCGTCGCGGCCTCTGGAGTGCAGGGACGAGTGCTGGAGCACTCCGCCGTACCGACGGTGCTGGTGACGCTTGGGAGCCTCGGGATCGTGCTGGCCCTGGCCGGTATCGGAGGCTACGTAGTCAGACGACGTGCCCGGAAGCCCTCTGTCTGACCAGGGTGCCGCCGCACGGCAAAGCTCATCCCCGGGCGGCCCCTGACTGTTCCTTCTGGTCAGGGGCCGTTTCCGCTGGCGGTGGGTGTGGGATTTGAACCCACGGTGACATCGCTGCCACGACGGTTTTCAAGACCGTTCCCTTAGGCCGCTCGGGCAACCCACCTCGCTCGCGCCCACCTGGGACGGAGCGGGTACAGCGTACCGGGACCGGGGCGGATCATGGGGGTGTGGTCCACACAGGGGCCCACTGACAGGCGAGAAGGGCCCGCACGCGCAGCGAAAAGGGGCAACCACCTCCGCCCGGCCGCCCCGGCACTCCCCCTCGGCCGCCCCTGGGCCCGACTCGTCATGCCTGCGGGCAGCAGCCCGAGCGCACTGTTCGCTGCTGCCCGCAGGTCCCACCCTCGCGCGGGAGAGGTGACCCCGCCACTCATGCGCCGCCCCCTCGAGCGAGGAGGACACCCTTTCACTGTCCGGCAGACCCCTGACCGACTCGCGGTACGGCACTCGAGAATTCGTACACGGCCCAGTCGGTGACCGGGACGTATCCGATGCGTTGGTAGAGGGCGTTGCTGGTGGGGTTGGCGGGGTCCGCGAAGAGCACGACGTCCGTCGCGCCCGCGGTCAGCGCGGCCCTGCTCACCTCGACCGTCACGGCACCCGCGTAGCCACGGCCCCGGAGGTGGGCCGGGGGTGTACACGGGGTCCACCCGGATCATGCCGCCGACCAGCGAGGTCGAGCCTGCCATGGAGACGGGAGTGCCGTCCGGGGTCTCCCAGAACGTGAAGTGTTTGTCGGCGAAGCGTGAGCCGGCCCAGGAGCCGGTGTCCACGGCGGGGACTTCTCCGACGGTGTCGACGAACTCGCCGCACCAGCGCACGACTTGCTCGTGGTCCTGTTCGCCCAGGGCTCGCCCCCGGCCCTCCGGGCGCGGCTCCGGTGGGGTGAGCGTGCCGAGGCGGTACAGACGGATCCGCTTGCTGAACGTCGGCGCAGCGCCGGTGTGCCGCTGCCATGCCTCGGCGAAAGCAGTGGCGGTGGCGTGGTCCGCGCTGACGTAGGGAAGGGAGTGCCCGAGGGCGGCCAGGTGAGCGGCGAGGGTGTCGGCATGCTCGGGGGTGAGGGGGGTGATGCTCACGCCGCGGGACGGGAGGCGGTAGAAGGTGGCGCGGACCCTGCCCGCTCGCTCCAGTCGGCCGAAGACGGGGGCCTGGGCGCCGCCGTATGCGTTCGCTCCGTGTGTGCGCAGTTTCTCGGTCACCGTCAGCGCCATGGTGTGCAGGGCGGCCCGGGAGCGCAGGAAGTCTCCGGCTCGGGCGAGGAAGTCGTCGACGTCTTCGGTGAGGTGCCAGTCATCCGGTCGCATGCCTCATGATTTCCCATGCCGTGTCGTGGCGAGGTGCTGTCGGAGATCGAGGCGTTGCTGGGGACCGGGCGGTGGCGCGTTCGGGTTTCTGGGCGGCCATGACCTCATCGCCATGCTCGGGTCATCGCAAGACGCCGACTCGCCGGCCGGATGAGTCAGTACGGCGCGAGGAGCATGCGGACGCCGAGTGCGGTGATCACGGTGCTGGAGGCCATGGCGGTGATGAGCCGCCCGCGGCTGCCGGTCAGTAGCCGGCCCAGCAGTGCTCCACCGACCGCGAGAAGCAGTTGCCAGCTGGCCGACGCCGCGAAGGCGGCCACCACGAAGGCGGCCTTTTCGAGGGGGTCCGGTGCCGCCGAGGTCTGGCTGCCGAGCACCAGAGCCGCGAAGTAGATCACGGTGAGGGGATTCATCATGGTGATCCCCCACAGCCCGACATAGGCCCGCGCTGGGCCGACGTGGGCTTCCTCGGTCCGGGTCACCGTCCGCGGCCTGTGGTGGCGGATGATCGCCGTGGCCGCGCCGTGGGCCGCCAGGGCGATGACGACCACGGCGGCGGCCCAGCGCATGGGGTGCGCGATCGGTTCGATGGCGCGGGTCAACGCCGAACCTCCGATCATGGCGATCAGCGCGTAGAGGCCGTCCGCGGTCGCGACACCCAGTGCGGCACAGGCGCCGGTCCTCAGCGAGGTCCGAGCGGTCAGCGCCACCAGATACGTCCCGACCGCTCCCACGGGCATGGCGATGCCGTACCCGGCGAGGAGCCCCGCGACCAGGACCGCGCTCATGCGTGAACGGGCGTCGGTCTCCGCGGTCGGCCGGCCTGCTGCTGGACGCGCACCGATCGGACGGCGGCGGTCGGCGGCAGGAAGACGGGCGTCGTGGTCATGGGCCGATCCTGGCGGCAGTGCGCCGGCCCGGACAACTCGTTTTCCGGAGGTGGGTCGTGCGGTGCCGCGGCGCGACAGCGGCACCGAGGGGCCTCGCGGGCGGATCCCGCGGCACCGGGTACCCGAGTGGACGGACTCCGCGGCACCAAGTACCCCGGGGGCGGCGCGACTCCCCCAAAAAAGCAGCCGTAGGGGCACCCCTCCCCGAGAGGCACCCCTACGCGCGCGTACCGGGCGTCGGTGTCAGCTGTCGCCCTGGCGGGCGCCCAGCGTCAGGTCGACCGTGTGCTCCTGGCCGCCCCGCTTGTAGGTGATCGTGACCTTGTCGCCCGGCTCGTGGGTCCAGATCTCGCCGATCAGGGTCGGGCCGCTGTCGATCACGTGGTCGTCGAGCTTGGTGATCACGTCCCCGGGCTTGAGGCCGGCCTTGTCCGCCGGGCCGCCCGACTCGACCGCCGCGGAGCCGCTCGTACCCTGGTCGGTGATCTTCGCGCCGTCGGAGGAGTCCTCCAGGGAGACGGACGCGCCGATCTTGGCGTACACCGGCTTGCCGGTCTTGATCAGCTGCTGGGCGACGTACTTTGCCTGGTTGATCGGGATGGCGAAGCCGAGGCCGATCGAGCCGGACTGGCCGGAGCCGAAGCCGCCGCTGCTGCTGGACTGGATCGCCGAGTTGATGCCGATGACCGCGCCGGAGGCGCTCAGCAGCGGGCCGCCGGAGTTGCCCGGATTGATCGACGCGTCGGTCTGCAGGGCGCTCATGTACGACGCCTTGCTGCTGGAGCCGCCGTCGCTGGAGGCCACGGGGCGGTTCTTGGCGCTGATGATGCCCGTCGTCACCGTGTTGGACAGGCCGAAGGGGGCGCCGATGGCGATGGTCTCGTCGCCGACGGCCACCTTGTCGGAGTCGCCGAGGGCGAGCGGCTTGAGGTCGGACGGGGCGTTCTTGAGCTTGATGACGGCGACGTCGTACCCCTGTGCGTGGCCGACGATCTCGGCGTTGTACTTCTTGCCGTCGGGGAAGGTCGCCGTGAGCTTGCCGCCGTCCACCGCCTCGGCCACCACGTGGTTGTTGGTGACGATGTGGCCCTGGGTGTCGAAGACGAACCCGGTGCCGGTGCCGCCCTCGCCGTTGCTGCTCTCCGCCTCGATGGTGACCGTGCTGGGCAGTGCTCTGGCTGCCACGTTGGCGATCGTGCCGGGCGCGCGCTTGACCTGTGAGGCGCTGTTGTCGGAGGCCGAGACGGTGGTGGAGCCGCTGCTGTCGTTGTCCTTGGCCAGGGTGTAGCCGAGGCCGCCACCCAGGCCGCCCGCGGCCAGCGCGGCCACCAGGACCGCGGCGACCAGCCCGCCGCGCCCGCTGCGCGGCTTGGGGGCGGGCTGCTGGTACGACGCTCCCCAGCCGGCGCCACCCGCGCCGCCGCCCGCGCCACCGGCGCCGCCCGCGCCACCGGCGCCGCCCGCGCCACCGGCGCCACCCGCACTGCCGAAACCACCGTAACCGTCGGCACCGCCGTAACCGCCGGCACCACCGTCGCCGTAGGACGGCGTGGACGGCGGCGGGGGCGGCCAGGAGCCGTCCGGGACCGGGCCGGACGGGCCCGCCTGGTGCGCCGGGCCCGGTCCGGCCGCGACGGCCGGGGCCGGGGCGTCCTGGGGAAGCGGTGGAAGCGGAGCCGTCGGCGCGTCCCCCTCGGGCGTGTGGCCCTGCGGGGAAGCGGCGGGAGAGGCCACCGGCACCGGAGGTGCTGACGGGGCCTGGGGTACCGCGTTGCCCTCGTTCTCGGTGCTCACAGCTCTTCTCCTCGATCCACGCCTGTTGTCGTCGGTCACACTCGGTCCGTAGTCAGCTTTTCCCATGGGCCGTCAGAGCACCATAAGCCGTGGCTGTGCGTCCGGGACCTCTCTTTACATGGGACCTTTTGAACAAAAGTTACATAAACGAGCATGGTGTATGCGCCCGTTCGTCGCACGCCCGCGCCCGCGACGCCACGCGTACCCGGCGGCGGTGGCACCATGACGCGGTGACCCACGCACCACAGCACTCCATCCAGGTCGTCGCCCACAGGGGCGCCTCCGAAGACGCGCCCGAGCACACGCTCGCCGCCTACCGGAAGGCGATCGAGGACGGCGCGGACGCCCTCGAGTGCGATGTACGGCTGACCGCGGACGGCCACCTGGTCTGCGTCCACGACCGGCGGGTGAACCGTACCTCCAACGGCCGCGGCGCCGTCTCCGCGCTGGAGCTGGCCGATCTCGCCGCGCTCGACTTCGGCTCCTGGAAGACGCGCGAGGCCTGGCGCGGGCGGGACGAGGAGCCCGACTGGGAGAACCGGCCCGAGGACCCCGCGGCCACCTCGGTGCTCACCCTGGAGCGGCTGCTGGAGCTGGTCGCGGACGCCGGGCGGCGGGTGGAGCTGGCCATCGAGACCAAGCACCCCACGCGCTGGGCGGGCCAGGTCGAGGAGCGGCTGCTGGCGCTGCTCAAGCGGTTCGGCCTGGACGCACCGGCCGCCGCCGCCGAGTCCCCGGTCCGGATCATGAGCTTCTCGGCACGTTCGCTGCACCGCGTGCGTACGTCCGCGCCGACGCTGCCGACGGTCTATCTGATGCAGTTCGTCTCCCCACGGCTGCGCGACGGGCGGCTGCCCGCGGGCGTGCGGATCGCGGGCCCGTCCATCCGCATCGTGCGCAACCACCCCACATATGTGGAGCGGCTGAAAGAAGCCGGTCACCAGGTCCACGTGTGGACCGTGAACGAGCCCGAGGACGTCGACCTGTGCCTCGGCCTCGGCATCGACGCCATCATCACCAACCGCCCACGCGCGGTGCTGGACCGGCTCGGCCGCTGACGCGCCCACCGCGGGACGGTGACGGCCACCGGGAGTGCTCCGGCGCGTTCGGTCCGTGTTCGACCGTTTCGAATGCGTCGGCACAGGGGGACTGGCCGGTTTCCGGTACAGGCCAATGGGGCATCCACACCGTGGCGTGGGGCAAAGGAGGTTTCGGGGGTGGCGTTGGTGGTGGCACAGGAGGTGCCCACGTCGTCGAGCATGGCCGTGCCCCATGGCCCTGCGGGCGTGGGCGAGGCGCGGCATCGGATGCGCGCGCACCTGCGCGGCGGGGGCGTATCGGAACCGGTCATCGACGATGCCGTACTGATCCTTTCCGAGCTGTTGAGCAATGCCTGCAAACACGGGCGGCCGCTCGGCGACGCCCTGGCAGGCGACGGCGACGTCCGCGCCGCGTGGCGCGTCGACGCAGGGGGCCGGCTCATCGTCGAGGTGACGGACGGCGGCGGCCCGACCCGCCCGGCGCCGGCCACGCCGTCGGTGACCGCGCACGGCGGCCGGGGACTGAACATCATCACGGCGCTCGCCGACGACTGGGGTGTGCGGGATGACGTCCGGGGCGAGGTGACGGTCTGGGTGGTGGTCCACGAGGACGTCCACGACCCCGATGCCGGGTGCCGCCCCGACGGGTTCGCTACGCGCGTCACCACGCCCTCGCTTACGGACATGGCCGGCCTGGACTTCGCGGACGCCTCCTTCTCGGACGCCTTCGAGGAGCTGGACTGAACCGCCGGGGTCACCCGGACCGCGCCGCGCACCGGGCCGGGCTCCGCAACGCGCCGGGACCCGCGGATGGCCCACAGGTTCATACCAGTGGCGTCGAGCGTGCGTGCGTTGTCCACAGGTTCCCGTCGGTCATGGCCTGAACGGCTAGGCTCCGCCCGTACGAGAAGAGCCGTAACCGGGGAGACATCCACGATGGCCAAGAAGCGACCCCAGACGAAGGCCAAGCGGCCGCAGCTCAGCGACGGGGCCCGCGCCGCAGGCGCTGATGGACAGGTTCCGGTTGTCGGCGCCCGCGAGCCCTGTCCCTGCGGCAGCGGCCGGCGCTACAAGGCGTGCCACGGCCGGGCGGCGGCGCACGCCGCGACCGAGCTGGTGCACCGCCCGTTCGAGGGACTGCCGGGCGAGTGCGACTGGGTGGCCCTGCGTGAGCTGGTACCGGCCGCGACGGCCGAGCTGACCCTCAAGGAGGGTCTGCCGGAGGACGTCCCGTCGGTCACCCTGGCCACGGTGCTGCCGATGGCCTGGCCCGCGCTGCGCCGCGACGACGGCTCGGTCCTGATCGGCCTGCAGAACGACACGGCGTCCGGCGACATCAGCCGCGACCTCGCCGACACCCTCCAGCGTGCGCTGGTGGCCGAGCCCGGCACCCCCGTGCAGGCCCGCCGCGCCCCCGTCGGCGGTCCCCGGCTGCAGGACCTGCTCGATGCCGAGGCCCCGTTCGAGCCGGTCGTGCACAGCGGTTTCGAGTTCTGGGTGCCGGACGCGGAGAACGCCACCCCGGAGGTGACCGCCTCCCTGGAGCGGGCCAACGCCGCCGCCATCCCGACGGTGAAGCTGGCCGGCGTGGACGCCGCGTACTGGTGCCGGACCCCGGAGAAGAACCACCTGCGCTGGGTGATGCCCCATCCGGAGGAGCAGCTTCTGGACGCTCTCGCGCGGCTGCACGCCGTGGGCCGCTCCAGCCTCGGGGACGGCACCCGGCTCGTGGGCTCCTTCCGTGCTCACGGCCTCACCGTGCCGGTCTGGGACCTGCCGAGCGAGGTCACGGCGGAGGACGTGGAGAAACCGGCCGCCGAGTTCGCCGAGCGCCTCGCCGCCGCTCTCGCCGTCCAGGAGCCGCTCACGGCGGACGAGCGCCGGGCGCGCGGCGGGCTGACCAACCGGCAGGTCACGCTCAGCTGACGTCCCACGCGCGCGCGTCGCGGCTGACCGGTCGGTCAGCCGCGGCCGCCGTCCGCGCCCAACGGGGCAACAGGGACCACTAGCCCCCGGGCCCGGGGACACAGTTGGCCCCAGACCCCCGCCCCACTTGAGCACCCCCCCTCGCTTTTTAAC
>NZ_JBWKIR010000004.1:203245-485215 GCF_056432605.1 Streptomyces sp. NPDC045022
GCCCCGACCTGCGCCGCCCCCCGGGGGGGGCGGCGGGGCGCCCGGGCCGCCCCCCCGCGACGGCAGTCCGCGCAACAGGTGACTCCTGTCACAACTCGCCCTCGTGCCAGGGAAATCGGTGGCCGAATGACCCGCGCCGAATTTGCGAACCGCCGATCTCTTGTTACCGTTCCTGTATCCCGGTTGCTGGTGCATCCCCCGTCGCCAGCAACCGGGTCTTTCCATGTCCGCACCCGGTGTACGCCGGATCACTGTGTGACAACTGCCGTGCGGCTCTCAGGAGTTGCTCCCCGAGCGCAGCAGCAGCGCGCCGTCGGACCCGCGCGCGGCGAACTCGGTGACGGCCGTGTAGGCGTCCGGTCCGCCCCGGCTGTGCTCGCGGGGTGTCTCACAGGTGGCGGGCTCGTCGTCGGCGCCCGTGACGCAGCGCATCTGCAGGGTCCGGCCGCCCGGTCCCATCAGGCTCAGCACGGAGTCCAGCGACTCGCCGGTGGCGTTGCGGTAGTAGGTGCGCGCCCAGGTGTCCGCTCCCTGGATCAGCACGCAGGTCTGCGCCTCGATGCCCTCGGGCGAGGTGACTTCGGGACCGCAGCGGGCGGCGGTGGCGAGGCCCAGGCCGAGGATCAGGGGAGAGCGGCTCGGGGTGACGGAGGGGGCCTCGGCGTCGGCGCGTTTCGCGGGGCCCGCGCCGCGCGGTGGGGTGCCTACGGCCGCCTGTCCCGCGTCGCCCACCTGCCCCGCGGACGCCACGGTCAGCGGCAGCGCGACCGCGGCCGCCGCGACGCCCACGAGGGCGAGGAGACGAAGCTTTCGGGGGTCCGGGGGCCGGCCCCCGGAATGACGCACCATGTGCGGAAGATAACGAGCGCCGGGGCCCGTCCGCCCCGGCCGCGCCCGACACCCTTACAATTCGGGCGCGCTCACACCCGTACGAGTGAGGGCGTCGACCACGGCGTCCACCACGGCCTCCACGTCGGGCACCCAGGGCGAGGCCGAGCCCGGCAGCGGGGCACGCTCCCAGCGGACGGCGCCCTGGCCGGTCTCGGACGGAGGCAGCGCGATATAGCCGCCCTCGCCGTGGAAGCGCAGGGAGCCGGGCACGAAGTCCTTGGCGTACAGCATCTCGCCCAGCTGCTCCAAGGAGTACGACTTCACCAGCAGCGCCCAGCGGGTGGACGAGGCGATCACCGGGCCGAGGCGCATGCCCCGCCGGTCCAGCAGGGCGAGCGCGCGGGAGGCGGCGAGCGCCGGCAGGCTGACGGCGCAGGGCGCCTTGTCGCCCGTGGCCAGGATGATCGGCGCGCTCGGCCGGTTGGTCCACCACCAGCGCACCATGCGTGCGTCGGTGGTGGCCCCGAGCAGGCCGGGGTCGAAGGGATGGGCACCGGGCACCGTGCACTCGGGGTCGGGGCAGGCGCAGCCGGCCCGCCCGCGCGGGTCCGGGGCCACGCCCGGGAGTACGGGCCACTGCCATTCCGTCGCGAAGGTCAGGGCCGCGC
Organism: Streptomyces sp. NPDC045022; assembly: GCF_056432605.1. Taxonomy (NCBI): domain Bacteria; kingdom Bacillati; phylum Actinomycetota; class Actinomycetes; order Kitasatosporales; family Streptomycetaceae; genus Streptomyces; species Streptomyces sp. NPDC045022. Next base: position 204,745 of record NZ_JBWKIR010000004.1, read on the forward strand.
TGATCAGCTCAGGCCTCCCGTCGTTCCGCCTGGACAGGAGCCTGCGTCGCCTTCCGAGGATCTCGCGCATGAGCGCTCGTTCCTTTCCGTTGCACCGCTGGCAACACCGTGGATCACATCACACCATGTGTCGATCACTTCACTGGGCGTACCTGTTGGCGCATCACACCCCCGCGTACGGCAGGGGGAACCCCAAGGGGTCGAGCGTTGGCCGCGTCCGCTTCGTAGTGCGTCCATCAAAAGCACGGATGCGGCTCGGGGGTGGCGAAGTATGGCGTTTTGCCGTCGCGCGTGTTTCTCTCCGCCTCCGCCACGGGAGGATGGGGCTCGGCCGTCGGTGGTTATGACGCCCGGGTCCGTCGCCAGGTTCCGGGCGGCCCCCAACCACCCCTGGCCTTCTCCGAGTACGTACCCATCACGACCGCTGTGACGCTCCGTCGAGCAGGGCCAGTCGACCGCAATGAACCGATACCTAAGGCAGTTTTCAGCCAACTTGGCAGTAAGGCAAGGGGTTAGCGAGAAACCCACGTGCGCCCCACGGACACCAGGAATCCTCGCAGGACAATGCTGGACATCCCCTCACGAGTGCGTGTACATGTGGAGACACTGCCAGCGGCGCAGAATGACATGGGGGTTTGCGATGCTTTTGAGCAATACGCACCGGTCTGAAAGCCGGACGCCATGAACGCCCCGCACCCTCCGAAAGTGGCTGGAATCGATCCAACGGTCCCGACGCCCGCACACACTGCGGCGCCCACTCCCCCCGCCCCGGGCACCGGCCCCTGCCCGGACACCCATCTGCCCGTCAAGAACGCCTCCGCCCCGCACACCCCCGCTCCCGGCGCCCTTCTGCAGGACCGGCTGGCCGGCTGGGTCTCCGACCTCACCACTCTTCACGAACTCACCGAGCGGCTCTCCCGCACGAACGCGCTGGACCCCGCCCTCCACGAGCTGCTGCGCGCCGGCGCCGCCCTCGTCGGCGCCCGCCGCGGCCTCGTCGTCCTGGAACCCGGCGACGGACTCGGCCCCCACACCACCACCGGCCTCGGCCTCGGCCGCGCCGACCTCGGCCACATCGAGACCGTCCCGCGCGGCGCACTGCCGTACGACACCGGCCAGAGCGCCGAGAGCGTCCACCCCGACCTCCTCGCCGAGGACGGCCTCGACCCCCGCCACCGCGAGGTGGCCGCCCGCCTGGGCTACGCCGCCAGCTACGCCCTGCCCCTCGCCACCGACTCCGCCGGCCGCCTCGGCGCCGCCGTCTGGCTCTACGACGAACCGGCCGAACCGCACGAGCGGCAACGCCATCTCGCCGGCCTCTACATCCGGCACGCCACGGAGCACCTCGCGCGGCTGCTGGAAGTCGAGCGCACGCGCGCGTGCGTGGCGACCATCTCCGAGGAACTGCTCCCCTCCCGGCTGCCCCGGGTGGCCGGTGTCCAGCTCGCCGCCCGGCACCGCACCGGCCCGCGCGGTGGCGGCGACTGGTACGACGCGCTGCCGTTGCCGGACGCCGGCCTCGGCCTCTCCGTCGGCTCGGTCACCGGTTCCGGGCCCAGCGCGGTGGCCGCCATGGGCCGGCTGCGCGCCTCCCTGCGGGCGTACGCCGTGATGGAGGGCGAGGACCCGGTCGCCGTCCTGTCCGACCTGGAACTGCTGCTGCGGCTGACCGAGCCCGCCCGCTCCGCGACCGCCCTGTTCGCCTACTGCGAGCCCGCTCTGCGCAAGGTCACCCTGGCAGGCGCCGGACACAGCCCGCCGCTGCTGATCGCCGAGCGGCGCACCGAGTTCGCCGAGACCTCCGTCTCCGCGCCGCTCGGCATGCTCGCCTGCTGGGAGGCGCCCAGCGTGGAGATCCAGGCGGAGGCAGGGGAGACGGTCCTGCTCTACACCGACGGGCTGCTGCACCGCACCGGCGACCCGATGGACCGCGCCTTCGCCCGGCTGCACGCGGCCGCCACGAGCATCCCGCGCGCGGTGCGGCACGATCCCGGCGCCGTCGCCGACCACGTCCTGCGCACCGTCCTGCCCGACGGCCTGGACACGGCCGACAGCGAGGAGGACGTGGTCCTGCTGGCGGTGCGCTTCGACTGAGCCCGGCTGCAATGACCGGGCATAACAGGTCATCCGACCCTGGGTCGCCGTCGGTACGACCGTACGATGATGGAGGTCCCCGCTCGGCCACAAGCAGGAGCGACGCGGGCCCCGGGGGAGATCACATGGCGTATCGAGGAGGATCACGTGTCCGACGAGCTCAACCCGGCTGTGCCCGACTCTGCTACCGCAGAGGGCCCGGAAAGCGAGTCCGAGGAGCCCATCAAGCAGCGGAAGAACGGCCTGTACCCGGGCGTCTCCGACGAGCTGGCCGAGAACATGAAGTCCGGCTGGGCCGACACGGAGCTGCGTGACCTGAAGCCCGTCGAGCAGGCCGGGCACACCGCCCGCCGCCGTGCCGCGCTCTCCGCCCGCTTCCCGGGCGAGCGTCTCGTGATCCCGGCGGGCAACCTGAAGACCCGCTCGAACGACACCGAGTACCCCTTCCGCGCCTCCGTCGAGTACGCCTACCTCACCGGCAACCAGACCGAGGACGGCGTCCTCGTGCTGGAGCCCAGGGGCGACGGCCACGAGGCGACGATCTATCTGCTGCCCCGCTCCGACCGGGAGAACGGCGAGTTCTGGCTCTCCGGCCAGGGCGAGCTGTGGGTCGGCCGCCGCCACTCCCTGGCCGAGTCCGAGGCGCTGTACGGCATCCCGGCCGCCGACGTGCGTGAGCTGGCCGCAAAGCTGGGAGAGGCCACCGGCCCGGTGCGGGTCGTGCGCGGCCACGACGCCGGCATCGAGACGGCCCTGACCGACAAGGTCACCGCCGAGCGCGACGAAGAGCTGCGCGTCTTCCTCTCGGAGGCGCGCATGATCAAGGACGAGTTCGAGATCGGCGAGCTGCAGAAGGCCGTCGACTCGACCGTGCGCGGCTTCGAGGACGTCGTGAAGGTCCTCGACAAGGCCGAGGCGACGAGCGAGCGCTACATCGAGGGCACGTTCTTCCTCCGCGCGCGCGTGGAGGGCAACGACGTCGGCTACGGCTCCATCTGCGCGGCCGGCCCGCACGCCTGCACCCTGCACTGGGTCCGCAACGACGGCCCGGTCCGCTCCGGCGACCTGCTGCTGCTGGACGCGGGCGTGGAGACGCACACGCTGTACACGGCCGACGTCACGCGCACGCTGCCGATCGACGGCACGTACAGCGAGATCCAGCGGAAGATCTACGACGCCGTGTACGAGGCCCAGGAGGCCGGTATCGCGGCCGTCCAGCCCGGCGCCAAGTACCGCGACTTCCACGACGCCGCGCAGCGCGTGCTCGCCGAGAAGCTCGTCGAGTGGGGCCTGGTCGAGGGACCCGTCGAGCGCGTCCTGGAACTGGGCCTGCAGCGCCGCTGGACCCTGCACGGCACCGGCCACATGCTCGGCATGGACGTCCACGACTGCGCCGCCGCGCGCGTGGAGACGTACGTCGACGGCACGCTGGAGCCGGGCATGGTGCTCACCGTCGAGCCGGGCCTGTACTTCCAGGCCGACGACCTGACGGTCCCGGAGGAGTACCGGGGCATCGGCGTCCGCATCGAGGACGACATCCTCGTCACGGAGGACGGCAACCGGAATCTCTCCGCGGGGCTGCCCCGGCGGTCGGACGAGGTCGAGGCGTGGATGGCGTCCCTGAAGGGCTGACGTCACACTGAATGGCCGGGTACCGCTGGGTACCCGGCCATTTCGTCTGCCTGTGATCGGTGGCCGGTCGCGCAGTTCACCGGGCCCCTCCGGGGCGCGGGCACTCACGTGGGGGAATCGTGAACGACTTCTGGTCCGGTGTCGGAGTCGACCTGCACATCGAACCCGACGCGGCGGACGGCCGCCGGGTAGGACTGGAACGGGCCCTCAGGGACGCGGTACGGGACGGGCGGCTCGCGCCCGGCACCCGGCTGCCCGCGACCCGGCGGCTCGCGGACGAACTCGGCATCTCGCGGGGCACCGCGAAGGCGGCCTACGACCAGCTCGTCGCCGAGGGCTACCTGACGGCCCGGCAGGGCTCGGGTACCCGGGTCGCCTCGCTGCCCTCCACCGGCGGCGAGGCGCCGCCGACACCCGCGCACCCGCGTACCCCGCGTTTCGATCTGCGCCCCGGCAGCCCGGACGTCGGCGCGTTCCCGGCGGCGGCCTGGCTGCGCGCGCTGCGCCGTGCCATAGCGACGGCGCCCTCGCTGGCGTACGACTACGGTGACCCGCGCGGGCGGCTCGAACTGCGCACCGCGCTCTCCGGCTACCTGGGGCGGGCGCGCGGGGTGCTCGCGCCCCCGGAGCGAATCGTCATCACCTCCGGGTACGTCCAGGGCCTCGCGCTCCTCACGCGCGTGCTGGACGGCGCCGCCATCGCCATGGAGGACCCCGGGCTGCCCTTCCACCGCGAGGTGGTGCGGCGCAACGGCGGGACCGTGCGGCCCGTGCCCGTCGACACACGCGGGATGCGGCCCGGGGCGCTCGGGGAGGCGGCCGCCGTGGTGGTCACCGCGGCCCACCAGTACCCGACCGGGGTGACCCTGCACCCCGAGCGGCGCCGCGCGCTCACCGACTGGGCACGCACGCGTGGCGGTCTGATCATCGAGGACGACTACGACGGCGAGTTCCGCTACGACCGGCAGCCGGTGGGCGCGCTGCAGGGCATGGCGCCCGGCCAGGTGGTCTACCTGGGCACCGCGTCCAAGACGCTCGGCCCGGCACTGCGCCTGGGCTGGATGGTGTTGCCGCCGCACCTGGTCGACGCCGTCACCGACGCCAAACTGCACAGCGACCACCACACCGAGACCATCGGCCAGCTGGCGCTCGCCGAGCTGATCGACAGCCACGCCTACGACCGGCACGTACGCGCGTGCCGCCTGCGGTACCGGCGCCGCCGGGACCTGCTCCTGGACCGGCTGGGGATGCGCCGGAGCGTGCGCGGGATCGCGGCGGGGCTGCACGCGCTGATCGACGTGCCCGACGAGAGCGAGGCGCTGGCCCGCGCCGAGGCGGAGGGCCTGGCGCTCGGCGCCCTCGGCCACCACTGGCACACCCCGGGACCCGACCGGCCGCAAGGCCTGGTCGTCGGCTACGGCACCCCTCGCGAGCGGGCGTACCCGGAGGCGCTGGAGGCACTGGCGAAGGCGCTGGACACGGAGCGCTGACGCGTCCCGGCGGGCCGGGATCCGGGCCACTGGCGGACTCCGGAATGGGCCACTGACACGGTGGCCCATTGGGTCTGCTCAGCGGTCCACCGGGCCCCTACCGTCATCGGTATGACGAACCGACCGCAGCGTCTCCTGGCCCTCGCCCAGCTCGCCAACTCGGTGGGGGACGGCGCCTATTACGTCACCTCGGCGCTGTACTTCACCCCGGAGACCAGTCCTGGCGGATGGTCAGGGCCGGCCGGCCTCACAGCGCGGGATCGCGATCGTGCAGGATCCGCTGGAAGAGCCGGCAGTCCCGCCAGGCACCGTCGATGTGCAGGTAGTCCGGGGCCGTCCCGATCGGCTCGAACCCGCACTTCGCCAGCACCCGCTGCGAACCGGTGTTGTCGAGCAGCGTGGACGCCTCGATCCGGTGCAGCCCAGCGGTGTCACGCGCGATCCGGCACATCCGCCGCACGGCGGCACTCGCCAGCCCGCGGTTCTGCTGGTCGGCGGCCACCCAGTAGCCGAGGCGGGCGCTGCAGAACGGCCCCCGGGAGATCCCCGTCAGGGTGATGGCCCCGGCGATCCGTCCGTCCGCCGCCGCGAGGACCAGGGGCAGCGCGGCACCCCCGGCGAACTCCCGCAGCAGCCCGTGCACGCGCTCGGACTGCCCCGCCACGGTGAAGAACGACTCCGGTCTGACCGGCTCCCAGGGTTCGAGGTGCCCGCGGTTCGCCACGTAGGCCGCGCAGAGCGCATCCGCGTCACCGCGCGCGAGCAGCCGTAGCGTCACGCCGGCCGCTATCTCCTCGGTCATCCCGTCGGTCTCGATACGCATGCGCGCACCCTAGGGGGTGCCGGGCCCGGAGGGACCGGTCTCACACCGCCACGGGCGGCGCGTTCCCCCGCCACTTGAGCATCTTGTCGAAGCTGACCACCGTCCCGCCCCGGCCGGGCTTGACGCCGATGTGCACATGGTCGGCGAGTTCCCGGATGAGACAGAGTCCGCGGCCGTGCTCGGCGTCCGGGCGGACCGGCCGGATGTCCTGGGTACGGGTGAACCCGGGTCCGGAATCGGCCACTTCGATACGGCACTTCTCACCGTCGAGGTACGCGGTCACCCGGTACGCCTCCGAGGCACCGCCGGACACCGGCTCCCCGCCGTGCTCGACGGCGTTGGCGCAGGCCTCGCTCAGGGCGACGGACAGATCGTAGGAGATATCCGGGTCGACGCCCGCCGTCTCCATGGTGCCGATCAGCAGCCGCCGGGCGAGGGGCACGCTCGCGGCCTCGCGGCGCAGATGGAGTGACCACCAGATGCTCATGCTCCAGCCTCCTGGCCGCGGCTCGACATACCGTTACGTATTGCCGCCCGTAGGCGGCCGTAAGCACTCAGTCGACGTGACTCCGCCCATACGGGCGATGCGCCGAGGGAGGAATCGGTGTATGACGGACGCGTCCGGCGACCTGCCGTACGCGTCCGGTAAGAGCAGTGCGATGATGAGCCCGCCATGACTGCCCCCCACCCGCACACGGCGCGTCCCGGAGCCGGGCTCCGGATCACGCGGGCCGCGGTGTTCGCCGCGGTCTGCGTCGTGCTGGCCGCGGCCGGGCACACTCTGGCCTCCTGCACGCGCGTGCCGCTGTGGACGCTCGGCGCGGGCTTCCTCGGCTCCCTGCTGACCGTGGCACCGCTCGCCGGGCGGACCCGCTCGCTGCCGGGCATCGCCGCGCTCCTCGCGCTCGGCCAGACCGTCCTGCACACGCTGTTCGGGCTGGGCCGGCACGGAGCCGCGGCCATGGCCTCCGGCGGAATGCCGATGGATTCGGCGAACGGGTCGCTGAGCGACGTCGCACTCGTCGAGCGGGCCGGCCGGCTCGTATGCGGATCCACCCCGTCGGTACTCACCCCCGGACACGCCTACCGACTCCTGCTCGACGCGCACCTCATCGGCCCCTCGGGCCGGGCGGTGGGCGCCATGCCGGCCATGCACCACATGGCCGATCCCACCGGCTCCTCGACGAGCCTGCTGCCCTCGCTGCCGATGCTGCTCGGCCACGTCCTCGCGGCCGTCGCCACGGGCTGGCTGCTGCGCCGGGGCGACCTCGCCGTACTGCGGCTGGTCGAACTGTCGGCGCACGGAGTCGCCGAGGGGGCGCTCGTGCGGTCCCTGCGCGGGGCGCTCGCGCTGGCGCTGGCATTCGGCGCCGGGCTGCTGCCCGCCATCGAGCCCGGCCCGCGCCACCGTCGTACCGCCCGGGACGAGGCACCCGCCCCGCACACCACCGCACTCCAGCACACGGTGATCCGGCGCGGTCCGCCCGCCGCCGCCTTCCGCCTCGCCGCCTGACGCGACCGGACCACTCCACACCGCCCGGTGGGAGAGGGGCCGCCGTCGCGCGGCACGCGCGCGTGCGCAGCTCACCGAGCGGCACCACCACGCGCACGCGTATCCCTCGTCATCACCGGAACTCACCACAGTGGAGTGCTCCAGCCATGCAGGCTTCTCGCATCGCCTCTCGTGTCGCCGCCGCCACCGCCGTCGCGGGCTCGGCCGTCCTCGCCCTGTCCGTCCCCGCCTTCGCGCACGTCTCCGTGCAGCCCGAGGGCACCGCGCCGAAGGGCGGCTGGGCGGTCGTCGACTTCAAGGTCCCCAACGAGCGCGACAACGCCTCGACCATCAAGCTCGAGGTCAGCTTCCCGGCCGACCACCCGCTCGCCTCGGTGATGCCGGAGCCGATCCCGGGCTGGAAGGCCGAGATCACCAAGACCAAGCTGGACAAGCCGCTGACCATGCACGGCGAGAAGTTCGACGAAGCCGTCAGCAAGGTCACCTGGACCGCCGACGGCAAGGGCGTCCAGCCCGGCTACTTCCAGAAGTTCCCGCTCGCCCTCGGTGCCCTGCCCGAGAACACCGACCAGCTGGTGTTCAAGGCGATCCAGACGTACTCCGACAAGGAGGTCGTGCGCTGGATCGAGGCACCGCAGGAGGGCCAGGCGGAACCCGAGAACCCGGCCCCGGTGCTGGAGCTGTCCGCCGCCACCGACGACCACGGCACGTCGTCCGCCAAGGACGCCTCCGACGGCACCGAGAAGGCCGCCGCCGCCACGGACGCCGGCTCCGACGGCGGCAGTGACACCACCGCACGCGTGCTCGGCGTGGTCGGCATCGTCGTCGGCGCCGCGGGCGTGGCCTACGGCGTCTTCGCCGGGCGCCGCCGGACCGCCGCCTGACCCTCGTTCCGTCCGCGCACCGGGGGCCGTGCGACGCTGTCGTGCGACCCCGGTGCGCGCCGGAATTCACACATCTGGGACATTTTTCTATGCGCAAGAAGACGTTCGCGGCGGCTGCGCTGCTCGCCGCCGCCACCCTGCCCCTCTCCGCCTGCGGCAACGGGAACGACGGCAAGTCGTCCGTCTCCGTGGTCTCGGAGGAGTCCGACTCGGGCAAGGCCGCCACCGTCCTCGACCAGCCGTTCGAGAAGCCGGACCTGGTCCTCACCGACACCCACGGCAAGAAGTACGACCTCCGCAAGGAGACCAAGGGCCATCCGACCCTGCTCTACTTCGGCTACACGCACTGCCCCGACATCTGCCCGACGACGATGAGCAACGTCGCCGTCGCCAAGAAAGCGCTGCCCAAGGCCGAGCAGAACGACCTCAGGGTCGTCTTCGTCACCACCGACCCCGCCCGCGACACCCCCGCCGAGCTGGGCAAGTGGCTCAAGGGCATCGACCCGCGGTTCGTCGGCCTGACCGGTGACTTCTCCACCATCCAGGCCGGTGCCCGCTCCGTCGGCATCTCCATCGAGCCGACGACGAAGGACAAGAACGGCAAGCTCGTCTCGGTGCACGGCACGCAGGTCATCGCGTTCTCCCCGAAGACCGACGGCGGTTACGTCCTCTACGGCGAGGACGCCACGGTCGACGACTACAGCAAGGACCTGCCCAAGCTCGTCGAGGGAGCGAAGCCGTGAGGCGCGCCCTCCTGACCGTGGCCGCCCTCACCGGTGCCCTCGCCCTGGCGGGCTGCTCGGGGCCCGGCGACGGTGACGGCTCCGGCTCCCGCGACGGCTCCGGCTCCGGCTCCGGGAAGGCAGACCTGTCCGTCAGCTCCCCGTACATGCCCCAGCCGGTCTCCACCGACATGGCCGCCGGCTTCCTGACGATCGCCAACAAGGGCGGCACGAAGGACGAGCTGACCTCGGTCGCCAGTGACGTGGCCGGCGAGGTCACCATGCACAGCACCGCCGGCGGCGCCATGACGGAGAAGACCTCCTTCGCCATACCGGCCCACGGTCAACTCGTGTTCAAAAGCGGCGGCAACCATCTGATGTTCGAGAAGCTCAAGCGCAGGCCGAAGCAGGGCCAGACGGTCAGCATGAGGCTGACCTTCGCCAGGTCCGAGCCGCTCACCGTCGAGATGCCGGTGAGGTCAGCCACGTACAACCCGTCGACCGGCCACTGAGGAGGGACCACCTTGACGCGGACCATCACCCCCCGCCTGCGGATCCTGGTGCTGCTGTTCCTCGCCGTCACCGGCGCGCTGCTGGCCGGCGCCGGACCGGCGTCCGCGCACGCGGCACTGACCGGCAGCGACCCCGCGCAGGGGGTGGTGGTCACCAAGGCGCCCACCCAGGTGTCGCTCACCTTCTCCGAGAAGGTGGCGATGAGCGACGACTCCCTGCGCGTGCTCGATCCCAAGGGCAAGCCGGTCCAGACGGGCGCACCCGCCGACGTGAGCGGGACGACGTACGCCGTGCGGCTCAAGAGCGGCCTGGGCAAGGGCACCTACACGGTCACCTACCAGGTCGTCTCGGCCGACAGCCACCCCGTCTCCGGCGCCTACACCTTCTCCATCGGGGCGCCCTCGCAGACCGTCGTCTCCGGTGCCGGACCGGCCGCGGGCGGCGGAGTCGTGGGCGTCCTCTACGCGTTCGGCCGGTACGTGTCCTACGCCGGCTTCATCGTGCTCGCGGGCGGCGCGGCCTTCGTACTCGCCTGCTGGCAGCGCGGCGCGGGTGTACGAGCCCTCCAGCGGCTGGTCGTCGGCGGCTGGCTGGCGCTCACCGCGGCCACCCTGTGGCTGCTGCTCCTGCGCGGCTCGTACACCACCTCGGGCAAGGTCGCCGACGTCTTCGACCTCGATCTGCTCGGCCAGGTGCTGCAGACCAAGACCGGTGCCGCGCTGGTCTCCCGGCTGCTGCTGCTCGCCGCCGCCGCGCTGTTCGTCGCCGTCCTCTTCGGCGCCTACGACCGGCGCGAGGAAGGCGAGGAGAAGCGCGACCTGACCTTCGGGCTCGCCATCGGCGGGGTGGTGGTCGCCGCCGGGCTCGCGTCCAGCTGGGCGATGGCGGAGCACGCCTCGGTCGGGCTCCAGTCGGGCATCGCCATGCCGGTCGACGTCGTCCATCTGCTCGCCGTCGCCACCTGGCTGGGCGGCCTCACCGCCCTCCTGACCGTCCTGTACCGGGCCCCCGCCGAGACCCCCGTCGAGGCCGCCGCCGTCCGCCGCTTCTCCCGGCTGGCCCTGGGCTCGGTCACGACGCTCGTCGCCACCGGCGTCTACCAGTCCTGGCGGCAGCTCGGCTCCTGGTCGGCGTTCACCGAGACGGGGTACGGGCAGCTGCTGCTGATCAAGATCGCCCTGGTGGCGCTGCTGGTCGGCGTCGCCTCGATATCGCGCCGGTGGACGGGACGGCTCGCCGACACGGTCGCGACGGCCGGAGCCGAACGGGCGGAGAAGGAGCGGGTGGCCTCGGGTGTGCCCACGCAGGCGTCCGCCGCGCCCGAGCACACCCCGGCCGCGGGCAAGGAGGCGGAGGCGGCCGAGGCCGCTGACGGCAAGGTCACCGGTACCGGTGGCTCCCAGCGTGCCGCCCAGCTCGCCCGGCAGCGGGCCGCGATCGACGCCGCCCGGCAGAAGCGGCTCCGCGACGCCGACCCGACCCGCTTCGGGCTGCGCCGCTCGGTGTTCGCCGAGGCCGGGGTAGCGATCGTGCTGCTCGCCGTCACCACCGCGCTGACACAGACCGAGCCGGGCCGCACAGAGCAGGAGGCCAGGTCCGTCGCCTCCTCCTCCGCCAGCTCCTCCTCGTCGTCCTCCCCGTCCGGCGCGCTGACCCTGGACATGCCCTTCGACACCGGCGGCACCGACGGCAAGGGCGTCGTCAGCATCGACCTCGACCCCGCGCGCGTGGGCGGCAACGAGATGCACGTGTACGTCCAGCGTCCCAACGGGCGGGCCTTCGACGTCCCCGAGGTGAAGGTCTCCTTCACCCTCGAGGCGAAGAAGATCGGCCCGCTCCCCGTGAACCCCGACCACATCACCACCGGCCACTGGTCGGCGAACGGAGTGCAGATCCCCCTGGCCGGCGACTGGAAGATCGCCGTCACGGTGCGCAGCTCCGACATCGACCAGGTGACCGTCTCCAAGAACGCTCAGATCGGCTGAACGACACCATGCCTGACCAGTCCATCCCGGAGGCCCGTACACCCGAGCCCGCGGTGCGGGTGCCCGTCCCCGACAGCGGCCGGGGCGTCTCCCGGCGCGCGCTGCTCGGCACCGCGGGCGCCACCGGGCTCGTGCTCGGCGCGGCCGGCGGGGCCGCTGGCTACGCCGCGGCGCCCGCCCGGGCCACTCCACTGACCTCGGTGGGCTCCGGCCGGGCGATGTTTCACGGGAAACATCAGCCCGGCATCACAGAGGGACTTCAGGCGTGCGGCCATCTCGTCGCCTTCGACCTGGCGGCGGGCGCGGGCCGCAAGGAGGCGGCGGCCCTGCTGCGTCGCTGGTCAGCGACGGCCGAGCGGCTGATGGCGGGCGAGGCCGCCCCGCACGACGACACCGGCGTGGCCCGGGACGCGGGTCCCTCCTCGCTGACGGTCACCTTCGGCTTCGGGCACAGCTTCTTCGGCAGGACCGGACTGGAGAAGCAGCGGCCGACCGCCCTGGACCCGCTGCCGGACTTCTCCTCCGACCAGCTCGACAAGGCGCGCAGTGACGGCGATCTGTGGGTGCAGATCGGCGCGAACGACGCCCTGGTCGCCTTCCACGCCCTGCGCGCGATCCAGAAGGACGCCGGCTCGGCCGCGCGGGTGCGCTGGCAGATGAACGGCTTCAACCGCACGCCGGGGGCCACCGCCCACCCCATGACGGCCCGCAATCTCATGGGCCAGGTCGACGGCACCCGCAACCCCAGGCCGGCCGACTCCGACTTCGAGAAGCGGATCTTCGTGCCGTCCTCGGGCGAGCCCGCGTGGATGGCGAACGGCTCCTATGCCGTCGTACGCCGCATCCGGATGCTTCTGGACGACTGGGAGAAGCTGTCGCTCGCCGCGCAGGAGCAGGTCATCGGGCGCCGCAAGGCCGACGGGGCGCCGCTGTCCGGGGGCGGCGAGACGACCGCGATGGACCTGGAGAAGACCGACGCCAAGGGCGAGTACGTCGTCCCGGCCAACGCGCACGCCCGGATCACCCGGCCCGACCGGAACGGCGGCGCGGCGATGCTGCGGCGCCCGTTCTCCTACCACGACGGCATCGACGCGGACGGTACGCCCGACGCCGGTCTGCTCTTCATCTGCTGGCAGGCGGATCCGCTGCGCGGCTTCGTACCGGTGCAGCGCAAGCTCGACCGGGGCGACGCGCTGTCGCGGTACATCCGGCACGAGGCGAGCGGACTGTTCGCCGTGCCGGGCGGGGCGGCGAAGGGTGAGTACGTGGGACAGCGGCTGCTGGAGGGCTGATCGGGTTCAAACCACCCGGTCGGGTGGTTGTGATGAGACGGAGGCGCCGGGCCGCCGCGCCGCCACTAGGGTGAGGACATGCCAGCGAGTTATGCGTATCTCGGCCCGGAGGGCACCTTCACCGAAGTCGCCCTGCGGACGCTCCCGGAAGCGGCCACCCGGGAGCTGATCCCGTACGTGTCGGTACAGTCCGCGCTGGACGCGGTACGGGCCGGCGAGGCCGAGGCGGCGTTCGTACCGATCGAGAACTCCGTCGAGGGCGGTATCACCACCACCCTCGACGAACTGGTCGCGGGCGCACCGCTGACGATCTACCGCGAGGTGCTGCTGTCGATCACCTTCGCGCTGCTGGTCCGGCCGGGCACGAAGCTCTCGGACGTCAAGACGGTCTCCGCGCATCCGGCGGCCCAGCCGCAGGTGCGCAACTGGCTGCGCAAGCACCTTCCGGACGCCCTGTGGGAGTCCGCCGCCTCCAACGCGGACGCCGCACGCCTGGTCCAGGAGGGCCGGTACGACGCTGCCTTCGCGGGCGAGTTCGCCGCCGCCCGATACGGCCTCGAGGCCCTGGAGACCGGGATCCACGACGCGGAGAACGCGCAGACGCGGTTCGTGCTGGTCGGCCGTCCGGCCCGGCCCGCCGCACCGACCGGCGCCGACAAGACCTCGGTGGTGCTGTGGCAGCGCGACGACCACCCCGGCGCCCTGCGCGACCTGCTCGGCGAGTTCGCCTCGCGCGGCATCAACCTCATGCTGCTGCAGTCCCGGCCGACGGGTGCCGGCATCGGCAATTACTGCTTCTGCATCGACGCCGAGGGTCACATCTCGGACCGGCGCATGGTGGAGGCGCTGACGGGGCTGAAGCGGATCTGTCTCCAAGTGCGCTTCCTCGGCTCCTACCCGCGCGCCGACATCACGCCGGACGAGGCCCGGCCGACGCTGCCGGGGACGTCGGACGAGGAGTTCATGGCGGCGGCGGACTGGGTGGCGCGCTGCCAGGACGGCCGGTTCTAGCCAGTCGTACCTGCATACCTTCGTTATCCACAGGCGTTATCCACAGGCACCCTTCTCGACCTGGGGACAAGTCGACAAGGAAGCGCCAGTTGGTCGACAAATCGCCCTGCAGCCCCCGTACGGGGTCACCATCACGCGAGTCACCCTTCGTCCACTCGTTTCCTTTGGTTCATCTTTTGGGGCGACTGTTTTCCACCCGAAAGTGGGTGTCGATGGGGTTTGATCCGGGAATTCTTCAGCCCGTCGGACACTTGCGGAGTGATCGATTCCGAAATCCACAGACCTTCCACACAGCCTGTGGATAACTCCCCGAGGGGGTGTGGGCTCCTGTGGACAAGTCGGCCCCCAAGTCCCCTTCCGCGCAAGAGAATCCGGTCAGCCGGCTCCCTGACGCCCAGCCCGTCCCAGGGAATGAGACACTTTCCCTTGACATGATCGGCAATTGGCGCATTACGGAACGTAAGCCGCGAATCAGAACTCCCCGGAATAGTGATTCGTGAGCCGCAACCCCGCACCGGTAGCCTTGGCCCCGTGATTGACCTTCGCCTGCTCCGTGAGGACCCCGACCGTGTGCGCGCTTCCCAGCGCGCCCGTGGAGAGGACGTCGCGCTCGTCGACGCTCTCCTGTCTGCCGACGAGCGGCGCAGGTCCTCCGGCGTCCGCTTCGACGAGCTGCGTGCCGAGCAGAAGCAGCTCGGCAAGCTGATCCCCAAGGCCTCCGGCGACGAGAAGGCCGAGCTGCTGGGGCGCGCCGAGCAGCTGAAGGCCGACGTCAAGGCCGCCGACACCGAGCGCGACGCGGCCGACACCGAGACCCAGCAGCTGGTCCTCCGCCTCGGCAACCTCGTCCACCCCGACGTGCCCGTCGGCGGCGAGGAGGACTTCGTCACGCTGGAGACGCACGGCACGATCCGCGACTTCGGTGCCGAGGGCTTCGAGCCCAAGGACCACCTGGAGCTGGGCCAGCTGCTCGGCGCGATCGACGTCGAGCGCGGCGCCAAGGTCTCCGGCTCCCGCTTCTACTTCCTCACCGGCGTCGGCGCCCTGCTGGAGCTGGCCCTGGTGAACGCGGCCATCGCCCAGGCGACCGCGGCCGGTTTCACCCCGATGCTCACCCCGGCTCTGGTACGCCCGCAGTCCATGGCCGGCACCGGCTTCCTCGGCCAGGCCGCGCAGGACGTCTACCATCTCGACAAGGACGACCTGTACCTGGTCGGCACCTCCGAGGTCCCGCTGGCGGCCTATCACATGGACGAGATCATCGACGCCGACAAGCTGCCGCTGCGGTACGCGGGCTTCTCGCCCTGCTTCCGCCGCGAGGCCGGCTCGCACGGCAAGGACACCAAGGGCATCTTCCGCGTCCACCAGTTCGACAAGGTGGAGATGTTCTCGTACGTCGCTCCCGAGGACTCGCAGGCCGAGCACCAGCGCCTGCTGGCGTGGGAGAAGCAGTGGCTGGAGTCGCTGGAGCTGCCGTTCCGCGTCATCGACGTCGCCACCGGTGACCTCGGCGCCTCGGCCGCCCGCAAGTTCGACTGCGAGGCGTGGATCCCCACCCAGGGCAAGTACCGCGAGCTGACCTCGACCTCGGACTGCACCGAGTTCCAGTCCCGCCGGCTGTCCATCCGGGTCCGCGAGGGCAAGCAGGTCCGGCCGCTGGCCACGCTCAACGGCACGCTGTGCGCCGTACCGCGCACGATCGTGGCGATCCTGGAGAACCATCAGCTGGCCGACGGCTCGGTCCGCGTCCCCGAGGTCCTGCGCCCGTACCTGGGCGGCCGGGAGGTTCTGGAGCCGGTGTCCCGGTGAGCTTCCCGTACGGGCTGATCGCCACCGATCTCGACGGAACGCTCCTGCGCTCCGACGAGTCGGTCTCGCAGCGCACCCGTGACGCGCTCGCCGCGGCCACCGCGGCGGGCGCCGCGCACATCGTCGTCACCGGCCGTGCGGTGCCCTGGACCCGGCACATCCTGGACGACCTCGGCTACGACGGTCTGGCCGTCTGCGGCCAGGGCGCCCAGGTCTACGACGCCGGGGCACACCGCCTGCTGACGTCCGTCACCCTGGACCGGCAGCTGGCGGGAGTGGCCCTGGCCAAGATCGAGGCCGAGGTGGGTCCGCTGCGTCTGGCGGCCAGCCGCGACGGCCTCGACGGAGGCGTGCTGGTGGGTCCGGGGTACGCGGTCACGGGCAGCCTGCCCGCCACCCCCTTCACGGACGCGTCCGACCTCTGGACCGCTCCGCTGAACAAGATCTACATACAGCATCCGGCGCTGGGCGACGACGAGCTGGCGGAGGCCGCCCGGCAGGCGGCCGGGGGCTTCGTCACGGTGGCCATGGCCGGCGAGGGCATCGTGGAACTGCTGCCCCTCGGCCTGTCCAAGGCCACGGGGCTGTCGATAGCCGCCCGTCGGCTGGGCCTGAAGGCCGCCGACACGATCGCCTTCGGTGACATGCCCAACGACATCCCGATGTTCGCCTGGGCATCGCGAGGCGTGGCTATGGCCAACGCCCACGAGGAACTCAGGGCGGTGGCCGACGAGATGACGGCCTCCAACGAGGAGGACGGCATCGCGGTGGTGCTGGAGCAGTTGCTGGGCTGAGCTTTTCGGCTTCTTCTGCGGAGGATGCACGGATCGAACGTGCGCGGGCTTTCCAGGCCCGACCACGGTTTAGCAAACCGGTGCCTTACCACTCGGCCAATCCTCCGGGTGGGCGGCCCACGCGAGAGCGACATCGCGTGCTCGAAGCGGCCGCCCCGGGCAGCTCCCATGGCGTCACGGAGGGGTAGCGATCACTCCGGAGCCGGCCTCGGGCTGCCCTGTCGGGAGCTGGGCGTACTGCCGTGCATGGGCATCGCCCATCTCCTCTCCCAGAACGCGGCGCCGGGACGATCCCGGCGGATGGGGCACAACCACTGTGCCTCGCCACCGAGTTGGGCGCCACCGAATAAAGCGGGCGCTGCTACCGCCGACGCCACCTGCGTCGACGCGCCTTGCTGAAGAACCAGCCGGCCGGGCGGTGTCTTGTCAGCCATCCGCGGCCTCCCGGCCGTGCATCCGCTGTGCCCAGTGTGCCGGGGCCGAGGTGAAGCCCCCGCCAGAGCCCCGGGGGCCATGGCGGCCTACTCCTCGCCCGCCAGCGTCAGCGACCGCAGCTTCTGGCCCGCGTACCAGGTGGCCAGGACGGTGACCGCCACCAGCAGCACGGTGGCCGTCGGCAGGCCCACGTCGGAGGTCACCAGATCCCCGCCCGCCATCTTGTGGGCGACGGCCAGCGACCACTGCTGGACGCTCAGCGTGCGCGCGCCGGGCACCAGGGAGCCGAACAGCGCCTCCCAGACCAGCGCGTAGACGAGCCCGAAGACCACCGCGTGCCGGGACACCGTGCCCAGCAGCAGGAACAGTGCCGAGTAGGCGATGGAGGAGACCAGCGCGGCGACCGTGTAGGCGATGGCGACCTGCTGCCCGTTCCCGTTCAGGATCAGGCCCGCGATCAATGTCGGCACCGCCGAGAAGACCATGGTCACGGCGATGGCGACGATGAGCTTGGTGAAGATGATCGTGGGCCGCTTGAGCGGCTTGGACAGCAGGTAGACGACGGAGCCGTCGTCGATCTCCGGGCCGATCGCGCCCGTGCCCGCGATGACACCGATGATCGGCACCATGGTGGCGAGCGCGAAGCCGCCGAGGACGTCGGAGGCCGTCTGGTCGTCGGCTCCGGTCAGGCCGCGCACGGCCACGGAGATCACGATCAGCAGCAGCGGCAGCGCGCCGAGGATGAGGGCGCGGCGGCGGCCGAGCAGGGCCCGGTAGGTGAGCCGGGCGACGGTGGGGTCGTACATCTTGGGCCTCCTACGCCGCGACGAGGTATGAGAAGACGGACTCCAGGGACTCGTCGGACGGCGAGACCGTGTGCAGCCGGATGCCGTGGTCCCTGGCGACCTTCGGCAGCAGGGCGGTGAAGCGGCGGAAGTCGACGGCCTGGATGCGCAGCGCGCCCTCGGTCTGGTCGACCTCGATGCCGGCCGTGGAGGGGTCGGCGATCAGCGCGGCCGCGAGGGCACGGTCGTCGCTGGAGCGCACGAGGTAGCGGTGCGGGCGGTCGGTCATCAGGCGGCGGATCCTGCGGAAGTCACCACTGGCCGCGTGCCGTCCGGCGACGACCACCTCGATGTGCCGGGCGAGCTGCTCGACCTCCTCGAGGATGTGCGAGGAGAACAGCACCGTGCGGCCCTCGTCGCCCATCGTCCGCAACAGCGCCATGAGCTGCATGCGCTGGCGCGGGTCCATGCCGTTGAACGGCTCGTCGAGCAGCAGCAGGGACGGGTCGTGGACCAGCGCGGATGCCATCTTCACCCGCTGCCGCATGCCCTTGGAGTACGTGGCGATCTTCCGGTCCTGCGCGTACTCCATCTCGACCGTGGCGAGGGCGCGACCGGCCGCCTTGGCGCCGAGACCGTGCAACTCGGCGTTGGCGAGGACGAATTCGCGGCCGGTGAGGAAGTCGTACATCGCCTCCCGCTCGGGGACGATGCCGATGTGCCGGTAGATGGCGTCGTTGCGCCACACCGGCTGCCCGTCGAGGGTGACCGTGCCGGTGGAGGGGGCGAGGAAGCCGCCCATCATGTTGATCAGCGTGGACTTTCCGGCGCCGTTGGGGCCGAGCAGTCCGGTGACCCCGGGGCCGATGGTCATGGTGATGTCGTTGACGGCGACCACGTTGCCGAACCAGCGGGAGACGTGGTCGATGGTGAGAGTGCTCATGGGCGCAGCCCATTCCTTGGACGGGTGGTGGCGGGCGACGGGCTGGGCGTGGTCACAGTCCCACCTTCTGGTAGCGGCGGATCAGGAGGCCGTAGCAGGCCGCGATCAGGCCCAGGACGAACAGGACGTACACCGCGCCCTCGCCGCTGGACGGGCCGACCCCACCGGGGAAGGCGGAGCTGCCGCCGAGGAAGGCGGACTGCACGCCGTCGATCAGCGTGACGGGCGAGAACAGGCCGATCCACGGGACCGCGCTGCCGCTGCCCTGGGCGTCCGCGATGGCCTGGAGGGTGGAGACCGCGCCGTAGGAGATCGTCATCACGGCGATCACGGCGGCGATGCCGAAGCCGCGGCGCGGAGTGACGGCGGCGATGACCAGGCCGATGCCGGCGAAGAGCAGTGAGAGCAGAGCCACGGAGACCAGTCCCTGGGCGAATTCCTTGGTCTGGTGGGCGAAGCCCATCTTGGCGAGCAGCGAACCCGCGTACATCACCAGCAGCGGGACACCGGTGAGCACGAACAGGGCCGAGGTGAGCGCCGCGAACTTCGCACGCACGTAGTCGGCCGTCTCGATGGGCCGCGAGAAGTACAGCGGTACGGTTTTGAAGCGCAGGTCGCGGGAGACGGACTGGGGTGCCTGCGCGGCGACATACAGACTGATCACGGCCTGCATGATGATCGCGTAACGGGTGTAGGACACCGGCAGTTCGTGTGCCTTGGTGGCGACCGCGACGGCCACCATGATGGCGGCGGGCACGCACATCACCGCGAACAGCAGCATCGGCAGCACCTTGGACTTCGCCGAGCGGCCGAGACCGTAGGCGCCGCGCAGGGACTGCGAGTAGAGCGAGAGGCGGGCGTAGGCGCGGCCCAGGCGGGGGCCGTCGTAGCCGCGGTAGCCGATGTCGTGGATGCGGGTCTGGTCGCCGGTGGGCGTCGCCAGGGGATGCTCAACCGCCATGGCCGACGGCCTCCTTCCGCTGCTCGTCGTTGCTGGTGAACACCTCGGAGATGTGGTGCCGGCGCTGCTCCATGCGCACCAGGCCGAGGCCGAGGTCGGCCACCACGTCCCGGACGAGGTCGTACGTCCGGTCGCCGTCGGCGGTCAGCAGCAGGATGTGTCCGGCGCCGGGCAGTCCGCCCGCCTCGGCGTGGGTGTCGACCCCGCGCGCGTGGAGCGCCTCGCGGACCGCGCGGGTGCCGTCGGGATGGGTGTCGCTGTCGGTGACCTCGATCGCGAGGGTGGTCGTGGTCTGCGTGAAGTCGGTGGTGGAGCTGGAGCGCAGCAGCTTGCCGCCGTCGACGACGACGACGTGGTCGCAGGTGCGCTCCAGCTCGCCGAGCAGGTGGGAGGTGACCAGGACCGAGATGCCGAAGTCGGTGTGGATGCGGCGGATCAGGCTCAGCATCTCGTCGCGGCCGACCGGGTCGAGGCCGTTGGTCGGCTCGTCCAGGAAGACCAGCTGCGGGTCGTGCACCAGTGCCTGGGCCAGCTTCACCCGCTGTTTCATGCCGGTCGAGTAGCCGCCGATGGGGCGGTAGCGCTCCTCGTACAGGCCGACGTGGCGCAGGGTGTCCGCGGTGCGCTCGCGCGCGGCGGTGGGCGGCAGGCCGGACATGCGCGCCATGTGGACGACGAACTCGGTGGCCGAGACGTCCGGCGGCAGACAGTCGTGCTCCGGCATGTACCCGACACGCTCACGGATGGCGGCGCCCTTGGTGGCGACGTCGAGGCCGAGCACCTCGGCGCGGCCCTCCGTGGCGGGGGACAGACCCAGCAGGATCTTGATCAGGGTGGACTTGCCGGCGCCGTTGGCTCCGACGAGTCCGGTCACACCGGGTCCGATGTCCACGGACAGCCGGTCGAGCGCGGTCACCCGGGGGAACCGCTTGCTCAGGCTTTCGGTCGCGATCACAGTCACGGCTACGACGGTAGTGATCCGGACCACGCCGGTCGTCAGACCTCAGAGCCGTCTTCGCGTCAGACTCGAGTAGTACGGGGCCCTAAGGGATCCCCTGCCCGAGCGGTACCGGCGGCCCGCTCACCGTGCTTTGTCCACAGCCTTCGCCCTCGTCTATTGACGCCGCCTCTAACAACTGTCACATTCACCAGTGTCAAGTTACGGACACGTACCGCAGTCGACGGGACGGGGCGGCATGACGACGGCAGTGAGCAGCGGACTCTCCCTGGAGCTGCGGGGATTCAGGCGGGTGCAGCGCCTCGCCTATGAGTGCGCGGAGGCGGTCGCGGCACGGCTGGAGCCGGGCGTGACCGAGCGCGAGGCGGCTCGGATGCAGCGGGAGTGGCTGCGCGAGCACGGGGTGCGGGACTG
Organism: Streptomyces sp. NPDC045022; assembly: GCF_056432605.1. Classification (NCBI taxonomy): domain Bacteria; kingdom Bacillati; phylum Actinomycetota; class Actinomycetes; order Kitasatosporales; family Streptomycetaceae; genus Streptomyces; species Streptomyces sp. NPDC045022. The sequence continues at coordinate 225,803 of NZ_JBWKIR010000004.1, forward strand.
GTTCCACCTGCCCTTCGCCTGGTTCGGGGACCGCACGGCGTTCGTGAACTTCCGCATCCCGCTGCAGTTCTTCCCCACCGACCGCGCACTGGAGCCCGGGATGCCGTTCATCCTGGACATGGCCCCGGTGTACGAGGGATACACGTCGGACATCGGCTACTCGGGCTCGCTCGGCGTGAACCCGGTGCAGGACCGGCTGATGGCCGATCTGGAGGCGCACCGGGAGCTGATCCTGCGCGAGGTGCGCGAGCGGCGCCCGCTGCGGGAGATCTACGAGGACGTGGACCGGCTCATGGTCCGCCAGGGCTACGCCAACCGGCACCGTGCCTACCCCTTCGGGGTGATCGCCCACAAGGTGGACCGGGTGAAGCAGCGCCGCTGGTCACCCCACCTGTTCGGATTCGGCACACAGTCCCTGAAGGGCCTGGCCGCCGACGCGCTGCACGGCCACCGCGAGGGCTGGTCGCCGCTCTGGTCGCCGTACCGCTTCTCCGACCACCCCCCGCGGCCGGGCCTGTGGGCCGTCGAACCGCACCTCGGCTTCCGGGGTACGGGCGCGAAGTTCGAGGAGATCCTCGTGGTCACCGACTCCCGGGACCCCGCGGAGAGCGCGTTCTGGCTGGACGACGATCTGCCGCACGTGCGGCGCTGGGCGGAGGAAAAGTGACGCTGGAAGGTGCGCGGGAGCGCTGGGTGCGGACCGGCGGGGTCGAGTTGTGCGTGGCCGAGCTGGGCGACCCGGAGCAGCCGACGGTAGTACTGGTGCACGGCTACCCGGACAGCAAGGAGGTGTGGTCGGAGGTCGCCGCCCGTCTGGCGAACCGCTTCCACGTGGTCCTCTACGACGTCCGGGGCCACGGCCGCTCCACGGCCCCCCAGCCACTGCGCGGCGGCTTCACGCTCGCCAAGCTGACCGATGACTTCCTGGCGGTCGTGAACGAGGTCAGCCCGGACCGGCCGGTGCACCTGGTCGGACACGACTGGGGCTCGGTGCAGTCGTGGGAGTTCGTCACCGTCGGCCGCACGGAGGGCCGTATCGCGTCGTTCACCTCCATGTCCGGACCCTCCCTGGACCACTTCGGGCACTGGATCAACGCGCGCGTGAAGCGTCCGACGCCCCGCCGGGTCGGGCAACTCCTCGGCCAGGGAGCCAAGTCCTGGTACGTCTACCTGCTGCACACTCCCGTCCTGCCGGAGCTGGCCTGGCGCGGGCCGCTCGGCAAGCGCTGGCCGAAGATCCTGGAGCGGGTCGAGCGGGTTCCCGGTGGGGACTACCCGACGTCCTCACTGCCGTCCGACGCGGCGCACGGCGCCTGGCTGTACCGGGACAACGTCCGCGCACGGCTGCGCAGGCCGCGCCCGGACGCCTACGCACACGTGCCCGTGCAGCTGATCACACCCCAGGGGGACGCGTTCCTCTCCGAGCGGCTCTATGACGATCTGGACCAGTGGGCGCCGCGGCTGATCCGCCGCACCCTCCCGGCCAAGCACTGGATCCCGCGCACCCGGCCCGACCAACTGACGGCCTGGATCGAGGAATTCATCATGGCCGTGGAGGGCGGCCGTCCCGCGCCGAAGGCCACCGGCCGCCATGCCGACCGGTTCGGCGGACAGTTGGTACTGGTCACCGGCGCGGGAAGCGGTATCGGACGGGCGACGGCGTTCGCGTTCGCGGAGGCCGGTGCGCGCGTGGTGGCCGTCGACCGCGACACCGAGGCCGCGACCCGCACCGCCGAGCTGTCCCGGCTGGCCGGTGCTCCCGCGGCCTGGGCCGAGACGGCCGACGTCTCCGACGAGCAGGCCATGGAGAAGCTCGCGGAGAAGGTCCACCGCGAGTACGGCGTACTGGATGTGCTGGTCAACAACGCGGGGATCGGCCTGTCGGGCTCCTTCTTCGCCACGACGGCCGACGACTGGCGCAAGGTCCTGGACGTTAATCTCTGGGGCGTCATCCATGGCTGCCGGCTCTTCGGGGCGCGCATGGCCGGGCGCGGACAGGGCGGCCACATCGTCAACATCGCGTCCGCGGCGGCGTACCAGCCCTCCCGTGCGCTTCCGGCCTACAGCACCTCCAAGGCGGCCGTGCTGATGCTCTCCGAGTGCCTGCGCGCCGAACTCGCCGGCCAGGGCATCGGGGTGAGCGCGATCTGCCCCGGCTTCGTCAACACCAACATCACCTCCACGGCCCGCTTCGCCGGCGTCGACGCGGCCGAGGAGCGGCGTCGCCAGAAGAGCAGTGCCCGCCTGTACGGCATGCGCAACTACCCGCCGGAGAAGGTGGCCGAGGCGATCCTGGACGCGGTGACCCGTAACAGCGCGGTGGTGCCGGTGACCCCCGAAGCGCGCGGCGCCCACCTCATGTCCCGCTTCCTGCCGGGGGTGTTGCGGCGGATGGCGCGGGTGGAGCCGAGGTTGTGAGGGTGCCGCTCGAGCCGTGGGCTGCCGTGCCCGGGTAGCTGGCAAAGCGGCACCCCGCCGGCGCGGGCGGGCGGCCTCCCCCGACGAGCCCCGACCCCTCCACCAGCCAAGGAACCCGGCCATGCCCGACCCCCCGGCCCAGAACGCCTACCGCATCGAAGACCTGGCCCACCAGACCCGCACCACCGTACGAACCATCCGCGCCTACCAGGACCGCGGCCTCCTCCCCCGCCCCGAACGCCAAGGCCGGGCCAACCTCTACTCACCGGCGCACGTCACCCGGCTCCACCAGATCGCCCACCTCCTCGACCGCGGCTACACCCTCGCCTCGATCAGGGAACTCCTGGACGCCTGGGACACCGGCCGCGGCCTGGGCGGTGTCCTGGGCCTGGTGGCCGAGGTGGACGGCCCCTGGACGGACGAGCAGCCCGACCGCATCACCCGTGCCGAACTGAACGCCCGCTTCGGAGGTGAGCCGGACGAGGACGCCGTGACCGAGGCGGTCGAACTCGGCGTACTGGAGCGGGTCGTCGGCGACCCCGACACCTTCCTGGTACCGAGCCCTCAAGAACTGGCGGTGGCGGCGGAGTTGTACGCCGCCGGGGCCCCGCTGACCGCGATCTCGGGTCATTTGCGGGAGTTGAGAGGGCAGGTGGAGCACATCGCCGCCCGTTTCCTGGAGTTCACCGCCGAGTACGTCTTCGCCCGCTACCTCGACGGTCCCGAGCAGCGCACGGACGCACACGCGGCAGAAGCGGCCTCGCTCGTTCGCCGGCTGCGCCCTCTCGCTCAGCAGACCGTTGACGCCGAACTGGCCCGTGCCATGCGTGTGTTCGCCGATCGCCATCTCCGCGCACACCTGGGCGCCGGGGAGCCGGCACAGGCGCGTCCCGACGTCCGTGCCGTCCCGCTTCCCGCAGAGACGATCGATGCCGTGGAAAGCCTCGTTGGCCGCGAACACACTGCCGAGTTCGTCGCACTGGCAACCGAACGCGAGGTGCTGGCAAGGAGCTTGGACGCACTCGCCTCACCCACCGCAGAGTCAGCCGATGTTCGCGAATCACCCTGAAATGAGGCCTGGTTGTCCACAATCTCGTGAACTGGCCTGTGGATAACCGCACTTGCTTGTGGATCAAACCTGCGGACAAAAACAACCTGCGTGATTCACGTCTCTGCCGCACGCTTGACGCATGGATGAAAGACGCACCGTCAAGGTGTCGAAATACCTCTCCAGACATCTGCGACACCAACCGGAGCGCATCGGGCTCACTCTGGACCGGGGCGGCTGGGCGGAGATCGACGCGCTGATCGCCGCGGCCGGTGCCCACGGCTTCCGGTTCACCCGCGAGGAACTGGACCACGTGGTGGCCACCAATGACAAACAGCGCTTCGTGATCGAGGGCACCAGGATCCGCGCCGTCCAGGGCCACAGCCTCGAGGTCGACCTCGGCCTGCCCCCGGCGATCCCGCCGCCGTACCTCTATCACGGGACCGTCGCCCGCAGCGTGGACGCGATCCGGGCCGATGGCCTCAAGCCCATGAACCGGCACGACGTCCATCTCTCGGCCGACCGGGAGACCGCCACCCGTGTCGGCGGCCGCCGTGGCCGGCCCGTCGTGCTCACCGTCGACGCCGGCGCCATGCACCGCGACGGCCACGTGTTCCACGTCAGCACCAACGGAGTCTGGCTGACGAAGGCGGTACCACCCCGCTACCTGCGGTTTCCCGGCCCCCGTTGACCTCGGGGCTCAACACGTGGCCGAGCAGGTCCGGCCTATGGCCGAGCAGCCGCGAGACGTGGCTGAGCAGGTGCGTACGGTGACCGTTTCGCCCGCTGTCGACGAGGCCGCTTACCCTCGGACGCATGAGTCTGCGTCTGAGCACCGTGATCCTGCCGTACCGCCGCTGGAGCGAAGGCGGCCGTTCGGCCTGGGTGCGGGCCGAGCAGCTCGGCTTCCACACCGCGTACAGCTACGACCACCTGTCCTGGCGCAGCTTCCGTGACGGCCCGTGGTTCGGCGCGATCCCGACGCTGACCGCCGCCGCGGCCGTCACCGACCGGCTGCGTCTCGGCACGCTGGTCACCTCGCCGAACTTCCGGCACCCGGTGACGCTCGCCAAGGAGCTGATCTCCCTCGACGACATCTCCGGCGGCCGGGTCACCCTGGGCATCGGCGCGGGCGGCACCGGGTTCGACGCGACCGCCCTCGGTCAGGAGCCGTGGAGCCCCCGAGAGCGTGCCGACCGGTTCGCCGAGTTCGTGCCCCTCCTCGACCGGCTGCTCACCGAGGACGCGGTGTCGCACGAGGGCCGGTTCTACTCGGCGCACGAGGCGCGGAACATCCCGGGTTGTGTGCAGCGGCCCCGGCTGCCGTTCGCGGTGGCGGCCACCGGCCCGCGGGGCCTCAAGCTCGCCGCGCGGTACGGCCAGGCGTGGGTGACCACCGGCGACCCGAAGCTGTACGAGAGCGGTACCCCTGAGCAGTCCGTCGAGGCCCTGCGCGGACAGGTCGGCAAGCTGTCCGAGGCGTGCGCGGCCGCCGGCCGGGACGTGGCGGATCTGGACAAGGTCCTGCTCACCGGCTTCACCCCGGACCGCGGCCGGCCACTCGGGTCCCTGGACGCCTTCGTGGACTTCGCCGGCCGGCACCAGGAGCTGGGCTTCACCGAGATCGTGATCCACTGGCCCATCCCGGACTCCGACTTCGCCGCCGACCAGAAGGTCTTCGAGCAGATCGCCATGGAGACCACCTCCCAACTGGGCTGACGCGCGGCTCCGTCGAGCGGCTCCCACCTGGGCCGGCGCGTATGGGCGTCATCCGTTTCCAGCACATTGAGCGTCATCTGTGTCTCATCTGTGCGGAGTCCCGCACGGTCGTGCGGGCATATGCGCGAGAATGACCGGGTGACTTCAGCGACCAGACAGCCCGGGACCCCTGCCGCCGCCACACCCGCGCGGCTGATCGCCACCGACCTCGACGGCACTCTGCTGCGCGACGACAAGTCGGTCTCCCCCCGGACGGTCGCCGCGCTGGCCGCCGCGGAGGAAGCGGGCATCGAGGTCTTCTTCGTCACCGGCCGCCCGGCCCGCTGGATGGACGTCGTCAGTGACCACGTCCACGGCCACGGTCTGGCGATCTGCGGCAACGGCGCCGCCGTGGTCGACCTGCACGGCGGTCCCGGCACCCACCGCTTCGTGAAGGTGCGCGAGCTGGCCCGGGAGAACGCCCTGGACGCCGTACGGCTGCTGCGCGAGGCGGCACCCGGCACGGTGTTCGCGGTCGAGCAGACGTACGGCTTCCACCAGGAGCCGGACTATCCCAAGCTGCACATGGAGATACCCGACCATCTCCTGCCCGCCGAGAAACTCCTCGGGCCCGACGGGCCGGACGCCGACCAGCCCGTGCTCAAGATCCTCGCCTACCACCCCGCCCTCGACCCCGACGCCTTCCTCACCCTCGCCCGCCTGGCGATCGGCGACCACGCCAACGTCACCCGCTCCAGCCCCAGCGCCCTGCTGGAACTCAGCGGACCCGGCGTCTCCAAGGCCAGCACCCTCGCCCTGTGCTGCGCCGAGCGCGGTATCTCCCACGAGGAGGTCGTGGCCTTCGGGGACATGCCCAACGACGTCGAGATGCTGACCTGGGCCGGCCAGTCGTACGCGATGGGCAACGCCCACCCGGACGCCCTCGCCGCCGCGTCGGGCCGTACGGTCGCCAACAACGAGGACGGCGTGGCGGTCGTGATCGAGCAACTGCTCGCGACCCGCGGCTAGACGCCCGAGGGCTGGAGACCGAACGGCACGGCGGCCTCGTCGATCTCCGGCAGCACCCGCGTGCGCCGCCGCGGCCCCTGCCGGATGCCCCGGTGGCCAGGGGCGGCCGTCAGCCCGGCTGCGTCACCGCACCCCCACGAGTGACTCCGCCTCCGCCTCGCGCCGTGCCATGGTCCGCAGCGGCCCGTCCACCGCGACCAGCTCGGCGTAGCGGCCCCGCTGCACCACTCGGCCCGCATCGAGCACGATCACCTCGTCGACCGCTTCCAGACCGGCGAGCCGATGGGTGATGAGCAACGTCGTACGCCCCTCCGTGGCAGCCAGCAGATCGGCGGTCAGCGCGTCGGCCGTCGCCAGATCCAGGTGCTCGGCGGGCTCGTCGAGCACCAGGACCGGGAAGTCGGCCAGCAGCGCTCGGGCCAACGCCAGCCGCTGCCGCTGACCACCGGACAGCCGGGCACCGTGCTCGCCCACGAGCGTGTCCAGCCCGTCGGGCAGCCCCTCCACCCAGTCCAGCAACCGGGCCCGGGCCAGCGCCCGGCGCAGATCGGCCTCGGTGGCGTCCTTGCGGGCCAGCAGCAGGTTCTCGCGCACCGAGCTGTCGAAGAGATGCGCGTCCTGCGCACACAGTCCGACGAGCCGTCGCACGTCGTCGCCGGCCAGCGCACACGCGTCCACACCGGCGAGCGTGTACGAGCCCGCCCGCGCGTCGAGGAAGCGCAACAGCACCTGCGCCAGCGTCGTCTTGCCGGCACCGGACGCCCCGACCACGGCGATCCGGCGCCCCTGCTCCAGAGTGAGATCCAAGCCGGCCAGCGCTTCGCCCCGCTGCCCCTCGTACCGCGCGGTCAGCTGCTTGACCACCAGCGGGAACGGCGAGGCGGGTGCCTGCCGGGGCCGCTCGGGCTCGCGTACGGGCTCCGGGGCGTCCAGGACCTCGCACACACGCTCCGCGCTCCGCCGCACCCGCTGCCGGTACCGCACGGCGAGCGGCAGCCCCAGTACGGCCTCGAAGGTGGCCAGCGGTGTGAGGACGACCACCGCCATCGCCACGCCGTCGAGCCGGCCGGCCGCCACCGCCTGGGTGCCGAGCAAGGCGCCGGCCGTGACGGTCAGGCCGGAGACCAGCGCGGTGAGCCCGTCTCCGAGCGCGGTGACGGCAGCGGCGCGCGAGGCGATGCGGGTGAGGGTGCCATCAGCCCGCCGGGCCGCGTCCGTGCGGGCGGGCAGCGCACCGGCGACGGTCAGTTCGGCGGTGCCGGTGAGCAGGTCGGTCACGCGGGTCGCGAGCACTCCTCGTGCGGGTGCCAGACGCCGCTCGGACCGCCGGGCGGCGGTCGCGGTCACCAGCGGGACGCCGACGCCCGCCGCCAGGAGGCCGGCCGCCAGGGCGGCCCCGGCCTCGGGCAGCAGCCAGGCCGTGAAGCCGACGGAGGCGGCGGAGACGAGCACGGCGACACCGGCGGGCAGCAGCCAGCGCAGCCAGTAGTCCTGCAGCGCGTCCACGTCCGCGACCAGTCGGGTGAGCAGGTCCCCGCGGCGGGCGGTGCGCAGTCCGGCGGGTGCGAGGCGTTCCAGGCGGCGGTAGACCGCGACCCGGGTGTCGGCCAGCATCCGCAGCACGGCGTCGTGCGACACGAGCCGTTCGGCGTACCGGAAGACGGCCCGCCCGATCCCGAAAGCCCGTGTCGCCGTCACGGCCACCATCAGATACAGCACCGGCGGCTGCTGCGAGGCGCGCGAGATGAGCCAGCCGGAGGTGGCCATCAGCCCGACGGCACTGCCGAGCGCCAGACCGCCGAGGATGAGCGCGAGAACGAGCCGTCCACGCCGGGCCCCGGCAAGCCCCCGGACCCGGGCCAGTACGCCCCGGCCCCGCACCGGGATCCGCACCGCCGTCTCACTCCCAGGCCGACGGGCCTCAACCCCTTCCGGTCCACTTTCCGGCGGACCGAGCCGGGGGGCGGATGGGCGAGGGCGGGCGTCCAGGGTGCGCAGCCCCTCGGTGGGCCGGGCATCCCGCCGGTGCGTGACGCCCTCCGCGCTTCCCAGCCGCACCACCCGGTCCGCCACCTCCAGCAGGGCCGGCCGATGCACCACCAGCAGCACCGTGCGGCCCACCGCCAGCCGCCGCACCGCCGCCACGACCTCCGCCTCCGTCGCCCCGTCCAGGGCGGCCGTCGGCTCGTCGAGCAGCAGCACCGGCCGGTCCGCCAGAAAGGCCCGGGCGAGGGCGAGCCGCTGCCGCTGTCCGGCCGACAGACCCGCCCCGTCCTCCCCGAGCACCGTGTCGGCGCCCTCGGGCAGCGCGTCCACGAACTCCAGCGCACCCGCGTCCCGCAGTGCCCGGCGTACCGCGCCCTCGTCCGCGCCGGGCCGGGCCAACCGCACGTTCGCCGCGATGGTCCCGGCGTACAGGTGCGGCCACTGCGGCACCCATGCGATCCGCGACCGCCACTCCTCCAGGTCGACGCCGGCGAGATCGGCTCCTCCGATCCGTACCCGGCCCTCGGCGGGCCGTACGAACCCCAGCAGCACGTTGAGCAGCGTCGACTTGCCCACACCGCTCGGCCCGATCAGCGCTACGGTCTCGCCGGGCTCGACACGGAAGGTCACATCGGTCACCGCGTCCCCCGAGCGGCCGGGGTAGCGCACGGTAACTTCTTCGAAGGCCACCGCACCCTCGGGTACCGCGCCGGAACCGGACGCCGGAACCGGCGTCTCCAGCACGGTGAAGATCTCCTCCGCGGCGGCGAGCCCCTCGGCCGCCGCGTGGTACTGCGCGCCCACCTGCCGCAGCGGCAGATAGGCCTCGGGCGCCAGCACCAGGATCACCAGGGCGATGGAGAGGTCCATGTCGCCGTGCACGAGCCGCATGCCGATCGTCACGGCGACCAGCGCGACCGACAGCGTGGCAAGCAGTTCCAGCGCGAAGGAGGAGAGGAAGGCGATCCGCAAGGTACGCAGGGTTGCCTGGCGGTACTCACCGGTGATCCGGCGGATGGATTCGGCCTGCGCCTTGGCCCGGCCGAACACCTTCAGCGTGGGCAGGCCCGCGACGACATCCAGAAAGTGACCGGACAGCCGGGACAGCAACCGCCACTGACGGTCCATCCGGGACTGGGTCGCCCAGCCGATCAGCATCATGAAGAGCGGGATGAGCGGCAGGGTGCCGACGATGATCACCGCCGATACCCAGTCCTCGGTGACGATCCGCGCCAGCACCGCCACCGGGACGACCATCGCCAGCCCCAACTGCGGGAGGTAGCGCGAGAAATAGTCGTCCAGCGCGTCCACGCCGCGTGTGGCCAGGGTGACCAGCGAGCCGGTCCGCTGCCCACTCAGCCAGCCGGGACCGAGCGCAGCCGCACGATCGAGGAGCCGCCCCCGTAGTTCCGACTTCACCGCCGCGCTCGCCCGGTGGGCGGCGAGTTCGGTGAGCCACGCGACAACCGACCGCCCCACGGCCACGGCCGCCAGCATCAGCAGCGGATCGCGCAGTTCAGTGACCGACTGCCCCTGCTGGAACGCTCCGACGACGACCTCGGCGATGAGCATCGCCTGGGCGATGACAAGCCCAGCACCGACGGCACCCAGACCGATGACCGCCACGAGGAAGAGGCGGGTGGCGCGGGCATACCGCAGAAGGCGTGGATCGATTGGTTTCACGTGGAACATGCCCTTCGGTCCAGAGGGGGTGTTTCACGTGAAACACCCCCTCGGCGGACTCAGTGCGAGGCGCCGACGGCAGGGTCGGGCGAGATGTGCTGCGTGCCGATCCGCTTGCGGAACACCCAGTAGGTCCAGCCCTGGTAGAGCAGGACGATCGGTGTGGCGATCGCCGCGCACCAGGTCATGATCTTCAGGGTGTACGGGCTCGACGACGCGTTGGTGACCGTCAGGCTCCAGTCCCCGTTGAGCGTGGACGGCATGACGTTCGGGAAGAGCGACAGGAAGAGCGTTGCCACAGCGGCCACGATGGTGACGCCGGACAGCGCGAACGCCCATCCCTCCCGCCCGATCTGGTTGGCCATGAGGGCGGCGACCAGGGCGGCGACCGCCACGATCAGAGCCACCAGGCTCTTGCCGTCGCCGCTGTGAGCCTGCGTCCACAGCAGGAAGGCGAGCGCCACGACGGCCGCGACGAGGCCGACCCACCGGGCCAGCTTCCGTGCCCGGACCCTGATGTCCCCGACGGTCTTGAGTGCGGTGAACACCGCTCCGTGGAAGGTGAACAGTGTGAGCGTCACCAGGCCGCCGAGCAGGGCGTAGGGGTTGAGCAGGTCCCAGACGTTGCCGACGTACTCGAAGTCCCGGTCGATCTTCACGCCCTGCACGATGTTCCCGAAGGCCACGCCCCACAGGAACGCCGGGAGCAGCGAGGTCCAGAAGATCGCCGTCTCCCAGTTGCGCTGCCAGTTCTCCTCGGGCCGCTTCGCCCGATATTCGAAGGCGACGCCCCGGACGATCAGGCAGACCAGGATGAGGAGCAGGGGCAGGTAGAAGCCGGAGAAGAGCGTGGCGTACCACTCCGGGAAGGCGGCGAAGGTCGCACCGCCCGCCGTGAGCAGCCACACTTCGTTGCCGTCCCAGACGGGTCCGATGGTGTTGATCAGCACCCGGCGCTCGGGCCGGTTGCGGGCCAGCAGCTTGGTGAGGATGCCGACTCCGAAGTCGAAGCCTTCCAGGAAGAAGTAGCCGGTCCACAGGACGGCGATCAGGACGAACCAGACGTCGTGAAGTTCCATGACTGTTCCCTCGGCCTAGTACGAGAAGGCCATCGGCTTGTCGGCGTCACGGGTGTCGCCGCCGATCTTCGTGGGCGGATTGAGGTCGGCCTCGGTCAGCTCGGGCGGGCCGGCCTTGACGTACTTGGTGAGCAGCTTGACCTCGACCACGGCGAGGATCGCGTACAGCGCGGTGAAGACGATCATCGAGGTGACGACCTCACCCTGCGAGACACCGGGGGAGACCGCGTCCCGGGTCTGCAGGACGCCGTAGACGACCCACGGCTGCCGGCCCATCTCGGTGAAGATCCAGCCCCAGGAGTTGGCGATCAAGGGGAAGGCCAGGGTCCATACAGCGACGCGCCAGTACCAGGTGGTGAGCTTGGGGCTGAGCGCCTTGCTCTTGAACAGCACCAGGTGCGGCACCTCGTCGTCGCCGACCCTCAGGTGCCGCGGCAACATGAACCTCTTGCGGGTCAGCCAGAGTCCGGCCAGGCCGATCCCGAAGGAGGCCATGCCGAAGCCGATCATCCAGCGGAAGCCCCAGAAGGCGACCGGGATGTTCGGCCGGTAGTCGCCCGGACCGAACTTGTGCTGCTCGGCCTTGTTGACGTCGTTGATGCCAGGAACGTACGAGGTGAAGTTGTCGTCGGCGAGGAAGGACAGCAGGCCCGGGATCTCGATGGCCACGGAGTTGTGGCCCTTCTCCACGTCGCCATAGGCGAAGATCGAGAACGGTGCCGGCTTCTGGCCGTCCCACAGCGCCTCGGCGGCCGCCATCTTCATCGGCTGCTGCTTGAACATGACCTTGCCGAGTACGTCACCGCTGACCGCGGTGAGCAGACCGGCGATGACCACGGTGACCAGACCGAGTCGCAGCGAGGTCTTCATCTCACGGATGTGCTTCTTGCGAGCCAGGTGGTAGGCGGCGATGCCCACCATGAAGGCGCCGCCGGTCAGGAAGGCCGCGGACAGGGTGTGGAAGGCCTGGCTGAGCGCGGTGTTCTGGGTCAGCACGGCCCAGAAGTCGGTCAGCTCGGCACGCCCCCTCGCCTTGTCGATCTTGTAGCCGACCGGGTGCTGCATCCAGGAGTTGGCCGCGAGGATGAAGTAGGCCGACAGGATCGTGCCGATCGACACCATCCAGATGCAGGCCAGATGGATCTTCTTGGGCAGCTTGTCCCAGCCGAAGATCCACAGACCGATGAACGTGGACTCGAAGAAGAACGCGATCAGGGCCTCGAAGGCGAGGGGGGCACCGAAGATGTCCCCGACGAAGCGTGAGTAGTCGGACCAGTTCATGCCGAACTGGAACTCCTGCACGATGCCGGTGACGACGCCCATCGCGATGTTGATCAGGAAGAGCTTGCCCCAGAACTTCGTCGCCCTGAGGTACTTCTCCCTCTCCGTACGAACCCAGGCCGTCTGCAGCCCGGCCGTGAGGGCGGCCAGGGAGATCGTCAGCGGGACGAACAGGAAGTGGTACACGGTGGTGATGCCGAACTGCCAGCGCGCCAGCGTCTCCGGCGCCAGAGCCAGGTCCACCTCGTCACTCTCCTAACTACGCCGTGATACAGCGGCGGTTTGCCCCTTTTGCTGCGCGCATACGGGAGCAATCGGGACGCGCTTGTGAACGCGTTCACATTCACAAGCCATTATGACGCACTGATTCTCGACAATCGAAGGGGGGTGCCCCCTTCGCCTTCGCGTCGGGGCCTTGGCAGCGACTTCAACGTCTTGTTGAATTGCGCGCCATGCAGATACGTATTTCCTGGCCTGCGGGCAACATCACCGCGACCCTCGACGGGGACACACCGACCACGCAGGCCCTCGTCAAGGCGCTGCCACTGACCTCCACCGCGCACACATGGGGCGAGGAGGTGTATTTCGACACAGGTGTGGCTGTTTCACGTGAAACGGATGCCCGGCAGGTCGTGGAGCCCGGGACGGTGGCCTTCTGGACGGACGGCGACGCGCTCGCCCTCCCGTACGGCCCCACGCCGATCTCACGGGGCGAGGAGTGCCGTCTGGCGAGCCCGTGCAACATCCTCGGAAGCCTGGATGGGGACGCCGCCACGCTGGCGACCGTACGGGACGGCGACCCCATCCGTGTGGAACTGATCGACGAGTAGAGCTACCGCTGGGCTAGAACTCCTTGCGGAACGCCTCCGCCACCTTCAGGAAGATGTCGTTCGCCTCGTTCTCCCCGACCGTCACCCGCACACCCTCGCCCGGGAACGGCCGGACCACCACACCGTGCGCCTCACAGGCCTGCGCGAACGCGACCGTACGCTCCCCCAGCCGCAGCCATACGAAGTTGGCCTGCGTCTCCGGCACCGTCCATCCCTGAGCACGCAGCGCGTCGACCACGCGCGTGCGCTCGCACACCAGCGAGCCGACCCGGCCCAGCAGCTCGTCCTCGGCCTGGAGCGAGGCGACCGCCGCGTCCTGCGCGAGCTGGCTCACCCCGAACGGAACCGCCGTCTTGCGCAGCGCCGCCGCCACCGGCTCATGGGCGATCGCGAACCCGATGCGCAGCCCCGCGAGCCCGTACGCCTTGGAGAAGGTCCGCAGCACGCAGACGTTGGGCCGCTCCCGGTACAGCTCGACGCCGTCGGGCACCTCGGGGTCGCGGATGAACTCCCGATAGGCCTCGTCCAGTACCACCAGCACATCACGGGGCACACGGTCGAGGAAGCGTTCCAGCTCGGCCCGCCGTACCACCGTGCCCGTCGGGTTGTTGGGGTTGCAGACGAAAATCAGACGCGTCCGGTCGGTGATCGCCTCCGCCATGGCGTCGAGGTCGTGCACATCGCCCGGCGTGAGCGGGACCTGCACCGACCGGGCGCCACTGATCTGCGTGATGATCGGGTACGCCTCGAAGGACCGCCAGGCGTAGATCACCTCGTCACCGGGGCCGCTGGTGGCCTGGATCAGCTGCTGCGCGACACCCACCGAGCCGGTACCGGTGGCCAGGTGGGAGAGCGGGACGCCGAAGCGCTCCGACAGCTCCTCCATGAGCCCACTGCATGCCATGTCCGGGTAACGGTTGAAGTTGCAGGCCGCCGCGGTCACGGTCTCCATCACACTGGGCAGCGGCGGATACGGGTTCTCGTTGGAGGACAGCTTGTAGGCGACCGGACCTCCGCCCGCGGCGGGCTTGCCCGGCTTGTAGGTGGGGATACCCTCCAGCTCGGTGCGCAGCTTGGGGCTCGTCTCGCTCACCGCAGTCCTCCTCGCGACCACCGGCGGACCGTCCACGCCGCCGGCTTCCAATACTGCTCACCTTATGAGGATTCGGCGCCGCTGAGTACAGGTGCGGGACGGGCAAGAGGTAAACCTCGTCAACCCCACTGGCATCAAGGGCATCACCACACGAAGGCGTGCGTTTCGGGGGCGCGCCGTACATATATCTATGCGCCGGTGGCTTGCGCCGTGGCGCGCATCCCCCATGCAGGTGAGTTGAGACCTCTTCGAGACATCGGGCACTTGGCAGGTCCATACGCGTTGACAAGTCACGTCTCGACATTCGACTGACCAACTGCCTTTGTTTCCAAGGTAGTTGAGGTGCTCTGACCATGCAGAAACGTGCCTGTCAACGCGTGCATATGCGTCCGCACTACCCCACCGCATGAGCCCTACTATCGGCTCGCCATGACAGCAGCAGGGAAGCACCAGGTGAGCCGCGCGGAAACCTCACGGCGAAGCAGCCGGCCGGGCCGGGCGGGCATCAGAGACGTGGCCGCCGCCGCCGGGGTCTCCATCACGACCGTCTCCGACGCCCTCAACGGCAAGGGCCGGCTCCCGGATGCCACCAGACGCCATGTCCGCGAGGTCGCCGACCGGCTGGGGTACCGCCCCTCGGCCGCCGCCCGCACCCTCCGTACCGGCAAGTCGGGGCTGATCGGCCTGACCGTGACGACGTACGGGGATGAACCTTTCACCTTCACCGAGTTCGCGTACTTCGCCGAGATGGCCCGGGCCGCCACCTCGGCCGCGCTCGCCCGCGGCTACGCCCTCGTCATCCTGCCCGCGACCTCCCGGCACGACGTGTGGTCCAACGTCGCCCTGGACGGCACGGTCGTCATCGACCCGTCCGACCACGACCCGGTCGTCAGCGAACTCGTCCGGCAGGGTCTGCCGGTCGTCTCCGACGGCCGCCCGGCCGGCTCGCTCCCGGTCACCGCCTGGGTCGACAACGACCACGAGGCCGCCGTACTCGGCATCCTCGACCATCTCGCCGAGGCCGGCGCCCGCCGCATCGGCCTGCTCACCGGCACGACGACGGACACGTACACGCATCTGTCGACCACCGCCTACCTGCGCTGGTGTGAGCGGGTCGGCCAGGACCCGGTCTACGAGGCCTACCCGGCGCACGATCCTTGCGCGGGCGCCGTCGCCGCAGACCGGCTGCTCGCCCGCCCCGACCGGCCCGACGCCGTCTACGGCCTGTTCGACCCGAACGGCACCGACCTGCTCGCCGCCGCCCGCCGCTACGGGCTCCGCGTCCCCGACGACCTGCTGCTGGTGTGCTGCAGCGAGTCCACGGTGTATGCCAGCACCGAGCCACCCATCACCACGCTCTCCCTGAAGCCGCGCCGCATCGGCACCGCCGTCGTCCAGCTGCTCATCGACGCCATCGAAGGCGTCGAGTCGGACCAGCCGGTCGAGCAAGTGATACCGACCGAGCTGATCGTGCGCACCTCCTCGCAGCGGCGTCCCCCGCGCACGACGGTCAGCCCGCCGCGGTCATCGGACGAGAAGTAACGCCCGGGGCAGTGCTCCACGCGGGAGCGCTCCCCCGAGCGGCAGTGCTCCGTAGGGGTGGTTCGGAAGCGAACCGGTGTCCGGGGACGGTATTGAGCCGGGGCGGGGGCCCGGCAAACGCAACCGCGGGCGCCCGACAGCCGACCGAACATCTGCCCAAACGGGGCGAAAGCCGCAGCGAACCGGAGTCTTGTTCCGATTCAGCACCCCTGGGTCATCACACGGCGCGACGCGCGTTCCTATGATGGGCCCACGACACCGCGGACCGCTGCGACCAGGCAGTCCGAAGCGGTGCAGATGCGGCGCGATGGTGGAGGGGTCTGATGACTCAGGGGGCCGGTCAGGGACCCGAGGTGGAGCGGACGGCGACACTGCGCGACTTCCGGGTGCCTGCGTACGTCCATGAGACCGGGCCGTACGTGCGCAGCGTCCACCCGGGCGACGCCGTCCCGCCCGTCGAGGAGGCGTACCCCGAGGGTTACACGCCCACCCAGCGCGACCTGCCCGTCATCAACCGCGGCGACACCGTCCAGGTACCCGTCGAACCGGCCCCCGCCGCCCCGGCGCCGCAGCCGGCGGCCGGCCCCGGACCGCTGTACGTCGTCGGTGACGTCCACGGATACCTCGACGAACTGATGGCCGCCCTGCGGGAGCAGGGGCTGATCGACGCCTCGGGTCAGTGGTGCGCCGGTACCGCCCGGCTGTGGTTCCTCGGCGACTTCACCGACCGTGGTCCGGACGGCATCGGCGTCATCGACCTGGTGATGCGGCTGTCCGCCGAGGCGGCCGCGGCCGGTGGCTACTGCAAGGCCCTCATGGGCAACCACGAGCTGCTGCTGCTCGGCGCCAAGCGGTTCGGCGACACCCCCGTCAACTCCGGCGCGGGCACCGCCACCTTCCAGGCGGCCTGGCTGCTCAACGGCGGCCAGAAGACCGACATGGACCGCCTCCAGGACCACCACCTGCAGTGGATGGCCCGCCTGGACGCCGTCGAGGAGGTCGACGGCTATCTGCTCATCCACTCCGACACCACCGCCTACCTCGACTACGGCGACTCGATCGAGGCGGTCAACGACACCGTCCGCGAGGCCCTGACCCGCAACGACGCCGACGAGGTCTGGGACCTGTTCCGCAAGTTCACCAAGCGCTTCTCCTTCCGCGACGAGGGCGGCTCCGACGCCGTACGCTCCCTCCTCGATACGTACGGCGGCACCCGGGTGGTTCACGGCCACAGCCCCATCCCCTACCTCCTGGGCGAGGTCGGCTCCGAGGACGGCGAGGAGGACAGCGGCCCGCTCGTCGAGGGACCGCACGTCTACGCCGACGGGCTCGCCATCGCCATGGACGGCGGAGTGACCATGGCCGGAAAACTACTGGTCCAGCAACTGCCTCTGGATAACTGACCGTTCCGCGGGCAGGCGTCCTCCGGCGGAGTTGGCGCAGACCGGAACGCAATTTCCGGCAATCCCCTGTCACCGTGTACCGCCACGGCTCTACCATCGGCTTATCCGTAGCAGGCTCCCCTCCGTTTCTGCCCGACGGCTCGCCGGCGTGCGAGCCCCAAGCCCTACGGAGCATCGGGGGATGCACATGAACAGCGTTCCGCAGTACCTGCAGAGCGAGGACCGTCAGGAATTCGAGCGGCTCCTCGACGAGGCGCTGCGCCCCTCAGCACACCGACCGGAACTGGCCGCTGTCGGACAGCGGCTCAACCCCGAACAACTGCGCACCATGGCGCTCAACGCCACCGCTCTGATCACCGCGGCCGCGGCGGCCGAGTACCAGCACTACGTGAAGGTCCGCGAGGAGCTGCGCCACCCGGTGCTGTCCGCCTCCTCGGCCACCGGCCACTCCGCGACCACGGCCCCGGACTCGGACTCGGCCACAGCCGGCCTCGCCGCCACCCTCGGTGGGGCCGCCGAGACCACCGGCGCGGGCGCCACCGCGGTCATCGCCGTGCTGGCTCCCGTCCTGTCCGGAACCGCAGCGGTGATCTTCCTGCTGGTCGGTTACATCCTGAGGATGCTGGACCCCCGGCAGTCCTTCGCTCAGACCATGCTCACCGTCGGCTGGGTGTTCGGCGCGGTGACCGCTGTCGCGATCCTCGTCGCCGCCGTCGGGTTGCTGCTCACCGCACTGCGGAACGGCAACTCGGCCCAGGCCGAGGCCCAGGCGCACGACGCGGCGCACCAGGAGCTGGCCAGGGCCAGAGAGGCCTGGCGGGACGCCCTCCTGGAGCGGGGCATCCTGCCGTTCCTGCGGGAGGCCCTCGCCGAGCCCGGGCCGGCGGCGGTGAACCGCACGAGCCCGCCGACCCCGACCGGCCGCATGCCGCGCCTGGGCTACGACCGCCCCGGCTTCAGCAGCCCCGACGACGGCACGGCCTCCGGCCACCCGAGCTTCACCAGCCCCGACTACTCGAGCCCGGACTTCGGGGGCCCCGAACATCAGCCGGAGTGAGGCCGCCTGCCTGTCCTCGGGGGACAGGCATCCCGGCCTGCCCCCCTCGTCACCTCTCAGTCGGCGATCGGCAGATACACCCGGTTGCCCGCGGCCGCGAACTCCTGCGACTTCTGGGCCATGCCCTGCTCGATCTCGGCCTGGCTGCCACCGTGTTCGCGACGGATGTCCTGCGAGATCTTCATGCTGCAGAACTTCGGCCCGCACATGGAGCAGAAGTGGGCTGTCTTGGCGGGCTCTGCCGGGAGCGTCTCGTCGTGGAACTCCCGTGCCGTGTCCGGGTCCAGAGCGAGGTTGAACTGATCCTCCCACCGGAACTCGAAGCGGGCGTCGGACAGCGCGTCGTCCCACTCCTGAGCGCCCGGGTGGCCCTTGGCGAGGTCGGCCGCGTGCGCGGCGATCTTGTAGGTGATGACGCCCGTCTTGACGTCGTCCCGGTTGGGCAGCCCCAGATGCTCCTTGGGCGTGACGTAGCAGAGCATCGCCGTGCCCCACCAGGCGATCATCGCCGCACCGATGCCGGAGGTGATGTGGTCGTACGCCGGCGCGACGTCGGTGGTCAGCGGACCGAGCGTATAGAACGGAGCTTCATCGCAGATCTCCTGCTGAAGGTCGATGTTCTCCTTGATCTTGTGCATCGGGACGTGTCCCGGGCCCTCGATCATGGTCTGTACGTTGAAACGCTTGGCGATCCGGTTGAGTTCCCCGAGCGTGCGCAACTCCGCGAACTGCGCCTGGTCGTTGGCGTCCGCGATCGAGCCCGGCCGCAGGCCGTCGCCCAGCGAGTACGTGACGTCGTAGGCGGCGAGGATCTCGCACAGCTCCTCGAAGTTCTCGTACAGGAACGATTCCTTGTGGTGCGCCAGGCACCAGGCGGCCATGATCGAACCGCCGCGCGAGACGATGCCGGTCTTGCGGTTGGCCGTCAGCGGCACGTAGGCGAGGCGCACTCCGGCATGGACCGTCATGTAGTCCACGCCCTGCTCGGCCTGCTCGATGACGGTGTCCTTGTAGATCTCCCAGGTCAGCTCCTCGGCCTTGCCGTCGACCTTCTCCAGGGCCTGGTAGAGCGGCACCGTGCCGATGGGCACGGGGGAGTTGCGCAACACCCATTCGCGGGTGGTGTGGATGTTGCGGCCGGTGGAGAGATCCATGACCGTGTCGGCACCCCAGCGGGTCGCCCACGTCATCTTCTCGACCTCCTCCTCGATGGAGGAGGTCACCGCGGAGTTGCCGATGTTGGCGTTCACCTTCACCAGGAACCGCTTGCCGATGATCATCGGCTCGATCTCCGGGTGGTTGACGTTCGCCGGCAGCACCGCCCGACCCGCCGCGATCTCCTCGCGGACCACTTCCGGCGACACGCTCTCACGGATGGCCACGTACTCCATCTCCGGGGTGATCTCGCCCTGGCGCGCGTACGCGAGCTGCGTCACCGCCTCGCCGTTGCGGCCCCGCCGCGGCTGGCGCGGGCGTCCGGGGAAGACCGCGTCCAGATTCCGCAGCCCGCCGCGCGGTGAGGTGTGCTTGATCCCGTCGTCCTCGGGACGGGCAGGACGGCCCGCGTATTCCTCGGTGTCACCGCGGGCGACGATCCAGTTCTCCCGCAGCGGCGGCAGGCCCCTGCGGACATCCGTGTCGATGAGTGGATCGGTGTACGGGCCCGAGGTGTCGTACAGCGTGACCGACTGCCCGTTGGTGAGGTGCACCTGACGAACCGGCACCCGCAGGTCGGGGCGCGATCCCTCGACGTACGCCTTGTGCCAGCCGATGGACTTCCCGGCCTCCTGGGACGTGTCGTCCTGAGCGGAGGCAGGCGTGCGTGCGTCCTTGTTGGTCATGAGACCTACTCCCTACGCCGGCATTACCCGGTAACAGGTTCGGCGGTCGACGCAGCGGATTCCGTCTGACGACGTTCCTTGTGGAATATCGCTCGTTCCACGTGAAACATCGCGTATACGGAGGTCAGCGCCCTCTCAGCCCGGTGCTCCGAGCTCCCGCGTGTGCAAAGGTGCCTCCACGCTAGCGTCATGTGTGGCGCGGTGAACAGTGGGCCCCCTGCCGTTCTTGCGATGATCGGGCGGTGACCAGGATGGAGCAGTACCCGCATCAGCCGCCCGGGCCGCGCCGCCGAGGCGCCTCAGCACCAGGTGGCGGACCGGGTGCCGTACGCGCCCATGACGGCCACGTGCCCGGCGCCGGACACGGCCAGGGAAACGGCTCCGGTGCGGGTGACGGACACGGCCACTCGCACGGCCACAGCCACAACCATGGACCCGCGGCGCCCGTCTCCAAGCACCTGCGCAAGGTCATCGCGGCGATCCTGATCCCGTTCACCGCGGCGGTCCTGGTCGGTCTGGTGGTGCTCTGGCCCGGGGGAGCGCCCTCGCACAAACGCACCGGCGTCGGCTTCGACCGGCAGACTCAGCAGGCCACGGTCACCAGGGTCGTCGAGGTGAGCTGCAAGTCGGTGAACGCCTCCGGCGGGACCCCGACCGGTGACACCTCCACCACCGAGGGCAATTCGGCGGTGCGGGAAACGGGCGGTGACTGCAAGAAGGCGACCGTCCGGGTCGACACCGGCAAGGACAAGGGCCGTACGTTCTCCGAGATCGTGCAACCGGACCAGTCGCGGCAACTGCACCAGGGCGAGAAGGTCGTGGTCGCCTACGAGCCCTCGGCCCCCAAGGACCTGCAGTACTCGGTGACCGATGCGAACCGCAAGTTGCCCATGGCGCTGCTCGCGGGGATCTTCGCACTCGCGGTCGTGGTGGTGGGCCGGCTGCGCGGGGTCATGGCGCTGATCGCGCTGGCCGTGAGCTTCCTGGTGCTGACGCTGTTCATCCTGCCCGCGATCCTGGAGGGATCGAATCCGCTGCTGGTGGCCGTCGTCGGGTCGAGTGCGATCATGCTCATCGCGCTCTACATGTGCCATGGGCTGTCGGCCCGTACATCCGTCGCGGTGCTCGGCACGTTGGTCTCCCTCCTGCTGATCGGCATCCTCGGTTCGGAGTTCATCGACTGGGCCGTTCTCACCGGAAACACGGACGACAACACCGGTCTGATCCATGGGCTGTATCCGTCGATCGACATGAGCGGTCTGCTGCTGGCCGGCGTCATCATCGGTTCGCTCGGTGTCCTGGACGATGTGACGGTGACGCAGACGTCGGCCGTCTGGGAGCTGCACGAGGCCAATCCGTCGATGGGCTGGCGCGGGCTGTACCGGGCGGGCATCCGCATCGGCCGCGACCACATCGCGTCCGTCGTCAACACGCTGGTCCTCGCCTACGCCGGTGCCGCGCTGCCGTTGCTGCTGCTGTTCTCGATCGCGCAGAGCAGCGTAGGGACCGTGGCCAACAGTGAACTGGTGGCCGAGGAGATCGTACGCACGCTGGTGGGATCGATCGGCCTGGTCGCCTCGGTCCCGGTCACCACCGCGCTCGCCGCGCTTGTGGTGTCGGCCGACCGACCCGGGCCGGATGCCGCCTCCACCGGGGAGCAGCGCCTTCCGGCCCGCGCCGGCCGGGGCCGCCGCCGCAAGCGGTGAGCCCGGCACGGCAGAGTGCCCGGGGTACCAGAGACCGTGCCACCTGGACCGTGCCCTGCGGATCTACGCAGAAGCGTTCCTGCACATTCCCGCACGGTACGACGGAGCACCCGCGCCCCGTACGCAACCCTTCAGCCGGCGCTCTGCTCCTCAGCCAGGATGCGGTCCAGGGCCTCATCGAGATGAGCGTCGAAATCGGCCAGCGCGCCCTCCTGGCCGAGCGGCACGAGCTTGTCCGTACGATCGAGGAAGGCCACGAGCGGCGGGGCCGACGAGCGGAACAGCGCCTGGTCGCTGCCGACCTGAAGCCGGATCAGCACCTCGCCCAGCACCTCCGTATCGGCGGGTGCGATGTGCACGTCCCCCTCTCCGCACGGTCGGCCGACCCCGTCGATCAGCAACTCCCGCCCGAAGGCCCAGGTCACCGGGGCGTCACCGGGCAGATGGAAGGTAAGTCGCACCGCATAGGGATCATCGGTCTCGTAGCGCAACTCCACCGGAATGCGGAAGGAGAGCTCCTCCGACACGAGAAAGCTCATCATGACTTCTGCCTGTACGGACTCGCGCATCGCCTACCCCGTCATATGACGTCGACTGGCCGGGATTGATCCCTCTGACCGTGGTCAAATCTTGCTTAACGTACATGAGAGATCACAAGGAGTAATTTTTCAGATACTGATAGAGAGCGCGAGGGCTCCCAGGTGACGGCCGACCTCGGCCTGCAACCGGCCGGCCGCGGGCAGCAACCGGTCGGCGCGCCGGGCGGGCAGGGAAATGGCCATGGTGGCCGCGGTGGTGCCGACCGTGATCGGGACCGCCGCGCAGACCGTGCCGAGCGCGTATTCCTGCCGCTCCACCACCGCTTCCATGCGCCGCACCCGGGCCAGCCGTCGCAGCAGGGCATCGTTGTCACGCACGGTGTACGGCGTGATGGCCTGCACGGGGTATCGGGTGAGATGGTCGCGTCGGGCGTCCTCGTCCAGCTGGGAGAGCAGGCACTGCCCGATCGCGTGCGCGTGGCCGGTCTCGCGGAAGTCGGCCCATTCCTCGACCGCGGGGGCTTCTGGAGAGTCGGAGACGCACATGACCTCGATCTCGCCGTCCCGGTACATCGCGTAGTACACCGGCACACCGATGGAATCGCGCCAGTGCGCGAGCGTGTCCACCACCGTGCTGCGACGTTTCTGCTGTGCTCCGCTGCTGCTCAGCCGCTCTACCGCGTCGCCGAGGAAGAACATCCCCTTCTCGCGGCGCAGATAGCCCTCGTGCACCAGGGTGCGCAGCAGGTGGTACGTCGTGGGCAGGGCAAGGCCGGTCTCGCGGGCGAGCTGCTTGGCGGGTGCGCCGTAGGCGTGCGCGGCGACGGTCTCCAGCAGCCGCATGGCTCGCTGCACGGATCCGATGAGGGTCGCGGCCGCAGGTGGCCCGGGAGTGTGCGCGGAGGCCGGCTGCTCTGCGAGGCCCGCCGACGCCGGGCGTGCTGGGTGGTCCGCGGCCTGCGGTTGCCCGGGGACCGAGGCGGTGGGCGGCCGCTGCAGGGGGGGCGGGCAGGAGTGCTGTGATGGTGAGGTGGGGGGTGCGTGAGGTTCTGCCGGTGCGGTGTCAACCGTGGCCAAGGGTCACTCCCGAAGCGCGAGGGGCAGCCCGTGCGGAGGTAGAGCACGGAGGGGGGTCTGCGCCACCACGGGGCCAGATCCCGTGGGGAGTTCCGGACTCTAACCGTCAGCCACCGCGCGCCGGCGGTCTCGTGGGGAAACTTCCCTCCCCCGAGGGAACCGGTTGCCGTCCCCGTTCACCGGTCACCGGTTCCCGCCTCCTCACCAGTCGCGGCGCGACGAGGAGTTGGTCATGAATCTGCGCACGATGTAGATCAGCCCGCCGACCAGGGCGACGAAGATCAGCGCCTTGAACAGCAGGTTGATCACGAATCCGACCACGGTCACTATCAGGCCGCCGAACACGACCAGGGCGATGACCGGCACCGCGACCCACTTCACCCACCACGGCAGCCCCGCGAAGATCTCTCGCATTTGCCCTCGTCCTTTGCGTTCTCGTGCGTTGTCGATGTTCTGCACTCGATGCTAGGGCTGCGGAGGGGGCCCGTGGGGGCCGCGTACCCCTTGTCGTCCCCTGACCCGTCCCCTAGGGAACCCCGAGGTCCCGGCTCACGCCTCAGGCGGAGAGAAGACGACGAGCACCCTCAGGTCTTCGCTGATGTGATGGAACTTGTGCGCGACCCCGGCCGGCACGTAGACAACGCTGCCCCGCGCCACCTCGGTCGTTTCCAGACCGACCGTGATCGACGCCCGGCCGCTGACGACGAAGTACACCTCGTCCTGACTGTGCGGCTTCTGCGGGTCGTGGTCGCCCGCGTTGAGGGCGTACAGGCCGACCGACATGTTCCGCTCCCGCAGGAACTGAAGGTAGGCACCCTCGTTGGCGGCGCGCTCCGCCTCCAGTTCGTCCAGCCGGAATGCCTTCATCGCCGCTGCCGCCCTCGCTCCACTGCCCGCTACCCGTCCGGTCTGCCACGATCAGACACATGAAGAATTTCGTAGTCAAGACGATCGCCAACGCGGGCGCCCTGGCGGTCGCCGTGTGGCTGCTCGACAAGATCACCCTGACCGGTGACAGCACGGCCAAGAAGGCCGGCACGCTGATCGTCGTCGCACTGATCTTCGGCCTGGTGAACTGGCTGGTCAAGCCGGTCATGAAGGTGCTCACCTTCCCGCTGTTCATCCTGACCCTGGGGCTGATCACCCTGGTGGTGAACGCGCTGATGCTGCTGTTGACCTCGTGGGTCTGCGGCAAGCTCGATCTGAGCTTCCACGTGGAGGGCTTCTGGACGGCCGTCCTGGGCGGTCTGATCATCTCCGTCGTCTCCTGGGCACTGCACGTCGTCCTGCCCGACGAGGACTGAGCGCGCCATGTCCTACCGCGTCTGCTTCGTGTGCACCGGCAACATCTGCCGCTCCCCGATGGCCGAATCCGTCTTCCGCGCGCGCGTGGCGGAGGCCGGGCTCGACGGTCTGGTCGAGGTCGACAGCGCCGGTACCGGAGGCTGGCACGAGGGCGAGGCCGCCGACCCGCGCACCGTCTCGGTGCTCGAGGAGCACGGCTACGACACCGGGCACGTCGCCCGGCAGTTCCAGCCGTCGTGGTTCGCCCGGCTCGACCTCGTGATCGCCCTGGACACCGGCCACCTCAAGGCTCTGCGCCGGCTCGCCGCCACCGAGGAGGACGTGCGCAAGATCCACCTGCTGCGTTCCTACGACCCTGCCAGTGGTGACGCCCTCGACGTACCGGATCCGTACTACGGGGGCAGCGACGGCTTCGAGGAGTGTCTTGAGATGGTGGAAGCGGCGAGCACCGGTCTGCTCGTCGCCGTACGGGAACGACTGGAGGGACGGGCCGCATGAGCGATGCCACCAATGGCGAGGGGCACACCGGCGACGGCACCCGCGCGGTACGCGCCGGACTGCCCGAGCCGGCCAAGCACGAGCCGACCCTGCCGGGACCGGTGTTCGCGGCGCACTTCCACCTGCCCGGCGAGGTGACGGGACCGTACTCCTACGGCCGCGACGACAACCCGACCTGGACGCTGCTGGAGCGCGCCATCACCGAGCTCGAGGCGCCCGGGCAGGAGGACGTCGAGACGCTGGTGTTCGCCTCCGGCATGGCGGCGATCTCCGCGGTTCTCTTCTCCCAGCTGCGCGCCGGGGACGCGGTCGTGCTGCCCTCCGACGGTTACCAGGTGCTGCCGCTGGTCCGCGCCCAGCTGGAGGCCTACGGCGTCGAGGTGCGCACTGCTGCCACCGGCGCCGACGCACAGCTGGAGGTACTCGACGGCGCCCGGCTGCTGTGGATCGAGTCCCCGTCGAACCCCGGGCTCGACGTCTGTGACATCCGGCGGCTGGTGGACGCGGCACACGCGGGCGGCGCTCTGGTGGCCGTCGACAACACTCTCGCCACCCCGCTCGGACAGCGCCCGCTGGAGCTGGGCGCCGACTTCTCCGTGGCCAGCGGCACCAAGCAGCTCACCGGGCACGGAGACGTCCTCCTGGGCTACGTCACCGGCCGCGACACCGAGGCGATGGCCGCCGTACGCCGCTGGCGCAAGATCGTCGGGGCGATCTCCGGGCCCATGGAGACTTGGCTCGCGCACCGGTCCATCGCCACGCTCCAGCTGCGCGTCGACCGGCAGAACGCCACCGCCCTGCGGGTCGCCGAAGCGCTGGCGCAGCGGCCCGAGGTGTCCGACCTACGCTACCCCGGCCTGCCCGGCGACCCCTCGCACAAGATCGCCTCACAACAGATGAGCCGCTACGGCTGCGTGGTCTCCTTCACGCTGCCCACGCGCGCGCGTGCCGAGCGTTTCCTGGAGGCCCTGCGCCTGGTGGAGGACGCGACCAGCTTCGGCGGGGTGCGCTCCACGGCCGAACGCCGCCGTCGCTGGGGCGGGGACGCGGTCCCGGAGGGCTTCATCCGCATGTCCGTCGGCGCCGAGGACCCCGACGACTTGATCGCCGACCTGCTGCGTGCCCTGGACGAGTCCGCCGAGTGAGCCGGGACGCGTCCGCCGAACGAGCCGCGACGCGTCACCTGCCGAGGTCGCATGACGGTCCGAGCCTCCCCCCTCGTGGCTCGGACCGTCTTCGGTTCCTCCTGCGAAGAACCGTGCGGACAAGGCTAGTTGACTCTGTGTCAGTGTCCAATCACGCTAGCGACAGGAACCTATCGACTTATTTATAGTTGCTGCCTACCCGTGCGCCGGAGGACGGCAGGGACAGGGGAGGGGAGGCATGCCATGGATCTGGCCTTGCTACGGACCTTCGTCACCGTGCACCGGGCCGGTTCCTTCACTCGCGCCGCCGCGCTGCTCGGGCTCTCCCAGCCCGCTGTCACCTCGCAGATCCGCACGCTGGAACGTCAGCTGGGCAGGCCGCTCTTCCTCCGGCAGCCCCGCGGGGTGACCCCGACAACCATCGGCGACGAGCTGGCACACAAGGCCGCGCCGCACCTCGACGCCCTGGTGGAGATAGCCGAGAGCGGCCTGGACGACGAGTCGTCGTTACGGACGCTGCATCTCGCCGGCCCGCCGGAGTTCACCGCCGAACGCGCCCTGCCCGCGCTCACCGAGCTGACCGGCGACGACGGCCAGGGCTTCGCGCTGCGCGCCTCCTTCGGCACCGCCGAGGAAACACTGGAGGGACTGGCCGCCGGACACCATGATCTGACCATCAGCACGGCCCGGCCGCGCGGAGCACTGCTCACCGCCACTCCGCTCTGCGACGAGGAACACGTACTGGTCGCCGCCCCGCGCTGGGCGGAACGGATCGGCTCGGACGCGTTACGGCTGAAGGGAGCACCGGCCCTGGAGAACCTGCCCGTCGTCGAGGTCCACGAGTCGCTGCCCTTCGTCTCGCGCTACTGGGCCTCCGTCTTCGACTCACGCCCGGCCGCCTCGGGCACGGTCATCGTCCCCGATCTCCGGGCCGTGCTCGCCTGCGCGATCGCTGGCGCCGGGCTGGCGGTACTGCCCCGCTATCTGTGCGCCTCGGCCCTCGAACGCGGCACGATCGTCAGGCTGCATGCCCCGGCCGTGCCGCCGCTGCGCACATACTTCCTGGTGGTGCGTACCGGCACCCTCGCCATGCCCCATATCGCCCGGGCCCACGAGTGGCTCCAGCGGGCGGCCGCGGCCTGGTGCTGAGGGCCGCTTCCGGGGAGGGCACGCACTGCGGTCACCCAGTGGCCCTCTGCGATGTTTCACGTGGAACCAGCCGGGCCACATTTCTCCCATGACCGTCCGACCCGTGGTCAAGCGCACCGCCCGTGCCGTCCTGCTGGACGGTGACGACCTGATCCTGATCAAGCGAACCAAGCCCGGTGTCGACCCCTACTGGGTCACGCCCGGCGGCGGCGTGGAGTCCGGCGACTCGACCGTCGTGGACGCCCTGCACCGAGAGGTGTACGAGGAACTCGGAGCCAAGATCACCGATGTGGTGCCGTGCTTCGTGGACACCGTGGAGCACATCGGTGACGACGGGGGCGCCACCGGTGTGAAGGTGCAGCACTTCTTCGTCTGCCGACTGGAATCCATGGACCCCTCCCTGCGGCACGGCCCCGAAGTGGACGAGCCGGCCGGTGAGTACGAGATCGTCCGTGTCCCGTTCACCCGCGTCGGTATCGCCTCCGTCCATCTCGTCCCGCTGTCACTGCGCCACTACCTGGACGGCAATATCGAAGGGGTACGCGCCATGCACGCTCCCGACCTCGGATAGCGCGCCACCGGAAGGCACCGACTCCGCTGCGGACTCATTCGTCCAAGGGCTCGGCCGCGGTGAGCAGGGCCTTCGAGGAGCGTGTAGAAGTAGGAGGTGCCTTGTCGGTGGCAGGGCCGATCTCGGCCATCGTGCCTCTCTCATGAATCAGGCAGGGGGTGAGCCGAGAGGCTCGTCAACTACCCGGCTCCGCTGACCAATTCATAGGCATCCCACAAATCCCGTCCGGTGTAGGAATGGGTCGCGAGTCCGGACAGGTGACCATCCGCGTTCACCGCCACGGAAACCGGTACGACAGCAAACAGCTCCCTGTCCGACGATGAGTCGCCGTACGCGACGCAGTCCGCCCGTGACACACCGAACTCCGCACAGAGCCGGTCCGCGATGGTCACCTTGGCCGCGGCGCTGAGCGCCCCGGAGGGGTCGACAGGCTCGGTGAACGGTACAGCCGGGAAAAGGGATCCATGGGCCGCATGCGCACCCCAGTCCAGCAGGCGTTCCACGAAGAAGGAAGGTGAGAGAGACACCACGGCGCAGTATTCACCCGCGCTTCTGATCTCCGCCCATACCTCGCGAATCCGGGTCAGCCAGGGAGCCGCCTCGAAAGCGGCGTGCACATGCGCCTCAGTCAGGGCCGCCCACAGGTCGTACACCTGCGCCGCGTACTCCGGTGGTCCGATCCGGCCCTCCGCGATCGCCCGGTCCAGCGCGACCGTCTCCGCCTCCAGCCCCAACTGGCGGGAAATCTCCACCGGTGCCGTGGTGCGGTGCAACAACGTGCCATCGAGGTCGAAGAGATGAAGTCTCGCCATAACCCGGAGGCTAATCGGATGCCGATGTTTCACGTGAAACACTCAGAGGTGTCCATGAGCTGTGCGCAGGGCTACGGCATGGCCAAAAGCACGTACGTCTGTCTCGAAACGGGTGGACGGCAGGGGTGCCGGTCGGACAGCCTGACCTGCGTGCCGACTCCTTCCCTCGCCGCTCTGCCCATCCGCCGTCTGACGCTTCGCGATCTCCCTGCATGTGCCGACTTGTCCCAGGACCGGGGGTGGCCACGCGAAGAGCACAAGTGGGGCCTCCTCCTCACGGCCGGAAAGGGCTTCGGCATCGACGACCCACAGGGTGGCCTCGTCGCCGCGTGCGTCGTCACCGAGTACGGCTCGTGGGAACGGCTGGAACTCGGTGCCATCGGTATGGTTCTGGTGGCCCAACGTCATGCCCGTCAGGGCGTCGGGCGCCGTCTGTTGCGGCACATCGTGGCGACCATGGGGACCACCCCGCTGACCCTGCATGCCACCCCCTATGGCCGTCCCCTGTACGAGGAGCTGGGCTTCAAGGTGACGGGCCGGGCGGAGATGCTGACCGGTACCTTCACCCCCGGTGGTCCGGACTCCAGGGTGCCGACGCGGGCTGCGACCGCGGAGGACCTTCCCGCGATTCTGCGTCTCGACGAGGAGGTGTTCGGCGCCGACCGCACGCCACTCATCACTCGTCTGCCCGCCTTCGCCGACCAGCTGCGGGTGGCCGAGGAGGACGGCCGGATCATCGGTTACACGGCAGCGTGGCCCAACATGGACACCCATGTCGTCGGCCCGCTGATCGCCCGGGACACGGAGACCGCCAAGGCTCTCATCGCCTCGCTGGCGGCCGGTACGGACCGCCCGCTGCGCACCGACATCGACGTGCGCCACGAGGAGCTGCTGGGGTGGGCGAAAGCGCGGGGACTGGCCTCCGTGGCTTTCAATGCCGTGATGACCTACGGCATCACCGACCTCCCAGGGGACTGGACGCGCCGGTTCGCGCCGCTGACGGTGGCCGCGGGCTGAGCCTGCGCACGGTGAACGCCGGCCCCACCGCTTCGAGTGGTGGGGCCGGCGTTGTC
Organism: Streptomyces sp. NPDC045022; assembly: GCF_056432605.1. Classification (NCBI taxonomy): domain Bacteria; kingdom Bacillati; phylum Actinomycetota; class Actinomycetes; order Kitasatosporales; family Streptomycetaceae; genus Streptomyces; species Streptomyces sp. NPDC045022. The sequence continues at coordinate 255,666 of NZ_JBWKIR010000004.1, forward strand.
CGTCCCGGGCCGTGTGATCAGGCGAGCGCCTGAACCGCCGCGGTGGCGAAGCCGTGGTCCTGCTCCGGCGCACCGCCGCCGACGCCGATCGCGCCGATGAGCCTGCCGTTCCGGTGGACGGGGATACCGCCCGCGATGAACAGCAGAGGCCGGTCGAGGGCCGTGGGCAGCGTGTGGAAGAGGCCGCCCGGCTGCACGGCGTCGACCAGGTCGGCGGTGGGCGCGTTCAGCTGGAGCGCCGTGTATGCCTTGCGGGTGCTGGTCTCACCGGAGATCAGCACGGCCCGGTCGTCCCGGCGGAAGGCGAGCAGGTGGCCGCCGGCGTCCAGGACCGTGACGCTGACGGTGACGCCGGCGTCCTCGGCCGCGCGACGGGCCGTGGCGACCAGCAGCTCGGCGTCCTCGATGGTGAGCGGGGCGACGACGGTGGTGCTCATGGAGCTTTCTCCTTGGAGTTGTTGAGGTGGATGCGTGCCGAACCAGGGGCCCGGTACGGGTGTGTGGCGGTACCGGTGAGCCGGGCGGCTCAGTGGCGGACGGACGTCCGCTGCCCGGCCGACGTGCCCGAGGCGGCCACGGGGCGGTGTGCGTCGTCGCGGCGTTCCAGGGCCGCCGAGAGGACGGCGAGGACCAGGGCGGCCGCGGCGAGGACGGCACCGACCCAGTTGGGGGCGGTGTAGCCGAGGCCGGCCGCGATCACGATGCCGCCGAGCCAGGCGGAGAGGGCGTTGCCCAGGTTGAAGGCGCCGATGTTCACGGCCGAGGCGAGCGTCGGGGCACCGTGCGCCTGGTCGAGGACGCGCTTCTGCAGCGGCGGGACGGTGGCGAAGCCCAGGGCGCCGATCAGGGCGATGGTCACGGCGGCCGCGATCTTGTTGTGTGCTGTCAGTGTGAAGAACGCCAGGACGACGGCCAGGGCCCCCAGAGAGACATACAGCATCGGCATCAGGGCGCGGTCGGCGAACCTGCCGCCGATGAGGTTGCCGCCGACCATGCCGAGGCCGAACAGGACCAGCAGCCAGGTGACCGAGCCGTCGGCGAAGCCGGCGATGTGGGTCATCATCGGGGCGATGTAGGTGATGGCCGCGAAGACCCCGCCGAAGCCGAGGACGGTCATCGCCATGGCGAGCAGGACCTGGGCGTTCTTGAAGGCGGCCAGCTCGTGCCGCAGGTGCACACCCTCCGGCCGTGGCATCTCGGGCACCAGCTTGGCGATGCCGGCAAGACCGACCAACCCGAGGGCCGCGACGATGCCGAAGGTGACGCGCCAGCCGACGTTCTGCCCGATGAGCGTGCCCAACGGGACACCGACGACATTGGCGACGGTCAGGCCGGTGAACATCATGGCGATGGCGCCGGCCTTCTTGTCGGGTGCCACCAGTTCCGCGGCGACGACCGAGCCGATGCCGAAGAAGGCTCCGTGGGCGAGTGAGGCGATCACTCGTCCGATCAGCATGACCGCGAAGGTGGGAGCCACCGCGGAGAGCAGGTTGCCGGCGATGAAGAGTCCCATCAGCAGCATCAGCATCCGCTTGCGCGAGACCTTGGTGCCGAGCACGGTCATCAGCGGGGCACCGATGACCACGCCGAGCGCGTAGCCGGTCACCAGCAGGCCCGCCGTGGGGATGGATACCCCGAAGTCGCTCGCGACGTCGGGCAGCAAGCCCATGATCACGAACTCGGTCGTTCCGATTCCGAAGGCCCCGATCGCGAGGGCCAGGAGCGCGAGAGGCATGTGGGGTACACCTTCCCAGATGATTGCAGGAGCGCTTTACATGCGCCCACAATAGTTGCGGACGCGGGCTACATGCAAACGCCGACTATTGCGCCGGTGCTCTACCCTTGGTTCAGCCGCTCTGGAACGGAGGAGAACCCCCATGACAGCGACGGACCCCGCGCTCACCGCCCTTGCCCAGGGCTGGTGCGCCCTTTCTGCGCTGCACGGAAAGATCGAGGCGCACATCGAGCGCGCCCTCCAGGCGAAGCACGATCTGAGCGTGCGCGAGTACTCCCTGCTCGACGTGCTCAGCCGACAGCACGACGGCGAGGGCGGGCATCTGCAGATGAAGCAGGTCGCCGACGCGGTCGTCCTCAGCCAGAGCGCCACCACGCGGCTGGTGACCCGTCTGGAGGACCGCGGTCTGCTGGAGCGCTACCTGTGCCCCACCGACCGGCGCGGCATCTACACCAACGTCACCGAAGCGGGTCTGCGACTGCTGGAGGGGGCGCGACCGACCAATGACGCCGCCCTGCGCGAGGCCCTGGACGAGGCCTCCCTGAACCCCGAGCTGACCCCGTTGGTCCGGGTCGTGGAGTCATTGAACGTGCCCGCATAGGGTGCGGGCATGGAAGATCTTGAAATACGGCGCGCGACCGCCGATGACCTGCCGGCGATCGTGGCGATGCTCGCCGACGATCCGCTGGGCGCCCAACGCGAGTCGCCTCACGACCTGACCCCGTACAAGGCTGCGCTGGAGCGCATCGACGCCGACGCCAACCAGCATCTCGTCGTCGCCGTACACGAAGGCCGCGTGATCGGAACCCTGCAGCTCACGATCCTTCCCGGGCTCTCCCACCAGGGGGCGACCCGCGCGCTCATCGAAGCCGTGCGTATCCACGCCGACGAACGGGGCAGCGGACTCGGCAGCCGGCTCATCGAGTGGGCGATCGACACATCCCGCCGGCTCGGCTGCCGGATGGTGCAGCTGACGTCCGACAAGACGCGTACCGACGCCCACCGTTTCTACGAGCGGCTGGGCTTCACGGCATCGCACGAGGGCTTCAAACTGAAGCTGTGACGGCACCGCAGGACGAGCGGAACAGTGACGAGCGGAGCAGTGCGGTGTGTTTCACGTGAAACACACCGCCTTCGCGTCTTCGGGCTAGCGCATCCCCCGCCACCCCTCCGGATCCACTCCGCCAGGTACCGGAGCCTCGATGTCGTACGGCTGCCGCGTGAAAACGAACGACCCGAGGTCGAAATGACTCACGGACCCGTCCGGGCGTCGTACCGGCCGTAGCAGCTCCCCGGCGTAGTAGCCCTCCAGACCCGTCCAGGTGCCGTCCCCGTTCGACCGGAAGCGGGCACGGCGTCCGCCACCGGTCAGCGGTGCCAACGCGATCAGGCCGTCAGCACTCACGCGCAGGCCGAAGGCATGAGTCCCCCAGTACCACTGCCCCGCCAGCTCCATGACCGCCGGGTCGACCTCGGGCAGCGGCCGCCAGGGCTCAGGGATCCGGGGTTCCGCCTCGGCGACGATCCGTACGAGGTCGGCGCCCAGCGCGCCCAACAGCGGCCCGCTGGTGCAATTGGTGAGCACCACCGCCGCCACGTCATCCTCCACACTGATGGTGAGGTTCGCCAGGAAGCCCGGCAGCGAACCGGAGTGCCCGACGAGCAGCCTGCCGTCCCGATGCAGGATCTGCATTCCCAAGCCATAGGCGGTCCCGTCCGCCACGTCCGCGGCCTCGGCGGGTGCCGCCGGGGTTCGCATCTCCCGCACCGACTCCGCCCCCAGTACCCGGTCGTCACCCCGAGCCAGAAACACGGCGAACCGGGCCAGATCACCCGTGGTCGACCACAACTGCCCAGCCGGTGCCATCCGGCCGAGATCCTCCAGCGGCTCGGGCAGCACGGCGTCGGCCCACGGATGCACGGCCCATCCGTCGGCGTACGGGGTCTGCGGCCGCATGCTCGTACGGTGCAGGCCGAGCGGCTCGAGGATCTCGCCGCGCAGCGCCGCCTCCCAGGGAGCGCCACGCAACTCCTCCACCAGCGCGCCGAGCACCGTGTAGCCGGGGTTGGAGTAGTGATGCCGCCGACCGACGGGATGCAGGAGGGGCTGCTCACCGAGCACGTCACTCAGCTCGGGCCGCAGGGATCCGGGGGTCCGTTCCCACCAGGGAGCAGGTGACTCGGCCGCCAAGCCGGCTGTGTGGGCGAGCAGTTCGGCGATTGTCGCCTCCCCCGCGCCGGTGCCCGGCAGATGCTTCTCCAGCGGATCGCCGAGATCGAGCAGACCCTCGTCGCGCAGCCGCATCACCAGTACGGCCGTGAAGGTCTTGGTGATGGAACCGATACGGTACTGCGTGTTTTCGTCCGGCGCGTGCCCCTCTGCCGAGGCACGCGCCCCGTGCCACAGGGCTTGTCCGTCCCGTACGACGGCGGCGACCAGCGACGGCGCCCGCCCTTCGGCCTGCGCGACGGCGATCCGGTGCAGCAAGGCACGCCGGGTGCTGGGGAGCAGCGCTTCCTGAGATGTCGTCATGAGCCCAGTCCACCGGCCGGTGCCAGTGGACGTCGAATCCATTTCCCGGACACCGCTCCATGAGCCCGGCCGGGTCGGGTTCCTGCGAAGGCCCCGGACAGGGGGATCAGGTCTGGGCCATGTCCACGAAGCGGGAGTAGTGGCCCTGGAACGCGACCGTGATCGTGGCCGTCGGGCCGTTTCGGTGCTTGGCGACGATCAGGTCGGCCTCGCCCGCACGCGGGGACTCCTTCTCATAGGCGTCCTCACGGTGCAGCAGGATGACCATGTCGGCGTCCTGCTCGATGGAGCCGGACTCACGCAGGTCGGAGACCATCGGCTTCTTGTCGGTGCGCTGCTCGGGACCACGGTTGAGCTGGGAAAGCGCGATGACCGGGATCTCCAGCTCCTTCGCGAGCAACTTGAGGTTACGGGACATGTCCGAGACCTCCTGCTGACGGCTCTCCGCGCGCTTGGAGCCGCCGGACTGCATCAGCTGGAGGTAGTCGATGACGACCAGCTTGAGGTCGCTGCGCTGCTTCAGCCGCCGGCACTTGGCGCGGATCTCCATCATCGACAGGTTCGGGGAGTCGTCGATGTAGAGCGGTGCGGCCGAGACGTCCGGCATGCGACGGGCGAGCCGGGTCCAGTCCTCGTCGGTCATCGTGCCGGACCGCATGTGATGCAGGGCGACCCGGGCCTCCGCGGACAGCAGACGCATCGCGATCTCGTTGCGGCCCATTTCGAGCGAGAAGATGACGCTCGGCAGGTTGTGCTTGATCGAGGCGGCCCGCGCGAAGTCCAGGGCGAGGGTCGACTTACCCATGGCGGGTCGGGCCGCGATGACGATCATCTGGCCAGGGTGCAGACCGTTCGTCAGCGAGTCGAAGTCGGTGAAGCCCGTGGGCACGCCCGTCATCTCGCCGCTGCGTGAGCCGATCGCCTCGATCTCGTCGAGGGCGCCTTCCATGATGTCGCCGAGCGGCAGATAGTCCTCGCTGGTGCGCTGCTCGGTGACGGCGTAGATCTCGGCCTGTGCCCGGTTGACGATCTCGTCGACGTCGTCGTCGGCCGCGTATCCCATCTGGGTGATGCGCGTGCCGGCCTCGACCAGGCGGCGTAGTACGGCCCGCTCATGGACGATCTCGGCGTAGTACTCGGCGTTGGCCGCGGTCGGCACCGTCTGGACGAGCGTGTGCAGGTACGAAGCGCCGCCGACCTTGTTGATCTCGCCGCGCTTGGTGAGTTCGGCGGCGATGGTGATGGGGTCGGCCGGCTCGCCCTTCGCGTAGATGTCGAGGATCGCCTGGTAGATCGTCTCGTGCGCGGGCTTGTAGAAGTCGTGGCCCTTGAGGATCTCGACGACGTCGGCGATGGCGTCCTTGGACAGCAGCATGCCGCCCAGTACCGACTGCTCGGCGTCCAGATCCTGCGGCGGCACCCGCTCGAAGGACGACCCGCCACCGTCCCAACCACTGTTCTCCCGGCCCCGGTCGTGTTGTTCGTCACGACCCCGGCCACCGTCACTCCGCCGACGGGAGGCCGGCAGACGATCGCTGGGCCCACTGTCGGCCCACGGATCGTCCAAGGGCTCGGAAATGCTCACCGAGCCACCTCCTCCCGTCCGCACAGCGGACCTCGCCGTGTCCTCTGTTGTACGGCACGACACTGACAAATAAGAGGCCCAACTCCGGTTCTCACGCGTCGGCTTTGTGACGGTTCCAAGGCCGTGGGAAAGGCACTTCCCGGGCCGGGGAAGGGAGTGGGCGCCGGACCACGGTAGGCCCGCCGGCACCGTCAGCCAATCTGGTTATCCACAGGCCCTGTGGACGACCGCCCCGATGCTGTGGAGAACTCGCCGAAACCTGTGCACGACCCGGTGGACAGCCCTGTGAACAAGCCCTCGCTCCCCTGCCACGGAGGTCCCTGACCTGCATCTTTACCGTCCACTGGTTGTGCAGAAGAAAAACTTTCCCAGTCGGACCAAGATCCCTTCGAACGGTGCGCGAAAGGAGATGACCCGAGAGATGAGGTAAGGGTCACAGGGTAGTTGCATCGCTTACCTGTGGACGATTAGATTAGTGCTCATGACACAGGCTCCCGCGATACCGAAGGCCACCCGCCGACGGCACGACCGAGAGATCGTCGCGCTGGCCGTCCCAGCCTTCGGCGCCCTCATCGCCGAGCCTCTCTTCGTCATGGCGGACAGTGCGATCGTCGGCCATCTCGGCACCGCGCAACTCGCCGGCCTCGGCGTCGCCTCGGCCCTCCTCACCACCGCGGTGAGCGTCTTCGTCTTCCTCGCCTACGCCACCACAGCCGCTGTGGCCCGCCGCGTCGGCGCCGGTGATCTCCAGGCGGCCATCCGGCAGGGCATGGACGGCATCTGGCTGGCTCTGCTGCTCGGCATCGCCGTCATCGCCGTCGTCTTTCCACTGGCCCCCGGCATCGTGGACCTCTTCGGCGCCTCCCCCACCGCGGCTCCCTACGCCACGACGTATCTGCGTATCTCCTCGCTGGGTATCCCGGCCATGCTCATCGTCCTCGCCTCGACGGGAGTGCTGCGTGGCCTGCAGAACACCCGCACCCCGCTCTACGTCGCCATCGCCGGTTTCATCGCCAACGGCGCGCTCAACGGAGGACTCGTCTACGGTGCCGGGCTCGGCATCGCCGGTTCGGCATGGGGCACGGTCGTCGCACAGTGCGGCATGGCAGCCGTCTACCTGACCGTAGTCGTACGCGGGGCCCAGCGGCACGGTGCTTCCCTCCGCCCGGACGCCGCCGGCATCCGGGCCTCGGCCCAGGCGGGCGTGCCCCTGCTGGTCCGTACCCTGTCCCTGCGGGCGATCCTGATGATCGCCACGACGGTCGCCGCACATCTCGGTGACGCCGACATCGCCGCCCACCAGATCGTGCTGTCCCTGTGGAGCCTGCTGGCTTTCGCTCTCGACGCGATCGCGATCGCGGGACAGGCGATCATCGGCCGCTACCTCGGCGCGGACGATACCCAGGGCGCACGCGAGGCCTGCCGCCGCATGGTCCAATGGGGCCTCGCGACCGGTGCCGTACTCGGCCTGCTCGTAGTGGCCGCCCGACCGCTTTTCCTGCCGCTGTTCACCAGCGACTCGGTGGTCAAGGACACGGCACTGCCCGCACTGCTGATGGTGGCACTGTCGCAGCCCGTCTGTGGGGTCGTCTTCGTCCTGGACGGCGTTCTGATGGGTGCGGGCGACGGGCCCTACCTGGCCTGGGCGATGGTCTTCACCCTGGCGGTGTTCGCACCGGTGGCTCTGCTCGTCCCCACCTTTGGCGGCGGTCTCACGGCGCTCTGGGCGGCGATGACGCTGATGATGACCATCCGCATGCTGACCCTGTGGCTGCGCACCCGCTCCGGCCGCTGGATCGTGACGGGCGCGACCCGCTGACCGTTTCACGTGAAACATGCCGCGATGCCCGCACCCCACTATGGGAAAAGGGGCCGCACCCTTCGGATGCGGCCCCTTTCACCTGCTCAAGCGAGCGCAGCGATCATGCAGCCATCAGGCCGCGACGACCTCGATGTTGACCTTTGCGGCAACCTCGGGGTGCAGACGCACGGACGTCTCGTGGGCGCCCAGGGTCTTGATCGGGGCGGACAGCTCGATGCGGCGCTTGTCGACCTCGGGGCCACCGGAAGCCTTGATCGCGGAAGCGACGTCGGCCGGGGTGACGGAACCGAAGAGACGGCCGGCGTCGCCGGAGCGGACGGCCAGACGGACCTTCACGCCCTCGAGCTGGGCCTTCACCTGGTTGGCCTGCTCGATGGTCTGGATCTCGTGGATCTTGCGAGCGCGACGGATCTGCTCGACGTCCTTCTCGCCACCCTTGGTCCAGCGGATCGCGAAGTTCCGCGGGATCAGGTAGTTGCGAGCGTAACCGTCCTTGACGTCGACGACGTCGCCCGCGGCACCGAGGCCGGAGACCTCGTGGGTGAGGATGATCTTCATGATTTGGTCACCCTCCCTTAGCGCGCGGTGGACGTGTAGGGCAGCAGCGCCATCTCACGGCTGTTCTTGACGGCCGTGGCGACGTCACGCTGGTGCTGCGTGCAGTTGCCGGTCACGCGGCGGGCACGGATCTTGCCGCGGTCGGAAATGAACTTCCGCAGCATGTTCGTGTCCTTGTAGTCCACGTACGTGACCTTGTCCTTGCAGAAAGCGCAGACCTTCTTCTTAGGCTTGCGCACAGGCGGCTTCGCCATGGTGTTTCTCCTGTGTGATCAAGAAGTTGGGGTACGACCCACCCTCGGCCCGAAGGCCTAGAAGGGAGGCTCGTCCGAGTAGCCGCCACCGCCGCCGGAGCTTCCGCCCCAGCCGCCGCCGCCCTGGTTGCCACCGGCGGCGGGAGCGCCGGTCGCCCACGGGTCGTCGGCCGGAGCGCTGCCGCCCTGCTGGCCGCCACCGGAGCTTCCGCCCCAGCCGCCGCCACCCTGGCCGCCGCCACTCTGGCCGCCGCCGCCGTAACCACCCTGGCCACCGCGAGCGCCACCGGCGGTCTTGGTGACCTTGGCCGTGGCGTTGCGCAGGCTGGGGCCGACTTCCTCGACGTCCAGCTCGTAGACCGTGCGCTTGACGCCCTCACGGTCCTCGTAGGACCGCTGCTTCAGCCGGCCCTGCACGATGACGCGCATGCCTCGCTGAAGCGACTCGGCGACGTTCTCCGCCGCCTGACGCCAGACCGAGCAGGTCAGGAACAGGCTGTCGCCGTCCTTCCACTCGTTCGTCTGGCGGTCGAAGGTGCGGGGAGTGGACGCGACGCGGAACTTCGCGACCGCCGCACCGGACGGGGTGAAGCGCAGCTCGGGGTCGTCGACAAGATTGCCGATGACCGTGATGACGGTCTCGCCTGCCATGGGGAACCTCTCGGCGGGTTTGCTGCTGGCTGCTTGGTGCTGCTACTCGAATCCCGAGATCAGCTGAGCGGAAGGCTCAGTGCATCTCGGGACGGAGGACCTTGGTCCGGAGGACCGACTCGTTCAGGTTCATCTGGCGGTCGAGCTCCTTGACGACCGCAGGCTCGGCCTGCAGGTCGATGACCGAGTAGATGCCCTCGGGCTTCTTCTTGATCTCGTAGGCGAGACGACGACGGCCCCAGGTGTCGACCTTCTCAACCTTGCCGCCGCCGTCACGGACGACAGACAGGAAGTTCTCGATCAGCGGGGAGACAGCACGCTCCTCGAGATCGGGGTCGAGGATGACCATCAGCTCGTAGTGACGCATGTGGAACCCACCTCCTTTGGACTCAGCGGCCACGGTCGTTCCGTGGCAGGAGGGTTGCGATGCGTACGCAACGGTATCTGCCGCCACTGACAATCGGGGTTCCCTCAGGGATCCCGCAGCGAGGCTCCAGTAGGACTGGCAGGCCTGGGCAGACACCGGTGCAGAGGGTACAGACTACCCGCACACCCGCTTCCGGTTGAAATCCGGCCCTGGGGACCGTCAATCTGTACACGTCGGGTGTGTACGGCGCTACGATGCGCCGCCTTCCGCAGGAGGTGCCCTATGGCACAGGCAGTGCAGCGCAATACCGCCGGATCTCTCTTCGCCACGGACGGTAAATCCCATCCGCTCCAGGACGCCCTCGTGGTGGTGACGCTGGTCCTGGGCCTGCTGTCCTTCATCACGTCGTTCTTCCACGGCCTTCATCTGGTGACGTCCTGGGCCGGTCTGGTGGGCATGGTCGTCGGCGCGTACGGGCAGTGGATCTCGGTGACCACGCGGGAGCGCTTCGGCCTGATCCTGGGGCTCGGTGCCGCGGGAGTCGGTTTCCTGCTCGGCATGGCACACGGCGGACTGTTCGGCGGGCTCATCGGCAGCTGAGGCCCGTACGCCCAGTCGGGGCGCTCGTCAGGCGCAGTAGGCTTCGGCGCGAGAGCCGGAGCCCCTGTACCCATGGGGACACACCAGCCCGAGGAGCGCCCCGAATGAGCCTGACCCTGAGGACCATCAGTCGCGAGCAGCATCTGGCCTACATCCAGAGCCTGCCGTCGGCGAGCCACATGCAGGTCCCGGCCTGGGCAGACGTGAAGGCGGAGTGGCGCTCGGAGAATCTCGGCTGGTTCGACGACCGTACCGGCGAGCTGGTCGGCGCGGGCCTGGTCCTCTACCGTCAGCTGCCCAAGATCAAGCGCTACCTCGCCTATCTTCCCGAGGGCCCGGTCATCAACTGGTTCGCGCCGAACCTGGACGACTGGATCCAGCCGATGCTGGCGCATCTGAAGCAGCAGGGCGCCTTCTCCGTGAAGATGGGCCCGCCGGTGATCATCCGGCGCTGGAACGCCGAGACCATCAAGAGGGGCATCCAGGACCCGGACATCAAGCGGCTGCGCGACCTGGAGGCCGACTTCATCGAGCCGCGCGCCTTCGAGGTGGCCGACAAGCTGCGCCGCATGGGCTGGCAGCAGGGCGAGGACGGCGGCGCCGGCTTCGGTGATGTGCAGCCCCGCTATGTCTTCCAGGTGCCACTGGCCAACCGTTCCCTGGAAGAGGTCCACAAGAACTTCAACCAGCTGTGGCGACGCAACATCAAGAAGGCCGAGAAGGCGGGCGTCGAGGTCGTCCAGGGCGGCTACCAGGACCTGCCCGAGTGGCAGCGGCTGTACGAGATCACAGCCGTGCGCGACCACTTCCGGCCCCGCCCGCTGTCGTACTTCCAGCGCATGTGGACAGCCCTCAACACCGAGGACCCCAACCGCATGCGGCTGTACTTCGCCCGCCACAACGGCGTGAACCTGTCCGCCGCGACGATGCTGATCGTCGGCGGGCACGTCTGGTACTCCTACGGCGCCTCCGACAACATCGGCCGTGAGGTCCGGCCCTCGAACGCGATGCAGTGGCGGATGCTGCGCGACGCCTACGCGCTCGGTGGCACCGTCTACGACCTGCGCGGCATCTCCGACTCCCTGGACGAGACGGACCACCTGTTCGGCCTGATCCAGTTCAAGGTCGGCACGGGCGGACAGGCCGCCGAGTACCTCGGCGAGTGGGACTTCCCGCTGAACAAGCTGCTCCATAAGGCGCTCGACATCTACATGTCGCGCCGCTGAGCCGCGAGCGTTTGATTCCATAGCCTTCATAGCTCTCACACCTCTGATTCACCGCAGCCACGAGAAAGGTTCCGGGTCCGGCCATGGCGCTCACGCTTTACGTCGACACCGCGCGCTGGCGGGCGCACCACAAGCACGTGCAGGAGCAGTTCCCGGGTCTCGTCCCGGTCTGCAAGGGCAACGGCTACGGCTTCGGGCACGAACGGCTGGCGGAGGAGGCCACGCGGCTCGGTGCGGACCTGCTCGCCGTCGGCACGACGTACGAGGCCGCGCGCATCAAGGACTTCTTCGGCGGTGACCTGCTGGTGCTGACGCCGTACCGGCGCGGCGAGGAGCCCGTGCCCCTGCCCGACCGGGTCGTCCGCTCGGTGTCGTCGATCGACGGCGTGTACGGCCTCGTCGGCGCCCGTGTCGTCATCGAGGTGATGTCCTCGATGAAGCGGCACGGCATCAGCGAGCAGGACCTGCCGCAGCTGCACCAGGCCATAGAGAACGTCCGCCTGGAGGGTTTCGCCATCCATCTGCCCCTGGACCGCACCGACGGCTCGGACGCCGTCGAGGAGGTCATCGGCTGGATGGACCGGCTGCGCGCGGCCCGGCTGCCGCTGCACACGATGTTCGTCAGCCACCTCAAGGCCGATGAACTGGCCCGGCTCCAGCAGCAGTTCCCGCAGACCCGGTTCCGCGCCCGAATCGGCACGCGGTTGTGGCTGGGGGATCACGAGGCGACCGAGTACCGCGGCGCCGTCCTGGACGTCACGCGGGTGACCAAGGGCGACCGGTTCGGTTACCGCCAGCAGAAGGCGGCCTCGGACGGCTACCTGGTGGTCGTGGCGGGCGGTACATCGCACGGGGTGGGCCTGGAGGCCCCGAAGGCCCTGCACGGCGTCATGCCGCGTGCCAAGGGCGTCGCACGGGCCGGCCTCGCCACGGTCAACCGGAACCTTTCTCCGTTCGTCTGGGGTGGCAAGCAGCGCTGGTTCGCCGAGCCGCCGCACATGCAGGTGTCGATCCTGTTCGTCCCGTCGGACGCCCCGGAGCCAAAGGTCGGTGACGAGCTGGTGGCCCATCTGCGGCACACCACCACGCAGTTCGACCGGATCATGGACCGCTAGGCCGGCACAGAGGACGCGGTACCGGGAACGGGAAGGCCGTACACGTATCGCGCGTGTACGGCCTTGTTCATGGCCAGCCCGGGGGCCGTTCGCTCAGAGCGAACGGTCCTCGTGGGGCGACAGTTCGGGCCTGCCCCAGTCCACCTGAGGCCCGTCGAAGTGGGCGGCATGCCGCGGTGGATGAGCCGCCGCGCCGAGCACGAAGACGTCCTCCGCGCCGTCGAGGACCCCGCCCGAGGGATCGTCGTCGCCCGAGCGGCGCACCACGTCGCGTTCCGGCATGAGGATGTCCCGTACGACGACGGCGCACAGGTACAGCGTGCCCACCAGATGCAGCACGATCGCCCACTGGTAGCCGTGTGTCGGCAGGCCCTTGTGGGCGTCTCCGCTGGTCGTGTAGGCCAGGTACATCCAGATGCCGAGGAAGTACGCCACCTCGCACGCCTGCCAGATCAGGAAGTCCCGCCACTTGGGCCGGGCGAGGACCGCCAGCGGCACCAGCCACAGGACGTACTGCGGGGAGTACACCTTGTTGGTGAGGATGAAGGCCGCCACCACCAGAAAGGCCAGTTGGGCGAAGCGTGGTCGGCGCGGGGCGGTGAACGTCAGCGCGCCCATGCCGAGGAAGCACAGCACCACCAGCACGGAGGCCACGGTGTTCACGAAGTCGGTGGTCAGCGGGTGGCTGGAGTTCTGCGCCCAGATCAGCCAGAAGGAGCCGAAGTCGACGCCACGCTCCTTGCTGAAGGCGTAGAACTTCGCCCAGCCCTCGCGGATGTGGAAGCCCGTCGCATCGTGCGTGAGCATCACCGGCAGGTTCACCACGAGCCAGGCGACCACCGCGCCACCCACGGCCTGGAGGAACTCCCGCCACTTGCCGGCCCGCCAGCACAGCAGGAGCAGCGGGCCGAGCAGGAAAACGGGATAGAGCTTGGCGGCGGTGGCCAGCCCCAGCAGGATGCCGAAGGCGAGCGCCCGGCCCCGCGACCACATCAGCATCGCGGCGGCGGTGAGGGCGACCGCGAAGAGGTCCCAGTTGATGGTGGCGGTCAGCGCGAAGGCGGGCGCGAGGGCGACCAGCAGGCCGTCCCAGGGGCGCCTCCGGTGGGTACGGGCCACGCAGACGGAGATGACGGCCGCGCACACCATCAGCATTCCGGCGTTGACGAACCAGTACCACTGCTCCTGGTGCTGGATGCTGCCGCTGTGCGGGGTCAGCCAGGAGGCCACCTCCATGAACACTCCGGTCAGCACCGGGTACTCGAGGTAGTCCATGTCGCCGGGGAGCTTGTCGAAGTACGGCACGAGATGGTCGGCGAACCCACGCCCCTGGTACAGGTGCGGGATGTCCGAATAGCAGGCGTGTGTGTACTGGCTGCTCGCGCCGAAGAACCAGCCACTGTCGTAGCAGGGCGCCTTCTGGACCAGGCCGAGGGCGAACATGCCGATCGCCACGAGCGCGACGACCCGTACGGGGGTCCACCAGGAGGTCCCGGGCAGGGCACGCCGCCCGAGGGGACCGCCGATCAGTTCACTGCCGGCCGCGGCAACCTCGTCCTCCCTGGTCGGCTGCACCGGTTCTGCCGGGGCGGGCCGCACAGGCTCGGGCTCGTGCACGCTCGCGGGCGTCATCTCTGCACTGGGCATGGGCCACATCCTGCCGTACCTGTCTGGGAATACGCCGAGGGCCGCCGCACCTCGTCGGTGCGGCGGCCCGGGTTTCACGTGAAACACCAGCAGCGGACCCTATGACGGGCAACCGGTCAGAGCCGACGGTTAACCGGTCTGACCTCCGAAGATCCCCCCGTTGCCGTTGCCGTTGCCTCGGGTGTTGCCGGTGCCGGTCGTGTCCGTGACGGTCGGCGTCGGAGTGGTACCTCCGTCGGTGCCGCCCGTATCCGTGCCACCGTTGCCATTGCCGTTGCTGGTGGTGTTGCAGTTGTTGCCCCAGCCGAGCTGGCAGGTCTCGCTCGGCGTCGGGGACGGGGTGGTGGTCGTCACACTGGGCGTCGGGCTCGGCGAGTCGCTGGGTGTCGGGCTCGGCGTGATGGTGACGGACGGTGTCGGCGAGGGGGCGCCCGCCTCGTCCTGGACCTCGCCGATCTCGGTGGCCCTCGGGAAGCCGGGGTCGGACTTCCCCTTGAGCGCGGCCTCCATGTACTCGGTCCACATCAGAGTCGGGATGTCACCACCGTGAATGGAGTCCTTGCCCGCCGTGCCGTTCATCGAGAGCAGCTTGTGGTCCTTGGGATTCTCACGGAACATCGCCACGGACGTCGACAGCTGCTGGGTGTAGCCGACGAACCAGGCCGACTTGTTCTTGTCGGTGGTACCCGTCTTGCCCGCCGCAGTACGGCCGAGGGTCTTGGCGTTGTAACCCGTACCGTTCTGGATGACGTTCTGCAGGACATCCGTCACGTTGTTGGCGATGTTCGGTTCCATCGCCTCCTTGGAGGTGCGCTTGGGCTTGGTGAAGCTGGGCGCGTCACCGCCATTGACCTTGACGGCGGTCACTGAGTACGGCTCCGCCTGCTTGCCGGACGCGGCGAACGTGGCATAGGCGTCCGCCATCCGGATCGCGCTCGGAGTGGACGTACCGATGGCGAAGGACGGGTTGAGGTCCTGCGACATGCTCTGCTGGAGGATGCCGGCTGACCTCGCCACGTCCCGGACGTGCGTCATTCCCACATCGACACCGAGCTGCACGAACGGCGTGTTGATGGACTGCTCCATCGCCTTGCGCAGGGTGATGTAGCCCCAGGGATGCGGACTCTCGTTCATCTGGTAGAAGGGCGAGTTGTCCTTGTTGAGGTAGAACGACCCATCCGGCTTGTAGACCTTGAGGTGGTCGTTGCCGTTGTACTTGCTCAGCGGCGACACGCCCTGGCCGTCCGACTTGTACGTCCCGTACTCCATGGCCGCGGCCAGCACGAACGGCTTCCACGTCGAACCGACGGGGACACCGGAGGTGTCGGCGTTGTTGGTGAAGTGCCCCTTCTCATATCCGTCACCGCCATAGAGGGCGACGATGGCGCCGTCATTGGGCACCACCGAGGCCGCTCCGAACTGGACGTACTTGTCCAGCTCGCGATGAGGGTCGAGGCGTGACTTCTGGACGTTCTTCACGGCCTTGGCCAGAGCGTTGACCTTGTCCTTCTGGAACGTCGTGTAGATCTGGTAGCCGCCCCTGTCGAACTGCGCCTCTGTGATGTCGGAGTGGGCGAGGACGTACTTCTTCGCCGTGTCGGCCAGGTAGCTGATCTGGCCGGTCATGCCCTTGGTCGCCTTGCGCCCGTCGGGCGTCGGGTATTTCGCGATGGCTTCCTGGTACTCCGCGTCGGTGAGGTGCTTGTCCTTGTGCATCTCACCGAGGATCCAGGACCAGCGGTCCTGGGACCGCTTGGTGTTGGCCTCCGGGGTCGCCGACTTGTCGAGGTCCGTGTTGCCGGCGGGGTCGTAGTACGTCGGTCCCTTGAGCAGCGCCGCGAGGACGGCGCACTCGCTCGGCTTGAGGTCGACCGCGTTCTTGCCGTAGTACGTCTGGGCCGCCGCCTGGATGCCGTACGCGCCCCGGCCGAAGTACGAGGTGTTCAGGTAGCCCCGCAGGATGGTGTTCTTGTCGAGCTTGGTGCCCACCTTGATGGAGATGAACATCTCCTTGAACTTGCGGGTGAGGGTCTGGTCCTGGCTCAGGTACGTGTTCTTCACGTACTGCTGGGTGATCGTCGAGCCACCCTGCGTCTGGCCGCCTCGCGCCATGTTGACCACCGCACGCGCGATACCCATCGGGTCGACACCGGAGTCCTGGTAGAACGACTTGTTCTCGGCAGAGATCACCGCGAAGCGCATCGCCTCGGGAATCTGGTCGATGTTGACGTTCTGCCGGTTGACGCCCGTGCCCGTGGCCACCATCTGTGTGTGGTCGGCCCAGTAGTAGACGTTGTTCTGGGACTTGGCCGCGTCGTTCTCGTTCGGGATGCCGACCATCGCGTAGCCGATACCGACCATCGCCACCAGGCTGCCGAGGAAGCCCACGCACAGACCGGAGACGAGCTTCCAGGAGGGCACCCAACGCCGCCAGCCGTACTTGCCGGCCCGCGGGTAGTCGATGAACCGCTTCTTGCCGGGTGCTGCCGCCGCGCGGTCCCGGCCGCGCCCTGGACCGGTCGGACCGGTCGGGCCACCCCGGCGTCCGCCCGAGCCGGCGTTCTCGGCCCCTTTGCGTCGGCTGCCTCTCTGCGCCGCCCGGCGGGCGTCGGCGCGGCGACTGTAGGGGCGCTCTTCATCTCCCGAGCCGTAGGAGTCCGACCCATAGGAACTGGACCCATAGGAGTCGGCAGGAGACCCGGTGGCGCCCCGCGGTGCCGCACGGCGGCCGGAGGACGAGCCGGACTGGCCGCGTCGGGCCGCGGCACGTCCGCCTCCCTGCGGCTGCGGCGGTTTGCGACGGTGCTCGCTCATCGAACGATTTACTCCTCGGGCAGGCGCACCCGTGCGCGCCTGGAACGGCGGCTGGTTTCCGGTCCCCCCGAAGTACGGATGTGGTCGGTTCTGCATTCACCCGTACTGCACCGGGAACGGTGACGCTCCCCAGGCGCCACTTGGTTCCCGGTGGTGTGCATGCCGCACAGACTACGCACCACCAAAACGCACCGATCCTCGAAGTTCACCCCAAAACAGGCAAGTTGCCCCCTACGAATCGGTGATGTGATCCCGTTCACCGCTTTCCCTCTTGTCGCTTACGGAAGGTCGTTCTATCGTCGTGATGTATCGAGTCGATACATCAGCGCGAGATAAAGTCGCTGACAGGCACTGCGAGACCTGCGGGAGGGACCTGCGGGACGAGGGGAGGCGACGATGAGCCGGCGCTCCGGCATCCTCGAGTTCGCCGTGCTCGGCCTGCTCCGCGAGTCCCCGATGCACGGCTACGAGCTGCGCAAACGACTCAACACGTCCCTGGGTGTGTTCCGTGCGTTCAGTTACGGGACCCTGTATCCCTGCCTCAAGACACTGCTCGCCAACGGCTGGTTGATCGAGGAGCCGGGCAGCACCCATGAGGACGCCCTCGCCGCTCCCCTCGCCGGGCGCCGCGCCAAGATCGTCTATCGGTTGACGGCGGAAGGTAAGGAGCACTTCGAGGAGCTGCTCTCGCAGGCCGGCCCCGACGCGTACGAGGACGAGCACTTCGCCGCACGCTTCGCCTTCTTCGGGCAGACGTCGCGCGATGTGCGCATGCGCGTCCTGGAGGGCCGGCGCAGCCGCCTGGAGGAGCGCCTGGAGAAGATGCGCGCCTCCCTGGCGCGCACCCGGGAGCGCCTCGACGACTACACACTTGAGCTCCAGCGCCACGGGATGGAATCCGTGGAGCGCGAAGTGCGCTGGCTGAACGAGCTCATCGAGAGCGAGCGGGCCGGGCGGGACCTGAGAGGTTCCGTGTCCGGGGGGTCCGCTCAGCAGGACACCACATCTGGATCGACGGGCGGCCTGCCCCGTACCGGAGAGACCTCCGGTACGGATACGCCCGACGACACCGCCACGTGAGTCCCACTCAGGGCCTCACTCGTACACACAGGGAGCAACCGGAATGGGTTCGGTTCGCGTAGCCATCGTCGGCGTGGGCAACTGCGCGGCGTCGCTGGTGCAGGGAGTCGAGTACTACAAGGACGCCGACCCGGCGTCGAAGGTCCCCGGCCTGATGCACGTGCAGTTCGGTGACTACCACGTGCGTGATGTCGAGTTCGTCGCCGCCTTCGACGTGGACGCCAAGAAGGTCGGCCTCGAC
This sequence comes from Streptomyces sp. NPDC045022, assembly GCF_056432605.1. Classification (NCBI taxonomy): domain Bacteria; kingdom Bacillati; phylum Actinomycetota; class Actinomycetes; order Kitasatosporales; family Streptomycetaceae; genus Streptomyces; species Streptomyces sp. NPDC045022. Next base: position 273,894 of record NZ_JBWKIR010000004.1, read on the forward strand.
CTCGCGGACGCCATCGGCGCCTCCGAGAACAACACCATCAAGATCTGCGACGTGCCCTCCACCGGTGTCACCGTCCAGCGCGGCCACACCCTCGACGGCCTCGGCAAGTACTACCGCGAGACCATCGAGGAGTCCGACGCCGAGCCGGTCGACGTCGTCCAGATCCTGAAGGACAAGCAGGTCGACGTCCTGGTCTGCTACCTCCCCGTGGGCTCCGAGAACGCCGCGAAGTTCTACGCGCAGGCCGCCATCGACGCCAAGGTCGCCTTCGTCAACGCCCTCCCGGTCTTCATCGCCGGCACCAAGGAGTGGGCCGACAAGTTCACCGAGGCCGGTGTGCCGATCGTCGGTGACGACATCAAGTCCCAGGTCGGCGCCACCATCACGCACCGCGTGATGGCGAAGCTGTTCGAGGACCGCGGTGTCATCCTGGACCGCACGATGCAGCTGAACGTCGGCGGCAACATGGACTTCAAGAACATGCTCGAGCGCGAGCGCCTGGAGTCCAAGAAGATCTCCAAGACGCAGGCCGTCACCTCCCAGATCCCCGACCGGGACCTTGGCGAGAAGAACGTCCACATCGGCCCGTCCGACTACGTGGCCTGGCTGGACGACCGCAAGTGGGCCTACGTCCGCCTCGAGGGCCGCGCCTTCGGTGACGTCCCGCTGAACCTGGAGTACAAGCTCGAGGTCTGGGACTCCCCGAACTCCGCGGGTGTCATCATCGACGCGCTGCGCGCCGCGAAGATCGCCAAGGACCGCGGTATCGGCGGCCCGATCCTGTCGGCGTCCTCCTACTTCATGAAGTCCCCGCCGGTCCAGTACTTCGACGACCAGGCCCGCGACAACGTCGAGAAGTTCATCCGCGGCGACGTCGAGCGCTAAGCCGCGCAGAGCCGTCGCTCGCACGAGAACGCTCCTGCCAGGGCTGTGAAGGTCCCCGGGTTTCCTGACCCGGGGACCTTTCGCATGTGTGAGGGTGTGATCCATGCCCGTCGCCCGTGACCTGCGCGTCCTGCTGGGCCTGCGGAACTTCCGGCGCCTGCTGTACGTCCGCCTCCTGTCCCAGGGCGCCGACGGCGTCTACCAGGTCGCGCTCGCCGCGTACGTCGTCTTCTCCCCGGAGAAGCAGACTTCGGCCACCGCGATCGCCTCGGCAATGGCGATCCTGCTGCTCCCCTACTCACTGGTCGGCCCGTTCGCGGGCGTCCTGCTGGACCGCTGGCGTCGTCGGCAGGTCTTCGTGTACGGCAATCTGCTGCGCGCCCTGCTGGCCGCGGCAACCGCCGTACTGATGATCAGCAACGTCGCGGACTGGCTCTTCTACGTCTCCGCGCTGTGCGTCACGGCCGTCAACCGTTTCGTCCTCGCCGGTCTGTCCGCCGCCCTGCCCCATGTGACCGACACCGAACGCCTGGTCCTGGCCAACTCCCTGTGCCCGACGGCCGGAACTCTCGCCGCGACCGCCGGCGGTGGTCTCGCCTTCGTCGTACGGCTCATGGCATCTGGCTCCGACGTCGCGGTGGTGTCGCTGGGCGCGTTCCTGTATCTGTGTGCGGGCCTGGCAGCTCTGAGCATGGCCCCCGCGCTCCTCGGACCCGACCGGCAGCCGACATCCGCACACCTGAGTGCCGCGCTCGCCGACACCGCACGCGATCTGGTCGCGGCCGCCCGCCACCTGGCCGCGCCGCGCCGCAGGGAAGCGGCCTGGGCACTGGCCGCGATGACGGTGATGCGCTTCTGCTACGGCGCGCTCCTCGTCCTGCTGCTCATGCTGTGCCGTTACGCCCTCTCCAGCAGCGCAGAGGAAGGACTCCGGCTGCTGGGGCCGGCCCTGGCGCTGTCCGGTGCCGGATTCTTCGCAGCGGCCGTGGTGACCCCGTGGGCCGCGGGCCGTCTGGGGCCCGGCCGCTGGATCCTGGTGTGCGCCGGCGCGGCCGCGGTGCTGGAACCCGCCTTGGGTCTCCCGTTCGCCACCGGGCCACTCCTCGTCGCAGCCTTCCTTCTGGGCCTGATCACCCAGGGCGCCAAGATCGCCACGGACACGCTCGTACAGGCCGCTGTGGATGACGGCTTCCGCGGCCGGATCTTCTCCATGTACGACGTCTTGTTCAACATGGCATTCGTCGGCGCGGCAGGAGTGGCCGCGCTGATGCTTCCACCGGACGGCCGCTCGGCCGCACTGGTGGTGCTGGTCGCCCTCATCTATGCCGGAGTCGCCACGACCCTGGCGCGACTCGGGCGCCAGTGAGGAAGCAAGAAACGAGGGGCGATGTTTCACGTGAAACATCGCCCCTCGGTGCTGCCGGGGCGGCCAGGTGTTTCACGTGAAACATCACCCGCACCCGGCTCAGCTCAGTTCTGCCCGGCCCACCATTCCTTGAGAGCCGCGACAGCGGCATCGTTCTCCATAGGGCCGTACTCCAGACGCAGCTCGAGCATGTGCTTGTACGCCTTGCCGATGACCGGGCCCGGGCCGACGCCCAGGATCTCCATGATCTGGTTGCCGTCGAGGTCCGGGCGGATCGAGTCCAGCTCCTCCTGCTCCTGAAGCTGGGCGATGCGCTCCTCCAAGCCGTCGTACGCCCGGGACAGTGCGGCCGCCTTCCGCTTGTTGCGCGTGGTGCAGTCGGAGCGGGTCAGCTTGTGCAGGCGGTCCAGCAGCGGGCCGGCGTCACGGACGTAGCGCCGGACCGCCGAGTCCGTCCACTCCCCGGTGCCGTAGCCGTGGAAGCGCAGGTGAAGTTCGACGAGCTGTGCCACGTCCTTCACCAGCTCGTTGGAGTACTTCAAAGCGGTCATGCGCTTCTTGGTCATCTTGGCGCCGACCACCTCGTGGTGGTGGAACGAGACCCGGCCGTCCTTCTCGAAGCGGCGCGTGCGCGGTTTGCCGATGTCGTGCAGCAGGGCGGCCAGCCGAAGCGTGAGATCCGGCCCATTCTCCTCCAGCGCGATGGCCTGCTCCAGGACGATCAGCGTGTGCTCGTAGACATCCTTGTGCCGGTGGTGCTCATCACTCTCCAGACGCAGCGCCGGCAGCTCGGGCAGCACGTGATCGGCGAGCCCGGTTCCGACGAGCAAGGTCAGCCCCTTGCGCGGGTACGCGGAGACGATCAGCTTGTTCAGCTCGTCCCGGACCCGCTCAGCAGAGACGATCTCGATGCGCCCGGCCATCTCCGTCATGGCGGTGACGACCTCGGGCGCGACCTCGAAGTCCAACTGAGCGGCGAACCGGGCGGCCCGCATCATCCGCAGGGGGTCGTCCGAGAACGACTCCTCGGGAGTGCCCGGCGTGCGCAGCACACGCGCCGCGAGATCCTCCAGGCCACCGTGGGGGTCGATGAACTCCTTCTCCGGCAGCGCCACGGCCATCGCGTTGACCGTGAAGTCGCGCCGGACCAGGTCCTCCTCGATGGTGTCGCCGTACGACACCTCGGGCTTGCGGGAGGTGCGGTCGTAGGCCTCCGACCGGTAGGTGGTGATCTCGATCTGGTAGCCCCCCTGGTGCGCGCCGACGGTGCCGAAGGCGATCCCCACCTCCCAGACGGCGTCCGCCCATGGTCGGACGATTTTCAGTACGTCCTCGGGACGGGCGTCGGTGGTGAAGTCCAGGTCGTTGCCGAGCCGGCCGAGCAGCGCGTCGCGGACCGATCCGCCGACCAGGGCGAGGGAGAACCCGGCCTGCTTGAATCGGCGGGCGAGATCGTCGGCGACCGGGGCCACCCGCAGCAGCTCGGCGACCGCGCGCTGCTGCGCCTGGCTCAGGGCAGAGGGAGTGTCTTCGTTGGGGTTCGGCACAACAGAAAAGGGTACGTGCCCCGCGCGGCCGCAGGCGCCCGCATTAAGGGCCGCGGACAGCTCCCGGCATACCCGCGCAAGCACTGCTCTTGCGGCGTACAGCCGCTCTCCCCTCGATACTGGATATAGAGGACGGGTCACCGTTGTCTCTCGATCTTGTGGAGGAGACCGCGGCACTTCCCCTCAGCGCGCATCGTTACCATGCGTGGACGCACATTCCGACGACCACTGACGACGACGAGGGACGGGCGAGCGCGTGGCCGAGGCGGCTGACTTCCAGGGGACCAGTGCCTCACCTGCCCGCCGGTGGCTGCGGCGCACCGGCGCGCTGCTCGCCGGTATTCCCCTGCTGGCCGGTCTGCTCCAGCTGCCCGCCGCGGGCCCTGCTCAGGCCGTCGACTCGGACACGGTGTCCGTCTCCCTGGACTCGCTCAGCCCGAACGCGCCCAGCGATGGGGACACGCTGACCGTCTCCGGCACGGTGACCAACAACGGCAAGCAGACCGTCACCGGCGCCCACGTGGGCCTTCGGGTGGGCCCGCTGCTGAACACCCGCTCGGCCATCGACGCCGTTGCCAGGCACTCCGACGATCTGCATGGCGGAATCGGCTCCGAGCTCGGCGGCAAGTACGTGGAGGAGTTCGCCAAACTGCCCTCGGGCGTCGCCGAGCACTTCAGCATCTCGGTCCCCGTGGACAAGCTCGGCCTCGGTGACGACGGCGTCTACGAGTTCGGTGTCTCCTTGTCCGGCCAGACCTCCACCCAGGCCTGGGACCAGGTGCTCGGCATCCAGCGGACGTTCCTTCCGTGGCAGCCCTCCGAGGCCGACACCAAGACCAGGACGACATTCCTGTGGCCGCTCCTGTCCACGGTCCACATGACGGCCAGGACGGGTGCCGGCGAGCTGCAGACACCGGTGTTCCTCAACGACGACCTGGCCAAGGAGCTGGCGCCGGGTGGCCGGCTGGCGCAGATGGTGGACCTGGGCAAGGACCTCGACATCACCTGGGTGATCGATCCCGATCTGCTGGCCTCGGTGGACGCGATGGCAGCGGGCAACTACCGGCTCCAGAGTGACGGAGACACCAGCACGCCCGGCTCGCGGGAACATCAGGCGATCGCCAACCAGTGGCTGGCGAAGCTGCAGAAGGCTGTGACGGGCAAGGAGGTCGTCGCGCTGCCCTTCGCCGACCCGGACCTGGCCTCCCTCGCGCACAACGGCACCAGTGTCACCGGCTCGCTCAGCCACCTCAAGGACGCCACCGACGTCGCCGCCACCACCGTCAAGACCGTGCTCCACGTCACACCGAGCACCGACTTCGCCTGGCCCGTGGACGGAGCGGTGGACCCGTCGATCATGAAGGTCGCGACCTCCGCCGGAGCCGACCGGGTGATCGCCCGCAGCGACAGCCTGCAGGAGACCGCCGGGTTGTCGTACACACCCTCCGCCGCGCGCCCGGTGGGCGGAGGCACCACCGCGGTGGTTTCCGACGCCCGGCTGTCCACCGCCTTCGAGGGCGATCTGACGAAGGCGGGCTCGTCGACGCTCGCCGTGCAGCAGTTCCTGGCCCAGAGCCTCGAGGTGAACGCTCAGACCGACCAGCAGCGCAGCATCGTCGTCGCCCCCCAGCGCACGCCCTCGGCGAGCCAGGCGCAGGCGATGGCGGCGGCCCTGAAGGTGCTCCAGACCGGCACCTGGACCCAGTCCCAGGACCTCACCGCGACGGCCAAGGCCAAGCCCGATGCCAACGCCACCACGCGTGTCCCGTCGACGTCCGCCTACCCCTCCTCACTGCGCCGGCAGGAGCTGCCGAGGTCGGCCTTCGAGCAGATCGCGCGGACCCAGGACAAGCTCGACAACTTCCAGGTGATCCTCTCCGACCAGTCCCGCGTGGTCACTCCGTTCGGACGGGCCATAAACCGTGAGATGTCCACGTCGTGGCGCGGCCGCAGCGGGGAGGCGGACAGCTACCGGGGCGGCGTGGAGGCCTGGCTCGACGACCTGGCCGACCAGGTGAAGCTGATCGACAAGTCGGAGACCAAGCTCTCCGGCCGCAGCGCAACCATCCCGGTGACCGTCCAGAACAACCTGGTCCAGCCCGTCGGCCATCTGGTCCTGCGCCTCACCTCGACCATGCCGACCCGTCTGAAGATCGGCGGCAAGGAATACGCCGAGCAGCGCGTGGAGGTATCCGGCGGGCACAGCCAGTCCGTGAAATTCGCCACCTCGGCCAACGCCAACGGCCGGGTCACGGTCCTCGCCCAGCTGTACACCGAGGACGGCCAGGAGTACGGCTCACCCGTCAGCTTCGACGTGAAGGTCACCGAGGTCACGCCTACCGTGATGCTGGTCATCGGTGGCGGTGTACTCCTCCTCGTACTCGCCGGTTTCCGCATGTACACCCAGCGCAAGCGCGCGGCCGCCCGCCGGGCCGAGGAGGACGGCCCCGGCACGCAGGGAGAGGGCACCGACGAGCCCGGGAACCCCGGGGCGCCCGGGGACCGTCTCCCGGAGGAGTCCGACTCCGTCTCCGGGGCAGGTGACCCGGAGCAGCCGAGTGACCCTGCGCCGGACACCGCACCGGAAAGCGCCGACCCGTCCGGGACGGGTGAGAGAGTGGACCGTTGAGCGATGTCGTGGCCGGTGTGGCCCGGGACGATGAGGTGGGGTAAGCATGAACGCGCCGTACGACGGTGAACGCGGCCAGGGCGCGGCCGGCTCGGGCTACCCCGAGACGCCGCCCGAGCCCGGCCAGGTGCCGCCGCAGAACGCGGCGGACATGTATCTCCAGGACGCCTACGAGCAGGATCCCTACCGGGCGCATGACCTGACCGCCCAGGATCCGGTCGCCGAGGCGCTCTACGACCGCGCCGCGCACCCGCCCCCACCCCCGGGCACCTATGGCCAGCAGCAGCCGCTGTACGCCCCGCCCGCCCAGTCGCCCTATGCCCCGGACCCACAGGTGTGGGCACAGACCCCGGCGCCGGAGCCGGAGGTCACGACCCAGTACCTGCCCTACGGCGACGACCCGCGCACGACCCAGTTCGTGGGCGTCGACGACCTGGTGTCGCACTCCGGCGAGGAGTACCACGAGCCCGACGCCTTCGCGCACCTCTTCAGGGACCAGCAGCAGAGCGGCGGGCACGCGCCCATGGATCCCCCGGGCGTCCCGGGACCGGCCGCCGCGCCGGGTTACGGGCAGGCAGGCGAGGGGCAGTACCCGCCGTCGTACGGCCAGGGCGCGCAGCAAGGGCACCCGTACGCCGAGGCCTCGTACCCGGCTGCCCCCCAGGCTGGCGTCAACCCGATGCAGTCCTCGGTGCCCGCCCCGGCCGCCGCACCGGATCCGGCCGGTCCGCCCGCCTCCGCCACACCCGCCGCACCCGCGGCACCTGTGGCTCCGGCGAAGAGAGGCGGCAAGGCTGCCGGGCTGCTCAAGTCCAGTGCCGTCATGGCGGCAGGCACGATGGTCTCCCGCCTCACCGGTTTCATCCGCTCCGCGCTGATCGCCGCGGCGCTGGGCCTCGGCTTCCTCGCCGACTCCTTCCAGGTGGCCTACCAGCTGCCGACGATGATCTACATCCTGACCGTCGGCGGCGGCCTGAACTCTGTCTTCGTGCCGCAGCTGGTGCGGTCCATGAAGGAGGACGAGGACGGCGGCGAGGCGTTCGCCAACCGTCTGCTGACCCTGGTCATGGTGGCGCTGGCCGCGCTCACCGGGCTTGCGATGTTCGCCGCGCCCCTGCTGGTGCGGATGCTGTCTCCCACCATTGCCGGCACCCCGGCGGCCAACGACGTCGCAGTCACCTTCACCCGTTACTTCCTGCCCTCGATCTTCTTCATGGGCATTCATGTGGTGATGGGTCAGATCCTCAACGCGCGCGGGAAGTTCGGCGCGATGATGTGGACTCCGGTCCTGAACAACATCGTCATCATCATCTCGCTCGGCATGTTCATCTGGGTCTACGGCACCGCCGGCAATTCCCACATGGGCGTCACCACCATCCCGCCGGAGGGCCAGCGGCTGCTCGGCGTCGGAGTGCTGCTCGGCCTGGTCGTCCAGGCACTGGCGATGATCCCCTACCTGCGCGAGACCGGCTTCCGGATCCGGTTGCGGTTCGACTGGAAGGGCCACGGCCTGGGCAAGGCGGCGATGCTCGCCAAGTGGACGGTCCTGTTCGTCCTCGCCAACCAGGCGGGCGCCATGGTCGTGACCCAGCTGTCCACCGCCGCCGGAAACGACTCCGGCGTCAAGGGCACAGGCTTCGCGGCCTACGCGAACGCCCAGCTGATCTGGGGCCTTCCGCAGGCCATCATCACCGTGTCCCTCATGGCCGCCCTGCTGCCGCGCATCTCGCGCTCGGCCGCCGAGGACGACGCCGGTGCCATCCGCGACGACATCTCCCAGGGCCTGCGCACCACCGCGGTCGCCATCGTGCCCATCGCCTTCGGCTTCCTGTCCCTCGGCATCCCGATGTGCACGCTGATCTTCGGCTCCGCGGGCACCGGCGCGGCGACCAACATGGGCTTCATGCTGATGGCCTTCGCCCTCGGCCTGATCCCGTACTCGGTGCAGTACGTCGTCCTGCGCGCTTTCTACGCCTACGAGGACACCCGCACCCCCTTCTACAACACCGTCATCGTGGCCGCGGTCAATGCGGCCGCCTCCGCGCTCTGCTACTTCCTGCTCCCGCCCCGCTGGGCGGTCGCCGGTATGGCCGCCGGGTACGGCCTCGCCTACGCCATCGGTGTCGGTGTCGCCTGGCGACGGCTGCGCAAGCGACTCGGCGGCGACCTGGACGGGACGCGGGTGCTGCGCACCTATGCGCGGCTGGGCATCGCCTCGGTGCCGGCGGCCCTGCTCAGCGGCGCGGCCTGCTACGGCATCGGGCACACCCTCGGCCAGGGCATCGTCGGCTCCTTCGCCGCGCTGATCGCTGGTGGTGCCGTCCTCGTCGGCGTCTTCTTCGTCGCCGCCCGCCGTATGCGGATCGACGAACTCAACTCGCTCGTGGGAATGGTCCGCGGGCGTCTGGGGCGCTGAGGCGGGGGTAGGCGCACAACCATCGTCCGCTGCCGTGTGTCGTGCATAGCGGCGGACTGTGGGCACAATTGGTTTCGGCGTCGGACAGCGTGCAACGGATGGGGAGGCAGGGACGACGGTGGCGGAACGGAGCACGGCTGCCGTCGACGTGGCAGACAACAGCGGTGAACAACCGCTGACCGCCAAGGCGGACCAGTCCACGGCCGACGGGGTGGCCAAGAACCCGGAGCGGGACACGGACAGCGAAGAGGCGCAGGGGAGCGGCGGAATCGAAGGTCCCGGGCAGAAGGCCGCCCCGCCCGAGCTGCACAGCGGTCACAAGCTCGCCAGACGCTACCGGCTGGAGGAGTGCGTCACCCGTCTGGACGGATTCAGCAGTTGGCGTGCGGTCGACGAGAAACTCCGTCGTGCCGTCGGCGTCCACATCCTGCCCGCGGGCCACGCGCGGGCCCGTTCCGTCCTGGCTGCAGCCCGTTCCTCCGCGCTGCTCGGCGATCCCCGCTTCGTCCAGGTCCTCGACGCCGTCGAGGAGAACGACCTCGTCTATGTCGTGCACGAATGGCTGCCCGACGCCACCGAGCTGACCGCGCTCCTCGCGGCCGGCCCGCTGGAGCCGCACGACGCCTACCAGATGGTCACCCAGATCGCCTCCGCCATGGCCGCCGCGCATCGGGAAGGCCTCGCCCATCTGCGGTTGAACCCGAACGCAGTCCTGCGCACGTCCACGGGCCAGTGGCGCATCCGCGGCCTCGCCGTGAACGCCGCGCTCCGTGGCGTCAACTCCGAGACCCCCCAGCGCACCGACACCGAGGCGATCGGCGCCTTGCTGTACGCGACGCTGACCCAGCGCTGGCCGTACGAGAACGACGCGTACGGCCTGTCCGGGCTGCCCAAGGACATCGGGCTCATCGCACCGGACCAGGTACGGGCGGGCGTCCACCGCGGCCTGTCCGAACTGGCCATGCGTGCACTGGTCAACGACGGCGCCACCGCGTCGCGTCACGAAGCTGCGTGCACCACGCCGGAAGAGCTGGTGAAGGCGATCGGCGAGATGCCGCGCATCCGCCCCCCGGAGCCGGTGTTCACGGCTCCGCCCGAGTACCAGCGCACGACCTACCAGCAGGCCACGTACGGCCGTCCGGCGCCGCACCCCGGCGCCACCCAGCCGATCACGCCTCCGCCGCCTCCGCTCCAGAGCCGCACCGGCAAGGCCCTGAAGTGGGGGGTGTCGGCACTCCTCATCGCCGCTCTCGGCCTAGGGAGCTGGCAGTTGGCGGACGCGTTGATGGATCGGAGCACGTCCGACGACACCAACAACAGCCAGCCGACGGACGACGGCGACAAGAACACGGCGAAGCCGAAGACGACGCAGATAAAGATCCAGGACAGCAGGGAGTTCGTCGCTGAGGGAGACGCCCAGCACCCCAACGACGTGACCAATACGTACGACGGGAACACGTCCACGTACTGGCGGACGAAGAGCTTCAGAGAAGGTCCGTCGATCGCGCCTCTCAAGCCGGGTGTCGGCATCGTCTACGACCTGGGCTCGGCGAAGCAGATCAGTACGGCCACCATCGGACTGCGCTATCCCGGCGACCACACGACGGTCGAGCTGTACGCGGCCGACTCGCTGACGCCGGCGTCGCTGGACTCGATGAATCGGATCGGCAGCGTCACAACGACGGGGACCACCGCTACCGTGAAGCCCACCAAGTCGGTCAAGACGCAGTACGTCCTTGTCTGGCTGACTGCCGTACCGACGTCGGGGTACGACTCCACCCTGTACGCCGGCGCCGGCTACAAGCAGGCCATCAGCGAAGTGAAGTTCGCGGGCTGACGTCTCACCCGGACCGGAGGGGGCAGATGGCGGAGGGCGCCGGATACGACGGAGTGAGCGACCGGGATCTGCTCGTCCGCCATGTGGAAGGCGACCCCGATGCCTTCGGTGAGATCGTGCGGCGGCATCGGGATCGGCTCTGGGCGGTCGCGCTGCGGACGCTGGGGGACCGAGAGGAGGCCGCTGACGCGGTTCAGGACGCCCTGGTGTCGGCCTATCGGGCTGCGCATACCTTCCGGGGTCAGTCCGCTGTCACGACATGGCTGCACCGGATCACCGTGAACGCCTGCCTGGACCGGGCTCGGAAGGCGGCTTCGCGGAAAACCGCGCCGGTCGACGACACCGAGCGGCTGGAACAACTGCTGGAGCCACACGAGTCGGCCTCGGCACCGGCCGAGCGGAACGACGTCCACCGCCAGCTTCTCGAAGCGCTCGGCACCCTCCCGCACGATCAGCGGGCCGCTCTGGTGCTCGTGGACATGCAGGGCTACCCCGTGGCAGAGGCCGCTCGAATCCTCGATGTGCCGACGGGGACGGTGAAGAGCCGCTGCGCCCGGGGCAGAGCCAGATTGCTGCCCCTGCTCACCCATCTGCGACCCGAGGGTGCCGGACGCCGAAAAGAATCCGGCCCGGGACGGAACCGGGCGACGGGGACATCCGTCCCACCGGCAACGGGGTCCCCGAGCGAAGGTCGCGAGGACGCGGGACCGAGTGATTCAGCCGTAGTGAAGGGCGGAGGTGGGAGAGCGTGACATCCACGACAGACACGGCCGGGCACCCGGACGTCGCGGAGATCTCCGACCTCACCGAAGGCCTCCTTCCTCCCGACCGCGGCACACGCATACGGCACCACTTGGACACGTGCGAGTTGTGCGCGGACGTGCATGCCTCGCTGGAAGAGATCCGGGGGTTGCTGGGATCCGTGCCGCAGGCGGAGCGCATGCCGGCCGACGTGGCCGGACGTATCGATGCCGCCCTCGCTGCCGAGGCACTGTTCAGCACCTCCGCGTCGGACATGGTGGATGCGCCCATCTCCGGCTCGGTCGAGCCGGCCCACGAGAACGACGAGAGTCATGTTTCACGTGAAACATCGGCCCCGTCCGATCGGCCGACCGGACATCCGCAAGCAACGACCGGTCCAGGGCGTAAGGGCCGCGCGCGTGGTCGGCGCCGCAGGCAGGTGGTCCTGGGTGCCGTGCTCACTGCGGCCGTCCTGGGGGCCGGGTCCCTGTTCCTGCAGTCGTATGGTGACCACTCCGCCGACACCACGGCTCACGGCCAGCAGACCTCTTCCGTCGGGGCCTTCTCCGGCGGAAGCGTCAAGAGCCAGGTGAAGGATCTCCTCGCCGCCAAGGAGGCCACTCGGCGGCCCCGAGGAGGCGTCGGGGCCGAGCACAACACGCCGGGCTCGACCGAGAGCGCGAACACCCTGATCCAGACCGATACCGCGGTGCCCGACTGCGTCCGGGAGGCGCTCCGTCGGAGCGACGCCGTACTGGGTGCCAAGACGGGCACGTATGACGGGAAGGCCGCCTATCTGGTGGTGGTGCCGGACGCCGAGGACAGCACGCGTGTCACGGCGTATGTCATCGACGCGGCCTGTGCCCGGCAGCAGCCCGTCTCCGCCGGCAAGGTTCTCCTGAAGCAGTCCTTCGCCCGGTCCTGAGTCTGCTGAAGCGTTCCGGCCGTCGGATCGGAGCATGCGTGTGCCCGGACACTTCGGGAATGCAGGCCCCGTAGGATCCGTTGGGTGGGTGAGAGCCCCGAAAGGTGCTCCCACCGGTCGACTGACACAGACCAGAGACGAGGAATCAAGCCGTGAGCGACGTCCGTAACGTGATCATCATCGGCTCCGGGCCCGCCGGCTACACGGCGGCGCTGTACACCGCGCGCGCGTCGTTGAAGCCCCTGGTGTTCGAGGGCGCCGTCACCGCTGGTGGCGCGCTGATGAACACCACCGAGGTGGAGAACTTCCCGGGCTTCCGCGACGGCATCATGGGTCCTGAGCTCATGGACAACATGCGCGCCCAGGCCGAGCGGTTCGGCGCAGAGCTGATTCCGGACGACATCGTCTCCGTCGACCTGACCGGTGAGATCAAGACCGTCACCGACACCGCGGGCACGGTCCACCAGGCGAAGGCCGTCATCGTCACCACCGGCTCCCAGCACCGCAAGCTGGGCCTGCCGAACGAGGACGCGCTCTCCGGCCGCGGTGTCTCCTGGTGTGCCACCTGCGACGGCTTCTTCTTCAAGGACCAGGACATCGCCGTGATCGGCGGTGGTGACACCGCGATGGAGGAGGCCACCTTCCTCTCGCGGTTCGCCAAGTCCGTGACGATCGTCCATCGCCGGGACACGCTGCGGGCCTCCAAGGCGATGCAGGAGCGCGCCTTCGGTGACCCGAAGATCAAGTTCGTATGGGACAGCGAGATCGCCGAGGTCCAGGGCGAGCAGAAGCTCTCCGGTCTGAAGCTGCGCAACGTCAAGACCGGCGAGCTGTCCGACCTGCCCGTGACCGGCCTGTTCATCGCGATCGGCCATGACCCGCGCACCGAGCTGTTCAAGGGTCAGCTGGACCTCGACGAGGAGGGCTACCTGAAGGTCGACTCTCCGTCCACTCGCACCAACCTGACCGGTGTCTTCGCCGCCGGTGACGTGGTCGACCACACCTACCGCCAGGCGATCACCGCGGCCGGCACCGGCTGCTCCGCGGCCCTGGACGCCGAGCGCTTCCTCGCCGCCCTCGCGGACGAGGACAAGGCGGAGCCCGAGAAGACCGCCGCCGTCTGACCTTCCCTTCCCCGCCCCACCGCACGATCAAGTTAAGGAGCCCGCCGTGGCCGGCACCCTGAAGAATGTGACCGACGATTCCTTCGAGCAGGACGTCCTCAAGAGCGACAAGCCCGTCCTGGTGGACTTCTGGGCCGCCTGGTGCGGTCCGTGCCGCCAGATCGCCCCGTCCCTGGAGGCGATCGCCGCCGAGCACGGTGACAAGATCGAGATCGTCAAGCTCAACATCGACGAGAACCCGGGTACGGCCGCCAAGTACGGCGTCATGTCCATCCCGACCCTGAACGTCTACCAGGGCGGCGAGGTCGCCAAGACCATCGTCGGCGCCAAGCCCAAGGCCGCGATCGTCCGCGACCTGGAAGAGTTCATCGCCGAGTAAGGCGGAGAACCAAGCGGTACCGCCGCCAGTCGGCGGCGCATGTTTCACGTGAAACACGAATGGGCCGACCCTCTGGGGTTGGCCCATTCGGCTTTGTGGCTCCCGGCTGTCGCCGACCGCTACAGCGGTCTCAGCGCCGGCTCCTTATGAACTGCTCCCAGGAGCCGGTCGAGTGCCATCTCCACGTCTTCCTTCCAGGAGAGTGTCGACCGCAGTTCCAACCGCAGCCGAGGATGCGTCGGGTGCTGCCGGACCGTTTTGAAGCCCACGGCCAGAAGATGGTCGGCGGGCAGCAGGCAGGCGGGTTCCTTCCAGCGAGAGTCTCCGAAGGCCTCGATGGCCTTGAAGCCCCGGCGCAGCAGATCCTTGGCGACCGTCTGCACGAGCACCCGGCCCAGTCCCTGCCCCTGATAGCCGGGCATGATGAACGCCGTCATCAGCTGTACGGCGTCCGGTGAGACCGGGCTCGTGGGAAAGGCTGTCGAGCGCGGTACATAGGCCGGCGGAGCGTAGAGCACGAAACCCACCGGCACATCATCGACATACGCCACGCGGCCGCACGACCCCCAGTCCAGCAGAACGGCGGAGATCCAGGCTTCCTTCTCCAGCGCGGATGTGCCGGCCTTCACCGCCGCTTCGCCGCTGACGGGGTCCAGCTCCCAGAAGACACACGAGCGACAGCGGTTGGGAAGATCCTGCAGGTTGTCCAGTGTGAGCGGCACGAGCCGACGCCCCATGAAGGCTGTTCCTCGCTTCCTTCTACTCAGAGATGCAGATGCTCTCCGCTGGATGCGCCATAGCTGTTCGCATCGTATCCACGATGCGATTCACTCGATACCGCCGCAAAGCAAAGAGCGGGCCCTATCCGGTACACACCGGACACGGCCCGCTCCTCTGCCCAACTCGGCGATACGACTGAGGATCAGTCGTCCGTCTCCTCGGTCTCGTCCTCCCGCATGGTCTTCTGGAGGGCCAGCCTCTCGCCGGGAGCGAGTGTGCTGAGGATCCGCTCAAGGTCGTCCGGGGAGGCAAACTCGACGGTGATCTTGCCCTTCTTCTGACCCAGCTCGACCTTCACCCGCGTCTCGAAGCGGTCCGAGAGCCGAGTGGCCAGCTCGCTCAGCGCCGGTGAGGGCACGGAACCGGCACGCGGGCCCTTGGAGCGCGAGGACCTCTGAGGCCGCGACCCCATCAGCGTCACGATCTCTTCCACGGACCGCACCGACAGCCCCTCGGCCACGATGCGGTGCGCCAGCCGGTCCTGCTCCTCCGAGTCCTCGACGGACAGCAGCGCCCGGGCATGGCCGGCCGAAAGCACTCCGGCTGCCACTCGCTTCTGTACGGTCGGCGAGAGCTTCAGCAGGCGCAGGGTGTTGGAGACCTGGGGGCGGGAGCGCCCGATCCGGTCGGCCAACTGATCATGCGTGCAGTTGAAGTCCTTCAGCAGCTGATCGTAGGCGGCGGCCTCTTCGATCGGGTTCAGCTGCGCGCGGTGCAGGTTCTCCAGCAGCGCGTCCAGGAGGAGCTTCTCGTCCTCCGTGGCCCGGACGATGGCCGGGATGGCCTCCAGGCCGGCCTCGCGGCAGGCCCTCCAACGGCGCTCGCCCATGATCAGCTCATAGCGGGCGGACCCCAGCTGCCGCACGACGACGGGCTGCAGGAGGCCGACCTCCTTGATGGAGGTCACCAACTCCTGAAGCGCGTCCTCGTCGAAGACCTCACGCGGCTGACGGGGGTTGGGCGTGATGGCGTCGAGGGGGATCTCGGCGAAGTGGGCAGCCATCGGAGACGCGGGCGTCTCCACGAACGGGCTCGCCGGACGCTCCTCGGTTTCCTGTGAAACAGGCGGCAGGGTGGCCACCTTTGCCGCGGCCACACCACGGTCGGTCGTCAGCACCGGCACGGCCGCGGGGGAGGTGGACGCTCCGCCACCCATCGCTGCCGGGGCCGGCGTCTTCTCGGTCGGGGCAGGGGGGATCAGTGCGCCGAGTCCACGGCCCAGCCCCCTCCGTCGGTCGCTCACTGCATCCCCTCCACCATGCTCGGGTCGTTCTGGGCGCCGACATGGGCCTGGCTCGCGTCATAGCTGATGCCAACGCCCTTCAGCGCGATTTCTCGGGCGGCCTCAAGGTAGGAGAGGGCACCGCTCGATCCAGGATCGTAAGTCAGCACCGTCTGCCCGTAGCTCGGCGCCTCGGAGATACGGACCGAGCGGGGGATGCTTGTCCTCAGCACCTCGTCACCGAAATGGGTGCGCACCTCGTCAGCGACCTGCGAAGCGAGACGCGTCCGGCCGTCGTACATCGTGAGCAGGATCGTCGACACATGGAGCGTGGGGTTGAGATGCCCCCGCACCAGGTCCACGTTCCGCAGCAGCTGTCCCAGGCCCTCGAGTGCGTAGTACTCGCACTGGATCGGGATGAGGACCTCCTGGCCCGCGACCAACGCGTTGACCGTCAGCAGGCCGAGTGAGGGCGGACAGTCGATGAGGATGTAGTCCAACGGCTGCTCGTACGCCTGGATCGCGCGCTGCAGCCGGCTTTCCCGGGCCACGAGAGACACCAGCTCGATCTCCGCACCGGCGAGATCGATGGTGGCGGGGGCACAGAAGAGACCCTCGACATCAGGGACCGGCTGGACGACCTCGGCCAGAGGCTTGCTCTCGACCAACACGTCGTAAATGGAAGGAACGTCGGCGTGATGGTCAATCCCAAGGGCCGTGGATGCGTTGCCCTGCGGGTCGAGGTCGATCACCAGGACGCGGCCCCCGTGCAGAGCCAGCGAAGCGGCAAGGTTGACGGTCGTCGTCGTCTTGCCCACGCCGCCCTTCTGGTTGGCGACCACGATGAATCGGGTCTGCTCGGGTCGCGGCAGGCCTTCGCCGGCGCGGCCGAGAGCCTCCACCGCCAGTTGGGCAGCACGACCGATGGGAGTGTCGTCCATCGGGGGCGGTGTTTCACGTGAAACATCCGCTCCCATCGACTCGGTACGGGGACCGGGGACCGGATCGGTCATCGGTCCCGCAATGTTGGCGTCGGACCGCAAGGATTCACTCTCCTCGACTTCAGGCTCGCAATGAACAGAGCCTCCCATGTCTTCGGGGTCGTGAACCAGTGAGGCCTGGTCTTCTGTGGAGAAATGCACCTCTGTGGACATCTCCGTACCCCTGGAGGGGGCAGAAGCTCCCTCCGAAGAGGTACCCCCTCCGAGTGATCCAAGAGGCTTCCGGTCCCGAGGTTCGGCCGCAGCGCGGCCGCGACTGATGATCCCATGCAGCAGTGAGCGACGTTTCACGTGAAACACGATGCACAGCGCCCGTGACCGAACCCCTGCGACACTCCGTCCTGCGTAGGTTGGGCAGCTTGTGTGGAGTACGTCTCGTCGTCAGGACGGATCAGTACGGATGATTAGTACGTCCGGCCCGTCTCACCGGGCGCACTCAACGGCGCCTGCGTACCCGGCCCGTCCGGGCCGCCTTCGCCCGCTTCGCCGCGAAGCGCACACCACCCGGGCTTTCCCCGACCTCGACCCGGACGACGGTGGACAGCGGGTCCACCACACCTTCACCCACATGCAGGATGGAAGTCGACACTGCACCGAGCTTGCTGAGCGCGGTGGCCGCGGCCTTCAGCTCCTCCTCGGCGGTGTCGCCCTTGAGCGCGAGCATCTCTCCGTACGGGCGCAGCAGCGGGATGCCCCACGCGGCCAGGCGGTCCAGTGGGGCCACGGCGCGGGCGGTCACCACATGCACGGGCGGCAGCTTGCCCAGGACCTCCTCGGCGCGGCCGCGCACGACGGTGACATGGTCCAGGCCCAACAGCTCCACGACCTCGGTGAGGAAGTTGGTGCGTCGCAGCAGTGGCTCGAGCAGAGTGATGTTCAGGTCCTCCCGGACCAGGGCCAGCGGAATGCCCGGAAGTCCGGCCCCAGAACCCACGTCGCAGACCGTCACTCCCTCGGGGACCGCCTCCGAGAGTACCGCGCAGTTGAGCAGGTGCCGCTCCCACAGGCGGGGCACCTCCCGCGGGCCGATCAGGCCACGCTGCACGCCCGCCTCGGCGAGCAGCTCCGCGTAGCGGACCGCATCGGCGAAGCGCTCACCAAACACTTCCCGCGCCTGTTCGGGCGCGGGGGGAAGCTCCGCTGCCTCCGTCACGGGGACCGTCCTTCCGTACAGCGCCGGTGCTTCACGCACCGGCCACCAGAACTATCAGGCTGACAAAGTTCGGCCCCGTCTGCTCAACAGACGGGGCCGGTGGAACGCGAGATGCCGATCAGGCGGGAAGCACGACGACGAAGCGCTGCGGCTCCTCGCCCTCGGACTCGCTGCGCAGCCCCGCGGCCTTGACCGCGTCGTGCACGACCTTGCGCTCGAACGGGGTCATCGGCTGGAGCTTCACCGGCTCGCCGGTGCTCTTCACCTCGGCGGCGGCCTTGTCGCCCAGCTCGGACAGCTCGGCCCGCTTCTTGGCCCGGTAACCCGCGACGTCCAGCATGAGCCGGCTGCGATCGCCGGTCTCCCGATGCACGGCCAGGCGCGTCAGCTCCTGCAGCGCCTCCAGCACCTCGCCGTCTCGGCCGACAAGCTTCTGCAGGTCACGGCTGCCGGTGTCGCTGATGATCGACACGGAGGCGCGATCGGCCTCGACGTCCATGTCGATGTCGCCGTCGAGGTCGGCGATGTCCAGCAGACCCTCCAGGTAGTCCGCCGCGATCTCACCCTCCTGCTCCAGGCGGGTGAGGGTGTCTGCACCCTCGGCAGCGGCGGAGGTGGTGCCTTCCGTCACGGGATGGGCTCCTTCTTACTTCTTGGACGGGGACTTGGGCCGCTGCGGGCCACCCTTGCGCTGGCCGGACTGGGCCTTGCTGCGGGTGCCGGACCTGGGCTTCTGGGGCTGTTCGGCAGCGGCGGGCTTGGCGTCCTCCGGCTCGTCGGACTTCTCCAGCGAAGGAGAGTCGCCCGCCTGCTTCGGCCCACCGGACTGGCGCTGGGACTTGGACTGACGCTTGGGCTGCTGGCGCCGGGCGGCGGCTGCGGTGACGGTCGTGGTGTCCGTGCCGTCCTCGGTCTGTGCCACGGCCTGGGCCGTGCTCTTCACCACGGTGCCGTCGGTCTGGGCGGCGAGGCCGGCCTTGTTCAGGGCGTTGATGAACTTGCGCTCGAACTCGTTACGGTCGCGGCCCTTGGTGACGATCGCCTTGACGATGATCTTCTCGCTCCGGCGACGGACCTTTCCGTGGTGCGTGACGTGCTTGGTCAGACGCTCCAGGTAGGCGGCCTGGGCCTTGGAACCCGGGGTCGGGTTGTTGTGGATGACGTACATCTGCTGACCCATGGTCCACACGTTGGTGGTCAGCCAGTAGACGAGGACACCGACCGGGAAGTTGATGCCGAAGAAGGCGAACATCACCGGGAAGACGTACATCAGCATCTTCTGCTGCTGCATGAACGGCGTCTTCACCGTCGTGTCGACGTTCTTCGTCATCAGCTGGCGCTGCGTGTAGAACTGCGACGCCGACATCATGACGATCATGATCACGGTCACGACGCGCACGTCGGTGACCGAGGCGCCCAGAGCGTGGATCGTGTCGGCGCTGTCCCGGAACTTCGCGGCGAGCGGGGCCCCGAAGATGTGCGCCTGACGGGCGCTCTCCAGCAGCTGGTCGTTGATGACGCCGATCTTCTTGCCCGACGCGATGCCGTTGAGCACGTGGTACAGGGCGAAGAAGAACGGGGACTGCGCCAGGATGGGAAGGCACGAGGAGAGCGGGTTGGTACCCGACTCCTTGTACAGCTTCATCATCTCTTCGGACTGGCGCTGCTTGTCGTTCTTGTAGCGCTCCTGGATCTTCTTCATCTCGGGCTGGAGCGTCTGCATGGCCCGGGTCGCCTTGATCTGCTTCACGAAGAGCGGGATCAGGCAGATGCGGATCAGGATCACCAGGGACACGATGGCCAGGCCCCAGGCCCACCCGGTGTCAGGGCCGAAGATGGCGCCGTAGACCGCGTGGAACTGGACGATGACCCATGAAACGGGTGTCGTGATGAAGCTGAAAAGGCTGGCAATCGTGTCCACTAATCATGCTCCTTGGGCATGGGACGAAGTCTCTGCGGCCGGGCTCGGAGGAAGCTCGGAAGAGAGCTTCTCTTCGGTGGCCGGGTCGGCGGCGGAGGGACCGCCCCTGCGTGCACGCCAAGCGTTGCGCAGCATTTCGTGCCACCGCGGGCGCTTGCGCGGCGGAACATGGTCCACACCGCCGAGCGACCACGGATTGCACCGGAGGATGCGCCAGGCGGTGAGTGCCGTTCCCTTGATCGCACCGTGCCGGTCGATGGCCGTGTAGCCGTAGTGGGAGCACGACGGGTAGTACTTGCACACCGGCCCGAGCAGTGGACTGATCGTCCACTGGTACAGCTTGATCAGAGCCAGTAGTGGGTACTTCATCGCGCGCCCCCTCCCAGCAGCCGCTGAAGGGCGGCATCCAGGTCTCGGGCCAGCTGTGCGTGGTCTACGTCGCCCGCTCCGGGCAGCGCTCGTACGACTACCAGGCTACCGGGGGGAAACAGGGCGACTCGGTCACGCATCAGATGGCGCAGTCTGCGCTTCACTTTGTTGCGCACGACCGCACCACCCACGGCCTTGCTCACGACGAAACCCGCACGCGTCGGGGGAGCGCTCTCCCCAGGCGCGTGCGGGTTCGTGGCACCGCTACGAAGGTGGACGACGAGGGTCGGACGGCCTGCCCGACGACCCCGTCGTACCGCGGTCGCGAAGTCTTCGCGCCGCCTCAGCCGATGCTCGGTAGGCAGCACGACGTCATGACCTGATCAGATCAGGCGGACAGGCTGGCGCGACCCTTGCTGCGGCGGTTCGCCAGAATCGCGCGGCCGGCACGGGTACGCATCCGCAGGCGGAAGCCGTGGGTCTTCGCGCGGCGACGGTTGTTCGGCTGGAAGGTGCGCTTGCTCACTCGGGGGCTCCAGAAAATCGGTAGTGGCGGGGTGCCGTCCTGGCTGTCACCGTGCGCCCACGAGTAGCTCGCGTCACGCCCGAGTGCACCGCTTCCCGATCACCTGAAGTGACCTGTGCCCATCGGAGGCAGGCGGCAGCAGCCATCGACAACTCGACCTGGTTACGGTACGCGGGACTGCGCCATTCGGTCAAACCGGGGGTCACTGAGGGACACTGAGGGACACTGTCCACAGGCTGGGGACAACAACTTGAACCGTAGCGGCCGCGCTGACTACCGTGGCTGAACTCCGATTCGTTTCCCTTGTCCCCGGCCGAGCGGGATCGCCCCCGCCGCCCCACCCGGATTCCATCCCGACCCGTCCCGCAACCACACGTTCGTGGGACCTGCGAGAGAGCGTGCCCTGTGGCTGACGTACCTGCCGATCTTGCCGCAGTGTGGCCACGAGTACTCGAGCAGCTCCTCGGTGAGGGCCGCGGGCAGGGTGTCGAGGTGAAGGACGAGCACTGGATCCGCCGGTGCCAGCCGCTGGCACTGGTGGCGGACACCGCGCTGCTCGCCGTACCGAACGAGTTTGCGAAAAACGTGCTCGAGGGCCGGCTCGCTCCGATCGTCAGCGAGACCCTGAGCCGCGAGTGCGGTCGCCCCATCCGCATCGCGATCACCGTGGACGACTCCGCGGGCGAACCGCCGGCTCCGGCGGCGCCCCCTGCGCAGCAGGCCCCCAAGCCGCGCTACGAGGAGCCGGAGCTGCCTTCCGCGCCGTACGAGGGCTATGGCCGTCACCGCGCCGCAGACCAACTGCCGGGCACCGAGCCCCAGCCGCGCAACGACCAGCTCCCCACCGCCCGTCCCGCGTACCCCTCCGAGTACCAGCGCCCCGAGCCCGGTGCCTGGCCGCGCCCCGCGCACGACGAGTACGGCTGGCAGCAGCCGCGGCTCGGCTTCCCGGAGCGCGACCCGTACACGTCGCCGTCGTCCCAGGACCCCTACGGCTCCGGGCGGGACAACTACGGCTCCTCGTCCCAGGACTACCGTCCGCAGGGCAGGGACCGCGCGCCGTACGAGCAGCAGCGCGGCGAGTACGACAATCCGCGCGCGGATTACGAGCCCTCCCGCCCGGACTACGACTCGGGGCGCTCGAAGTACGAGCCGGCTCGGGCCGAGTACGACCAGCGCGACCCCGTCCGCCGTGAGCGGCCCGAGCAGCCGGCGCACCGCGGCGGCCCCGGCCGCCCGGAGGTGCCCGCGACCGGCGCCCCCGGCCCGCCGACCGCGCAGTCCGCTCCGGCGAGCGGCCCCGGTGAGCCGACGGCCCGCCTGAATCCGAAGTACCTCTTCGACACGTTCGTCATCGGCGCCTCCAACCGGTTCGCGCACGCGGCCGCGGTGGCCGTAGCCGAGGCGCCCGCGAAGGCGTACAACCCCCTCTTCATCTACGGGGAGTCGGGCCTCGGTAAGACGCACCTGCTGCACGCCATCGGGCACTACGCGCGCAGCCTCTACCCCGGCACGCGCGTGCGGTACGTCAGCTCGGAGGAGTTCACCAACGAGTTCATCAACTCCATCCGCGACGGCAAGGGCGACAGCTTCCGCAAGCGCTACCGCGAGATGGACATCCTGCTGGTCGACGACATCCAGTTCCTCGCGGACAAGGAGTCGACGCAGGAGGAGTTCTTCCACACGTTCAACACCCTCCACAACGCCAACAAGCAGATCGTGCTCTCCTCCGACCGGCCGCCCAAGCAGCTGGTCACGCTGGAGGACCGGTTGCGGAACCGTTTCGAGTGGGGTCTGATCACCGACGTCCAGCCGCCCGAGCTGGAGACGCGCATCGCGATCCTGCGGAAGAAGGCGGTGCAGGAGCAGCTCAACGCCCCGCCGGAGGTACTGGAGTTCATCGCCTCCCGGATCTCGCGGAACATCCGTGAGCTGGAGGGCGCGCTGATCCGGGTGACGGCGTTCGCCTCGCTCAACCGGCAGCCCGTCGACCTCGGCCTGACCGAGATCGTCCTGAAGGACCTGATCCCCGGCGGTGAGGACAGTGCCCCCGAGATCACCGCGCCGGCGATCATGGCGGCTACCGCCGACTACTTCGGGCTCACGGTGGAGGACCTGTGCGGCACCTCGCGCGGGCGCGCGCTGGTCACCGCTCGGCAGATCGCCATGTACCTGTGCCGCGAGCTGACCGATCTGTCCCTGCCGAAGATCGGCGCACAGTTCGGCGGCCGGGACCACACGACGGTCATGCACGCCGACCGTAAGATCCGCGCGCTGATGGCCGAGCGACGCTCGATCTACAACCAGGTGACCGAGCTGACGAACCGCATCAAGAACGGCTGACGCCGACCGTACGACAGCGCTGAGGGCGCCCCCGGGATCGGAACCCGGGGGCGCCTTTCGGCGTCCGGGACTGCTTCCGGCGTCCCGGAGGCCTCCTCCGGCCTCCCACGGGCTCTTCCGGCGTTCCAGCGGCGTCCCGACGGCCTCGGCGATGCCGCCCGGACGCTCTCAGCGGTGCCGTCCGGCTCACGGCAGGAAGCCGCGGGACGGCGCCCACAGCTCTGTGGAAGGGATCGCGCGGGCTGTGGAGTGTTCCCCGTTCGCCACCGAGTGTTCGATTACGTGCCTGGTTACGGCCACTCTCCACAGATTCGGTGACTTTCTGCCGTCCACATCCTGGGGACTGTGGAGTTGTCCCGAACTGCGTCCACAGGGAGTCTGTCCCTAGGGCGTCCCCCCAGCTCAGCTGCCTGTGGAATCGTGGACGAACGATCTCCACAGACTGTGGACAAAGCGGGGATCCACAGGCTGTGTACAGAGTTGTCCACCGGCGGCCCACAGGTTGAGGTCGGTTGTCCCCAGCGATCTCCGGCTTCTCCACATGGCTGTCCACTGTTCGGCAACCCGGATCGCCCGCTCACCGCCGCGAGTGAAAGGCGTCACATGAAGGTGCCGGCTTGGGGTGTGGGAAACGTGGGTAAACCTGGGGACACAGCTGGGGAGAACTGCCCTCGGGCTGTGGGCGGTGTGTGCAGAACTTTCTGTTCTCCACAGATACCCCTGGTTGTCCACCGCCTCCGCCCACAGGGCCAGTGGACAAAATTCCGGCTCTGAGCTGGGAAAACGAGGTTATCCACGGTATCCACAGGCCCTACTACTACTCCCAACTAGAGAGAGCTGGGAAACCGTTTCGAAGCGGGGCCTGTGCACAACTCGCGCTCTCGAGCCCGGCTGCCCCTCGGTGCGACTTGACCCCGACAGGCACCTACTGTCAGTGCGGTGCGTCAGACTGGTCCCCGGTGTCCTTCCCGTCGCAGTGGGCGGTGACACCGAGTCGGAGGACTCAGTAGCAACAGCAGGAGGCGGCTTACGGTGAAGATCCGGGTGGAACGCGACGTACTCGCGGAGGCAGTGGCCTGGGCGGCACGCAGCCTCCCGGCCCGTCCGCCGGCGCCTGTCCTCGCCGGCCTGCTGCTGAAGGCCGAGGACGGCCAGCTGAGCCTGTCGAGCTTCGACTACGAGGTCTCCGCGCGGGTGAGCGTCGAGGCGGAGGTCGAGGAGGACGGCACCGTCCTCGTCTCCGGCCGCCTGCTCGCCGACATCTCCCGCGCCCTCCCCAACCGGCCGGTGGAGATTTCCACAGACGGTGTACGGGCGACCGTGGTCTGCGGCTCCTCGCGCTTCACCCTCCACACCCTGCCCGTGGAGGAGTACCCGGCGCTGCCGCAGATGCCGAACGCGACCGGCACCGTTCCCGGCGAGGTCTTCGCAGCCGCTGTCTCCCAGGTGGCCATCGCCGCCGGCCGGGACGACACGCTGCCCGTCCTCACCGGTGTGCGCATCGAGATCGAGGGCGACACGGTCACCCTGGCCTCCACGGACCGCTACCGCTTCGCGGTCCGCGAGTTCCTGTGGAAGCCGGAGAACCCGGACGCCTCCGCGGTCGCCCTGGTCCCGGCGAAGACGCTCCTGGACACCGCCAAGGCGCTGGGTGCCGGTGACAGCGTCACGCTGGCGCTGTCCGGCTCGGGCGCGGGCGAGGGCCTGATCGGCTTCGAGGGCGCGGGGCGTCGTACGACCACGCGGTTGCTCGAGGGTGACCTGCCGAAGTACCGCACGCTGTTCCCGACCGAGTTCAACTCCGTCGCCGTGATCGAGACCGCGCCCTTCGTGGAAGCCGTCAAGCGCGTGGCCCTGGTGGCCGAGCGGAACACTCCGGTGCGGCTGAGCTTCGAGCAGGGCGTGCTGATCCTGGAGGCCGGCTCCAGCGACGACGCACAGGCTGTGGAAAGGGTCGACGCCCAGCTGGAGGGCGACGACATCTCGATCGCCTTCAACCCGACGTTCCTGCTGGACGGCCTGAGCGCGATCGACTCCCCGGTGGCGCAGCTGTCGTTCACGACGTCCACCAAGCCCGCGCTGCTCAGCGGGAAGCCGGCGCTGGACGCCGAGGCGGACGACGCCTACAAGTACCTGATCATGCCGGTGCGGCTGAGCGGCTGACGTCGTCCACAGCTGTGCACAGTTCCGGGCGCGTGCTGTGGGTGCCCGGAACTGGGGTCGGCCCGCAGCCGGGAAACTCCCCGGCTGCCCATGGGAAAGCCGCAGGTCCGCAGGGGTACGCATGAGCGCGTATGCCCACAGCTGTGCATGAGCGTCCGGGTTTAGGCTCGGCTCGGCACCAAGGTGCCTCTCACGCCACACAGCGACCTAAGGAACACAACTGATGGAGCTCGGTCTCGTCGGCCTCGGCAAGATGGGCGGCAACATGCGCGAGCGGATCCGCCGCGCGGGCCACACCGTCATCGGATACGACCGCAACGCGGACCTCGCGGATGTCCACAGCCTGGAAGAGCTTGTGGGCAAGCTCAGCGGTCCGCGCGTGGTCTGGGTGATGGTCCCGGCCGGTGCGCCCACCCAGTCGACCATCGACCAGCTCGCCGAGCTGCTGGAGCCCGGCGACGTGGTCGTGGACGGCGGCAACTCCCGCTGGACGGACGACGAGAAGCACGCCGAGGAGCTGGCCGCCAAGGGCATAGGCTTCGTCGACTGCGGTGTCTCCGGCGGCGTCTGGGGCCTGGAGAACGGGTACGCGCTGATGTACGGCGGCGACGCCGACAACGTCGCCAAGGTGCAGCCGGTCTTCGACGCGCTCAAGCCGGAGGGCGACTTCGGCTCGGTGCACGCCGGCAAGGTCGGTGCGGGCCACTTCGCGAAGATGGTCCACAACGGCATCGAGTACGCGATGATGCAGGCCTACGCCGAGGGCTGGGAGCTGCTGGAGAAGGTCGACTCCGTGGAGAACGTCCGCGAGGTCTTCCGCTCCTGGCAGGAGGGCACCGTCATCCGCTCCTGGCTGCTCGACCTCGCGGTCAACGCCCTCGAGGAGGACGAGCACCTCGACGGCCTGCGCGGTTACGCACAGGACTCCGGTGAGGGACGCTGGACTGTGGAAGCCGCCATCGACAACGCGGTGCCGCTGCCGGCGATCACCGCGTCGCTGTTCGCGCGGTTCGCCTCCCGCCAGGAGGACTCGCCGCAGATGAAGATGATCGCCGCGCTGCGCAACCAGTTCGGCGGCCACGCCGTAGAGAAGAAGTAATCCACGGATCCGCCGGGTCGCCCCCGCGATCCACAAGCCATCACCACTCTGGGGGAGGTCGGCGAAACGACCATGCACGTCACGCATCTTTCGCTGGCCGACTTCCGCTCGTACGCCCGGGCCGAGGTCCCGCTCGACCCGGGCGTCACCGCCTTCGTCGGCCCCAACGGCCAGGGCAAGACCAATCTGGTCGAGGCCGTCGGCTACCTGGCGACCCTGGGCAGCCACCGCGTCGCCTCCGACGCCCCGCTGGTCCGCATGGGCGCCGAGCGTGCGGTCATCCGGGCGCAGGTCCGGCAGGGCGAGCGGCAGCAGCTGGTCGAGCTGGAGCTGAACCCGGGCCGGGCCAACCGCGCCCGCGTCAACCGGTCCTCGCAGGTCAGGCCGAGGGACGTGCTGGGCATCGTCCGGACCGTGCTGTTCGCGCCCGAGGACCTCGCGCTGGTCAAGGGCGACCCCGGTGAGCGGCGGCGGTTCCTGGACGAGCTGATCACCGCGCGCTCTCCGCGCATGGCGGGCGTGCGCTCCGACTACGAGCGGGTGCTCAAGCAGCGCAACACGCTTCTGAAGTCGGCGGCGCTCGCGCGCCGGCACGGCGGCCGGTCCATGGACCTGTCCACCCTCGACGTGTGGGACCAGCACCTCGCGCGCGCGGGTGCCGAGCTGCTCGCGCAGCGCCTCGATCTGATCGCCGCGCTGCAGCCGCTCGCCGACAAGGCGTACGAGCAGCTGGCCCCCGGCGGCGGACCCGTCGCCCTGGAGTACAAGCCGTCCGCGCCCGGCGAGGCCCACACGCGTGAGGACCTCTACGTCCAGCTGACGGCGGCGCTGGCGGAGGCGCGCAAGCAGGAGATCGAGCGGGGCGTCACCCTCGTAGGGCCTCATCGGGACGATCTCCTGCTCAAGCTCGGGCAGTTGCCCACGAAGGGTTACGCCTCGCACGGCGAGTCCTGGTCCTACGCCCTGGCGTTGCGCCTGGCCTCGTACGACCTGCTGCGCGCCGAGGGCAACGAGCCGGTGCTGATCCTGGACGACGTCTTCGCCGAGCTGGACGCCCGCCGTCGTGAGCGGCTGGCCGAACTGGTCGCACCCGGCGAGCAGGTGCTGGTCACCGCCGCCGTGGACGACGACGTACCGCATGTGCTGGCGGGCGCCCGGTACGCGGTGGCCGACGGGACGGTGGAGCGCGTATGAGCACCGAAGAACCCACCCCGGACAAACGGACCGAGCCCTCCGGCGTCGACCTCGCGCGCGTGGCGTTGCGCGCCGCGAAGGAACAGGCACGCGCGCGGGGGGACGCGGTGCGGCAGAAGAAGCAGGCGCGGCGCGGCGGCGGCCTGCGCTCCGGCGCCCGTGCCGACGGCCGCGACCCGATGGCGCTGGGGGCCGCGATCAACCGGCTGATCAACGAACGCGGCTGGGAGACCCCGGCGGCGGTGGGCGGGGTGATGGGCCGCTGGCCGCAGATCGTCGGCGAGGACCTGGCCAAGCACTGTGTGCCGCAGCGGTACGACGAGGACGAGCGCGTGCTGACCGTGCAGTGCGACTCGACGGCCTGGGCGACCCAGCTGCGGGTGCTCGCCCCCACGCTGGTGGCCCGGCTCAACGAGGACCTCGGGCACGGCACCGTACGGATGATCAAGGTGCTCAATCCCGGTGGCCCGGCCCGCCGCTACGGCCCCCTGCGGGCCCCGGGGAGCACGGGACCCGGCGATACGTACGGGTGACGTACCTCACGTCCCCTGGGTCGCTCCGGCGTGCGGTCGCTGCTCGGTGCACAGGTGTGGATCACTGCCGGACGGCCGCCGGATCGCCATCTGACCCCCCAGTAGCCAAGGGTTGACGGCTCAAAGCGCTGAGTGCCGCTGTGAGCCCCTTGGAGCCCCCATCCGTATATCGGGACCCGGCGGAGACCGGTTGAGGGCGGCACATGGGGACTCAGGTACCGGCAAACCCCCATCGATGTCAGCGCTACCGGTAGACTGGAAGACAATCCCGCCCCAACGTGGGGACCGCCCGGGAAAAGCTGAGCAACGCTGATCAAGGCTTACCAACGCAACATGCCGCAGCCGCTCCGGCAACCTGCCGACGAGCCCGGCTCGTGCTGTGCCAGAAAGGGCGCTTCGTGGCCGATTCCGGCAACCCCAACGAGAACATCCCGTCCACCGACGCCGGCGTGAACGGCGAGGTCACCGCCTCCTACGACGCCAGCGCCATCACCGTGCTCGAAGGGCTGGACGCGGTCCGCAAGCGGCCCGGCATGTACATCGGCTCCACCGGCGAGCGCGGTCTGCACCACCTGGTGTACGAGGTCGTCGACAACTCGGTCGACGAGGCGCTGGCCGGTCACGCGGACACCATCGACGTGACGATCCTCGCCGACGGCGGTGTGCGCGTCGTCGACAACGGCCGCGGCATCCCGGTGGGCATCGTGCCCTCCGAGGGCAAGCCGGCCCTCGAGGTCGTGCTGACCGTGCTGCACGCGGGCGGCAAGTTCGGCGGCGGCGGGTACGCCGTCTCCGGCGGTCTGCACGGTGTCGGCGTCTCCGTCGTGAACGCCCTGTCGTCCAAGGTCTCCGTCGAGGTCAGGACCGAAGGCCACCGCTGGACGCAGGACTACAAGATGGGCGTCCCGACGGCCCCGCTGGCCAAGCACGAGGCGATCGAGGAGACCGGTACCTCGGTCACCTTCTGGGCCGACGCGGAGATCTTCGAGACCACCGAGTACTCCTTCGAGACGCTGTCGCGGCGCTTCCAGGAGATGGCGTTCCTCAACAAGGGTTTGACGATCAAACTCACTGACGAGCGCGAGTCGGCGAAGGCCACGGCCGGGGCGGACGAGGCGGGTGCGGACGAGAAGGACGAGGTCAAGACCGTCACGTACCACTACGAGGGCGGCATCGTCGACTTCGTGAAGTACCTCAACTCCCGCAAGGGAGACGCGGTGCACCCCACCGTCATCGACCTGGAGGCGGAGGACAAGGACAAGAGCCTGTCCCTCGAGGTCGCGATGCAGTGGAACAGCGGCTACAGCGAGGGCGTGTACTCCTTCGCGAACATCATCCACACCCACGAGGGCGGTACCCACGAAGAGGGTTTCCGTGCCGCGCTGACCTCGCTGATCAACAAGTACGCGCGCGACAAGAAGCTGCTGCGCGAGAAGGACGACAACCTCACCGGTGACGACATCCGTGAGGGTCTGACCGCGATCATCTCGGTGAAGCTGAGCGAGCCGCAGTTCGAGGGCCAGACGAAGACCAAGCTGGGCAACACGGAGGCCAAGACCTTCGTGCAGAAGGCGGTCTACGAGCACCTGAACGACTGGCTGGACCGCAACCCGGTCGAGGCGGCGGACATCATCCGCAAGGGCATCCAGGCGGCCACCGCGCGCGTGGCGGCCCGCAAGGCCCGTGACCTGACCCGCCGCAAGGGGCTGCTGGAGTCGGCGTCCCTGCCGGGCAAGCTGTCCGACTGCCAGTCGAACGACCCCACCAAGTGCGAGATCTTCATCGTCGAGGGTGACTCCGCCGGCGGCTCGGCCAAGTCCGGCCGCAACCCGCAGTACCAGGCGATCCTCCCGATCCGCGGCAAGATCCTCAACGTCGAGAAGGCCAGGATCGACAAGATCCTGCAGAACCAGGAGATCCAGGCGCTGATCTCCGCGTTCGGCACCGGCGTGCACGAGGACTTCGGCATCGAGAAGCTCCGCTACCACAAGATCATCCTGATGGCGGACGCCGACGTCGACGGCCAGCACATCAGCACCCTGCTGCTCACCTTCCTGTTCCGCTTCATGCGGCCGCTGGTCGAGGCCGGGCACGTGTACCTCTCCCGCCCCCCGCTGTACAAGATCAAGTGGGGCCGGGACGACATCGAGTACGCCTACTCGGACCGCGAGCGCGACGCGCTCATCGAGATGGGCCGGCAGCGCGGCAAGCGCATCCGCGAGGACTCGATCCAGCGCTTCAAGGGTCTCGGCGAGATGAACGCCGAGGAGCTGCGCGTGACCACCATGGACCAGGAGCACCGGGTCCTCGGCCAGGTCACCCTCGACGACGCCGCCCAGGCCGACGACCTGTTCTCGGTCCTGATGGGAGAGGACGTCGAGGCCCGCCGCGCGTTCATCCAGCGCAACGCCAAGGACGTCCGCTTCCTCGACATCTGAGTCGGTCTCAGCTGACCGCATCAGGAAGGATCTTCACCAGCAATGGCCGACGAGAACACCCCCGTCACCCCCGAAGAGGGCGGCGAAGTCGCGATGCGTGTCGAGCCCGTCGGGCTCGAGACGGAGATGCAGCGCTCGTACCTGGACTACGCGATGTCCGTCATCGTGTCCCGTGCGCTGCCCGACGTCCGCGACGGTCTCAAGCCCGTCCACCGCCGCGTCCTGTACGCCATGTACGACGGCGGCTACCGCCCCGAGCGCGGCTTCTACAAGTGCGCCCGCGTCGTCGGCGACGTCATGGGCAACTACCACCCCCACGGCGACTCCTCGATCTACGACGCCCTGGTGCGCCTCGCCCAGTCGTGGTCGATGCGCATGCCGCTGGTGGACTCCAACGGCAACTTCGGCTCCCCGGGCAACGACCCGGCGGCGGCGATGCGCTACACCGAGTGCAAGCTGGCGCCGCTGTCGATGGAGATGGTCCGTGACATCGACGAGGAGACCGTCGACTTCACGGACAACTACGACGGCCGCTCCCAGGAGCCGACCGTCCTGCCGGCCCGCTTCCCCAACCTGCTGATCAACGGCTCGGCCGGCATCGCGGTCGGCATGGCGACCAACATCCCGCCGCACAACCTGCGCGAGGTCGCGGCCGGCGCCCAGTGGTACCTGGAGAACCCCGAGGCCTCGCACGAGGAGTTGCTGGACGCGCTCCTGGAGCGCATCAAGGGCCCGGACTTCCCGACCGGCGCCCTGGTGGTGGGCCGCAAGGGCATCGAGGAGGCGTACCGCACCGGCCGCGGCTCCATCACGATGCGCGCGGTGGTCGAGGTCGAGGAGATCCAGGGCCGCCAGTGCCTGGTGGTCACCGAGCTGCCGTACCAGGTGAACCCCGACAACCTGGCGCAGAAGATCGCCGACCTGGTCAAGGACGGCAAGATCGGCGGCATCGCGGACGTCCGCGACGAGACGTCGTCCCGTACGGGCCAGCGCCTGGTGATCGTCCTCAAGCGGGACGCGGTCGCCAAGGTCGTCCTGAACAACCTGTACAAGCACACCGACCTGCAGACGAACTTCGGCGCCAACATGCTGGCGCTGGTCGACGGGGTGCCGCGCACGCTGTCGCTGGACGCGTTCATCCGGCACTGGGTGACGCACCAGATCGAGGTCATCGTCCGCCGGACGAAGTTCCGTCTGCGCAAGGCCGAGGAGCGCGCGCACATCCTGCGCGGCCTGCTGAAGGCCCTGGACGCCATCGACGAGGTCATCGCGCTGATCCGGCGCAGCGACACCGTGGAGATCGCGCGCGGGGGCCTGATGGGCCTCCTGGAGATCGACGAGATCCAGGCCAACGCGATCCTCGAGATGCAGCTGCGGCGCCTGGCCGCCCTGGAGCGGCAGAAGATCGTCCAGGAGCACGACGAACTCCAGGCGAAGATCAACGAGTACAACAAGATCCTCGCCTCCCCGGTCCGTCAGCGCGGGATCGTCAGCGAGGAGCTGGCCGCGATCGTCGAGAAGTACGGCGACGACCGCAAGACGAAGCTGATCCCGTACGAGGGCGACATGTCCATCGAGGACCTGATCGCCGAGGAGGACATCGTCGTCACCGTCTCGCGCGGCGGTTACGTCAAGCGGACGAAGACGGACGACTACCGGGCGCAGAAGCGCGGCGGCAAGGGCGTGCGCGGCACGAAGCTGAAGGAAGACGACATCGTCGACCACTTCTTCGTCTCGACCACGCACCACTGGCTGCTGTTCTTCACCAACAAGGGCCGGGTCTACCGGGCGAAGGCGTACGAGCTGCCGGAGGCGGGCCGGGAGGCGCGCGGCCAGCACGTGGCGAACCTGCTCGCCTTCCAGCCGGACGAGGCGATCGCCGAGATCCTCGCGATCCGTGACTACGAGGCGGCACCGTACCTGGTCCTGGCGACCAAGTCCGGTCTGGTCAAGAAAACGCCTCTGAAGGATTACGATTCGCCCCGCTCCGGCGGTGTCATCGCCATCAACCTGCGCGAGCGGGAGGACGGTTCGGACGACGAGCTGATCGGCGCCGAACTCGTCTCGGCCGACGACGACCTCCTCCTGGTCAGCAGGAAGGCGCAGTCGATCAGGTTCACCGCCTCGGACGACACCCTGCGCCCCATGGGCCGCGCCACCTCCGGCGTCAAGGGGATGAGTTTCCGCGAGAGCGACGAGCTTCTCTCGATGAATGTTGTTCGACCCGGTACGTTCGTGTTCACTGCGACGGACGGTGGGTACGCGAAGCGGACCGCCGTCGACGAGTACCGCGTCCAGGGTCGTGGCGGCCTCGGCATCAAGGCCGCCAAGATCGTGGAGGACCGCGGCTCGCTCGTCGGCGCGCTGATTGTCGAGGAGAACGACGAGATCCTCGCCATCACTCTGTCCGGCGGTGTGATTCGTACGCGAGTCAACGAGGTCAGGGAGACGGGCCGTGACACCATGGGCGTCCAGCTGATCAACCTGGGCAAGCGCGATGCCGTGGTCGGTATCGCACGTAACGCCGAGGCGGGACGCGAGGCGGAGGAAGTCGACGGCGACGTGGCCGTGGACGAGACCGCCGAGGGTGCCGCGAACATCGGCACGGACGAGGGTGAGGCGCCCTCGGCCGAGTAGCACGAGGAGTGAGTCATCGTGAGCGGAGCCACGGGCGCCGGATCGGCCGGTACCTCCAGGGGTACGGAAACGGACGGCGGCGGCCGTGGCTCCGCCGCGCGTGCGGGGACCGCGAACGACCCGCACACGACCAATCTGAAGCCGGTGAAGGCTTCCGTGACGGACTCTGCCGGCACGCAGAAATCCCAGGGGGGAACTGTGACGGACACCCGAGGCCCGGCCGCGGCCGGCGAAGCGCAGTCGGCGTCCCCGCTTCCCGGAGAGCGGCGCCCGGAGCCGCCTGCCGGGCCGTACCACCCGCCGCAGGCCTACCCGGCGCACGCCCCCGACGGTGCTGTACGGCGGCCGCGCACCGGAGCGCGCACCACGCCCCGCACCCGCAAGGCCCGGCTGCGGGTGGCCAAGGCGGACCCGTGGTCGGTGATGAAGGTCAGCTTCCTGCTCTCCATCGCGCTCGGCATCTGCACGATCGTCGCCTCGGCGGTGCTGTGGATGGTCATGGACGCGATGGGGGTCTTCTCCTCGGTCGGCGGCACGATCTCCGAGGCGACCGGCTCCAACGAGGCGAACGGCTTCGACCTCCAGGCCTTCCTGTCGCTCCCCCACGTCCTGATGTTCACGACGATCATCGCGGTCATCGACGTGGTCCTGGCCACGGCACTGGCGACCCTCGGCGCGTTCATCTACAACCTCTCCGCGGGCTTCGTGGGCGGCATCGAGCTGACCCTGGCGGAGGACGAGTGACCACCCGCGGCACCCCGGCCTGACGGCCGCCCGACAACCGATTTTGGGACTGCCGTGGTCGTGCGCTAATCTTCAGGAGTCAGCGCGCGGGACACATACCGCAAAGCGCGGCGGGGCTATAGCTCAGTTGGTTAGAGCGCATCCCTGATAAGGATGAGGCCACAGGTTCAAATCCTGTTAGCCCCACCAGCGAAAAGACCCCCGGACCACTCGGTCCGGGGGTCTTTTGACACCCACGATTGACACCAACGGCTGCGATCAGCCGATGAGCGGATCTTCCAGCAGCTCGGCGAGCATCGCGACGGCTTCCCGCTCACTGTCGCCGACCACGTGCGTGTAGACGTCCATGGTCATGCTGATCTGGCTGTGCCGGAGGATCGCCTGGGCCACCTTGGGATGGACCTTCAGGAAGGCGAGCAGGGTGCCGCAAGTGTGCCGGGCGAGCCGGACGGTGATACGGCGGACGCCGGCGCGCTTGACGAGCCGATCGAAGGTCCGGGAGAAGCCCACCGGGTCGATCATGCCGCCGTGCTCGGAGGAGAAGATCAGGTCATGGTCCGCCGCCTGCGACCAGTGCTCACCGGCGATCTTCCGCTCCAGCTCTTGCAGCTCCCGCCGCTCCTCCAGGGCGCGAGCGCAGAACTCCGGCAGGGGGAGCACTGCCTGTGAGGACTCGGTCTTGAGGTCTTTGAGGACCAGGCCGACGCCCTTGACCCGCTGCACCTGCTTGACCGGCGTGAACTGGCGCCCCTCGAAGTCGATGTCCTGCCAGCGCAGCCCCAGGACCTCACTGCGACGGAGGCCGAGCACGAGGACCAGGACGCAGGCCGCGTAGAGGCGGTGAGCACGGGTCGTCCGAAGGAACGTGATCGCTTCCCGAGCGCTCCACGCCTTGCCCTTGTCCTTGGCAACCTTGGGCATGTCGACCAGCAGCGCGACGTTGCGCGTCAGCAGCTCCTCGCGCATGGCCCGGTTGAGCGCGTTCCGGAGCACGCGGAGCACCTCGAAGCGGGTGGCCGCGCCGACCTTTTCACGTCTCAGCGTGGCCATGAACGTGCGGAGCTGGGCAGGCGTGAGCTTCACCAAGGGCTTCTTGCCGAGATGCGGCAGCAGATAGAGTCGGATCTTGGACTCGTACTTGACGTAGGTGTTGTGCTCCCGCTCCGGCTCCACGATGCGCTCCAGCCAGTAGGTCAGCCACTCCCCGACTGACCAGGTACGGGAAGGCACCGGGACGCCGTTGCGCTCCTGGTCCTGAAGCTTGCCGAGCTTCTCATTGGCTTCATCCCAGGTCGCGCCATAGACGGTCTTGCGGACCCGGTTGCCGTCCGTATCGGTCACGTACGCGCGTCCCATGTAGCGGCCGTCCGCCCGCTTCGAGATGGTGCCGCCGCCATTGGGGCGCCTCTTGGCCATCAGGCACCCCTCTCGATCTGCCGTCGGATGAAGTCCCCGACTGAATCCGCAGGGATACGGCGGCAGCCGTCGACCTTGATCGAGGTCAGGCGGTGCGTGCGGATCAGGTCGTAGACCTTGGTCCGGCCGACCTTGAGCCGCGTCATGACCTCCGGCACGGTCAGGAGTTCGGCGGGGGCGGTGGTCATGCGGCGGCTCCTTCCAGGGCAAGTTGCGCGGGCAGTTCTTCGCGGGCGATCTCGCGGTTGAGTCGGATGTCCCGACGGATGTTGGCGGCGAGCCAGGATTCACCGGGGGTGTGGCCGTGGCCGGCATAGGTCCAGTGGGCGAGGGTGAGCGTGGTCGCCTCCGGGGCGTCGAGGTCAGGCAGGCCGAGGGCTTGTCGTTGCTGGGCAGCGCGGTAGTCGGCGCGGACCTGGCGGAGGGCGCCGAGGGTGGTGGAGTAGCGGCGTGATTTGGTGGAGAAGTGGCCGCGGAAGCCGAGCATGTGGGCCCAGTCGCGAAGCTTGCGGTCCGGGTAGAACGGGTGCAGGTCGAGGCAGGCCTCGATGAGCCGCCGCGGATGGTCGGGCACGTCGAGCAGGACCAGGGCCTCTTTGTTGCCGATCCGGCGGTCCACCGTGCCGGTGGTCTCGGCGGCCTTGGTGGCGTACTTGGCCACGTAGGAGGCGACACCCTGTTCGGTGATCTCCTCGCCGTGCCCGAAGGCGCCGATGGGCTGGACGTCGAGCTGGGTGCCCCAGCGCAGCGTGCGGGCAGGCTGGTCCCCTGCGGGCGGGACGTCGACCGCGACGCGGGCGGCGGCGGCATGGATGGCGTCGGTGAGCAGATCGAGGGTGGCCCAGGCCGGGGGTGGGCTGTCGGGCCCGTCCGGTCCGTCGAAGCGGATCACGGCATGGAAGTGCACAGCCCCGCGCTTCTGGTACTCGGCGACCTTGCCGAAGGAGACCCGTGACTGTTCGTGGGCGGCTTTCTGGGTCAGTCCGGCCCGGCGGGCGATCTCACGGCGCAGGTAGATCGTGAGGTAGCGCCACAGGTCGGAGGCGTGGTTGTTCCACAGCACGGCCCCCGCGTAGTCGTAGGTGTCCGGGTCGAGCGGGGTGCCGAGTTCGGGCGCGTCCTCCTGGTGGTGGGTGCCGCAGCGGCAGGGCCGGTTGCCGGGCCGGTTGTGGACCGGGCCGAACGAGGGCGCGGTGAGGGTGGCGAAGACCCGCGGGTGGTCGCGGATGGTTTCGGGGGTGCCCTTGGCGGGGTCACCGACGAGGCCGGCGCGGATGAGGTGGTAGGTGTCGCCCGCGTAGGTCCAGGCGCAGGCCGGGCAGCGGGAGGCCCGCCGGTTGCCGCAGGCCACACGGAGGACGCCGCCGGGCTCGGTGTCGGTCGAGTAGGAGTGCAGGACATGCCCGGTGGCCGCGTCGCGGGTGACGGTGGTGCCCGTCAGGCGGATGGGGTCGGTGCAGCCGCCGGTACGGCGGATCTGGTCTTGGATGCGGTCGAAGCCGGTGGACCCGGCCAGCCTCAGCACGTCGGCGAGGGTGGCCGGGTCCAGGCCCGCCATGGTGGCGGCATCGGTCACGCGGCACCGTCCGCGGTTTCGGCGAACCGGTCGAGGACGGAGGCGGCTTCCTCGGCGACGCGAGCCAGGGCGCGCAGGGCGTCGGCAGTGCCCGGACGGGCGATCAGCGCAATGTCGACGAACTCGCCACCGACACGCAGGCTGACGAAGCCTTCGTCCTCGGGCGTGGACGCGAACACGCTCAGGCGGGCAGTGGTGTCCGGCTCCAGGTGGGCGGAGGTGGTGATCGTCCTCATGGCGGCGGTCACTTCCCGACGCGGATGAGGCGGGCGGCAGGCGCGGTGCCCGAACCCTTGCAGACCGGGCAGGTCACGCGGAGGGTGACGCGGGTGCCGTCGCGGTGCCGGGCACCGGTGGTGATGTGGGCAGAGGCGTGGCCGTCGCAGTCGCGGCAGACCCGCGTGTTCGGGGCGTGCTGGGGCATGATGAGGCTTCCCTTTCGGGTCCGTTGGATCTGGAAGTGGGTGCAGGCGCCGGGGCGGCGGTCTTTGGCGAGAGGGCCGCCCCGGGGCCGTTCAGCGGCGGCGGTTGCGTCCGCGCGGGATGGGCGGGATGGAGTCGTAGGACTCCTGGCCGGCGCGGAAGTCGCTGAGGTCGGTGACGTCCTTGTCGTTGCCGACCTGGCGCATGATCCGGTTCATGGCCTTGGTGTCGCGGTGGCGGCGGGCGATGGCGTACTCGCGGCCGAGTTCGACCATCTCGTCGTTGCGCGCGGGCTCCGGGTCGTTCTTGCGGCTGAAGATGCCCATGGTGGGGTTCCTTTCGTGATTAGTGGTGGGTGTTGCGCCTGCCGTGGCCTTTGACCGCGTACATCGCCGCGTCGGCGGCGGCCAGGGCGTCGGTGAGGGTCCGCACGGGCAGGTGGGAGCAGTAGCAGCGGCCGACCGATGCCGAGACGGGCAGGGGATGGCCGTCGTAGTCGAGCGGCCCGTTCAGGGCGAGTTGCAGGGCGTGGATGCTGGGGGTGCGGCCGGGGTCGGTGATGATCGCGGCGGACTCGTCTCCGCCGAGGCGGGCGGCGATGCCGTAGCGGCCACACCAGGTGTTCAGTCGGCGGGCGGTGGCGGTGAGGACTGCGTCTCCTGCGGCGTGGCCGTGGGTGTCGTTGGTGGCCTTGAAGTCGTCCAGGTCGATCAGCAGCACCAGGGCTGTGGGGTGCTTGGCGAGCAGGTGTTCGGCGCGGGTGGTCCATCCGGCGCGGGTGTGCAGGCCGGTCAGCGGATCCCGGCGGGCGGTGGCCAGGCGGCGGACGAGAAGGCCGCCGTGGACGGCCCAGCCCAGCGTGGGTAACGCGGCTGCGATCAGGGTGTCCATCGTTCAGCGCCCCTTCCGCAGGTCGGTGATGAGGAAGCGGAGCACGACGGCGGTCACGGCGACCGACACGGCGGTGATGGCGACCGCCAGGAGCATCGAGACGAGGACGGCGCCGACGACCAGGACCACGGCGGTGCCGGCGCCGACGAGGGCGAGCGCGGTGCCGGGGGTGAGCTGGATGGCCGGCCGCTGGGAGACCGGTGCGGAGACGACCGGGGCCGGGGCCTGAGCCGCGGGGACCTCAGCGGTGTTCGGTGCCGGGGTGAGGGTGGGCGCCGGGGCGGTGTCCGGGGGCGGGTATTTCGGTGTGAACACGGGATCTTCCTCCTGTCAGGCGTTGCAGCGGTGGGTGCGGGCGGCGAGTTCGGCGGCGGAGCGGTCGCGGTGTTCGGTGGAGAAGCCGCAGCCGGGGGCGGTGCAGGCGGCGGTGTGCTTGGTCTGGCCCCGGCCGTTGTTGTAGGTGCCGACCTCGACCGGGCCGACGCGGATCACGTTGTAGAAGCGGTTCGGGCGCACGGGCTGACCTCCTTCCGGTGTCAGGTGAGTTGGAGTTGGGCGGCGATGGCTTGGCAGGTCGGGGCGGGCAGACCGAGCCGGGCGGTGAGCGCGTCGGCGGTGATCTGCTCGCCCGTGCTGTTGCGGTGTGCGTCGGCGATCGAGCGGGCGTGGTTGAGCAGTGCCGGCGGAACGGCCGGAGCGGCCGGAGGCGCCGGGGCCAGTTCCGGAGCCGGGACCGGGGCCGGGGGCACCGGTTCGGGGGTGTCGACGCTGTGCACCTCGACTTCCGGGGCGGACGGTTCTTCGTCCGGCTCCGGCTCCACGGCGGCCGGGGCGGGGGCGTGGACGAGGAGGGTGCCGCCGAGGAAGGCGAGGGCGGGCCATCCGGCGACGAGGATGCGCAGCCAGGCGGGCACCTGGTGCAGGTCGAGCAGTCCGGCGGTGGCGACGTTGGCGCCGAGCGAGGCCGCCAAGGCGATGGCGAACCAGGTCCACGAGGACCGGTCCCGACCGGCGCGCAGCCGACGCCAGGCGGCGACCAGCAACAGGTCGACCGAGACCGGATAGGCCCACGCCTTCCAGCCGGACTGCCCGGCCGCCGAAGCAAGGTCGTGCAGGTGCGCGAAGGACAGGGCACCGGCGATCACGGCTTGGATGA
This sequence comes from Streptomyces sp. NPDC045022, assembly GCF_056432605.1. Taxonomy (NCBI): domain Bacteria; kingdom Bacillati; phylum Actinomycetota; class Actinomycetes; order Kitasatosporales; family Streptomycetaceae; genus Streptomyces; species Streptomyces sp. NPDC045022. The sequence goes on from NZ_JBWKIR010000004.1 coordinate 313,328, forward strand.
GGACGGCATCAGGGCGCAGCGAACGGTTCACGGCGACCCCCTTACTCCGTGACCGGCCGCGGCTTGACCAGCGACGGACCCGTCTTCGGGGCCTCGGCGGGCACGTGCGGGCGGAACCGGTCCAGGGCGGGAAGATCCGGCACCAGGTGGGCGAAGTCCCGGCACGCCGCCTTCGCCTCATCCCGGGAGGTGTGGGGGGTGCGGATCTTTGCCCAGCCGCCGGAGGAGTCGGCCGCCACAGCGGTGCCGGGGCGTTCCGCGGGGATCAGGGAGGCGGCCGCGACGGCATCCGGGGCGACGTCGGCGAGGCCCATTTCGGCGGTCTGCTTGTCGTTGACCCGGTGCACCACGCGGCCGGTGAGCTGAGCGCGGAGCATGGTGGCGCCCTTGCCCAGTTCGGAGCCGAAGCGCTGCCCGCACACCTCCAGGTAGATCCCGACCGCGCGGGCCATCTGCGCCAGCCGGATCAACGCGGTCACGATCCGCTCCCGCCGCTCCTCATCCTTCTTCGAGGAGATCAGGAACAGCTCGGCCACCTCGTCGACCAGGACGACGACGGGCACCGGCCGTAAGCGCTCAGGCAGGTCCCACATGTCCGAGACGCCGTGCGCGCTCAGCAGGTCGAAGCGGGACTCCATCTCTCCCACCAGCACATCCAGCAGCGAGGCCGAGTCGTCCGGGGTGGTGACCAGGGCCGACAGCCGGGGCGCGTAGGCGGAGTGTTCGACACCGCGCTTGCAGTCGATCCCGACCAGCGCCACCGGCAGCCGCGCCAAGCCCTTGATCAGGTTCCGCTGATAGACGGACTTGCCCGAGCTGTTAGCGCCGAGCGTCAGCGCCATGGGCACCTGGCGATAGTCCCGGACGAACGCGGTGCCGTCCTCCCGCAGCGCCACCGGCACCGCCAGACCCTCAGGGCGAGCCCCGCGCGGCAGGCGGACCTGACGCAGCACGTCATAGCCGGTCATCCGCAGCTCGACGTACCCCGGCTTGGTCTCGGCGATCGTCACCGAGTGCACGCCCCAGGCATGCCGCAGCCGCTCCGAGGCGGCCATCAGGTCGGCAGGCTCCAGGCCGGCGGGAAGCCGCAGCGTCACCCGCAGTCCGGTCGACGTGCCCCGGACGCGGCGCACCTTCGGCGGAACCGGCAGCACCTCACGCCGGGCTACGTTCCGGGCGATGAAGGCCCGCATCCGCGACGGTTGCACCGTCAGCCCGCACACGTCCATCGTGGAGCGGTAGGTGAAGGTGAAGCGGCCCCAGGTGACCGGCAGTCCGACCAGCGACCAGTACACGCGCGGCGCGCGGACCTTCGCGTAGCCGAGACCGCCGGCACCCGCGAGGACTCCGGTGGTCTCCAGGACCATGGACAGGTCGGTCATGGTCAGGCCACCGGGGTGATCGCGACCGCGCGGAACGAGATGCCGTGGCGCTTCTGGCCGTTGAACTCGTTCTCCCAGTCCCGGGCCTTGAGGCCGACGACCTTCACCGGCATGCCCGGTGCCAGGCCCTCCGGGTAGCCGGTCTCGGGGACGGTGACCTGGTAGAGGTTCCCCTCCCCCTCGTCCGAGACCAGCAGGCCCACCGTTGACAGGGCGGCGCCGGTCTCCCGGTCCATCGCCCGCTCACCCGTCTTGGCGTTGGCCAGCTTCGGCGTTGGCGCGGTCGCCACGAACACCACAGCGTTCGACGTGTCGATCTTGAAAGACGGCATGAAGCACTCCCTTGAGTCGAGGTCTGAGGGCAGCACGAAAAGCCCCCCAGTCGCCGCTGTCCTAGGACTGCGAGCGACCTGAAGAGACTTTGGCACGCAGTCCTGGGACTGTCAACAGTCCTGGGACTGTGCTTGACTTGGTGTGTCGAGAGGAGTCGGACGATGACGCCCAAGTGGCGCGAGCTGGCGGACAAGCTGGCTGAGCAGATCAAGCGGGGTGACTACGCGCCGGGCCAGCAGCTTCCGCAGATCAGGGAGCTAGTTGCAGAGGGCGAGGGCTCAAAGTCCACCGTTCACCAGGCCTACAAGGCTCTTGAGGCCGAGGGCCTGGTGACGTCCTCTCGCGGACACGGCACCGTCGTACGCGAGCGGGTCCCGCTCAAGCGACTCGGTATTGCCAGGTATGACAAGGCCAAGTGGCGTGACGGCGACGAGGTGGCGTTCATCGCTGACCGTGTGGCCTCTGGACGTAGCTACCGCCGGAACGAGCAGACGCAGACGGTCAGCCTGGTGGAGGCTCCACCAGCGGTAGCAGCTGCGCACGGCCTGCCCGAAGGCGCCGAGGTATACGCGCGAGCGAGGCTGGTGAAGGAAGGCGACCAGCCGACCCACACCCTGACCAGCTACTACCGGCCTGAGCACGTCGAAGGCACACGGCTGGTGGACCCGACCCCGGGACCAGCCGGCCGAGGTGGTGGGTTCCGGGTGCTGTATGACGCAGGCTACGAGATCGACCACATGAAGGAAGAGCTGTTCGCCAGAGCTCCCACGCCCGATGAGGTGAAGCTTCTGCAGCTCCCGCCGGGCGAACCTGTCGTTGAGTTGCATCGGACGACGTACACGGCCTCTGGCACAGTGGTCGAGTTCGCAATCGGTGTGCATGCAGCTTCGCGCTTCGCCTGGGAGTACGACTTCAAGGTCCCCGACTCGGCGAAGGACAAGAAGGGCCAGTGATGATCTCTGCACAGGCATGGGCCGACACTCGACGCCTGTGGGACTACCACCAGATGGGCCACACCCTGCGGCCCTGCTCAGTTGCCATCGGCCTGGGCAGTCATGACCTGGGTGTGGCCGAGACGGCGGTAGACCTGTACAAGCGCGGCATGGCTCCACTGCTTGTGTTCACGGGAGCCACCAGCCCCACGACGCGGGACCGCATGCCCCGAGGCGAAGCCGTGCACTACCGAGAGCGCGCGCTTGAGCTTGGCGTCCCCGACTCGGTCATCCTTGTGGAGCCACGTGCTCGGAACACGGGGGAGAACATCCGATTCTCCCGAGAGTTGTTGGAAGAGGCCGGCGTCGATGTGTCCTCCGTCCTGCTGATCAGCAAGCCGTACGAGGAGAGGCGGGCCTACGCCACCGCACGCAAGCTGTGGCCCGCAGTCGAGATCGTCAGCGCCTCCAGCCCGATGACGCTGGACGAGTACGTCGACTCCATCGGGGACCCCCGGCTCGTCATCGACATGCTTGTAGGAGCGCTACAGCGACTGCTCATCTACCCGGCGCAGGGCTTCATGATCAGCCAGCCCGTACCGGACGACGTACTTGAGGCCTACGACCGGCTGTGCCACGCGGGCTTCACCAGCCGACTCCTGGTTACCGACCAGCCCTCTGCCTAAGCCGCACTGGTTCCCGACCTATCAGCCCCTGTGCTGTTACAGATTTCTCTACCTCATCAAGGCACCCGGCTGCGCTCCGCTCCGCCGGGCGCGCTTCCCGGCTCTGGCTGCGCCCGCGCTCCTGCCTCCGGCCCGCTCGGCGCTGCCGCCGCCGACGCGCGCCCGCATGTGGATAGGGCCGAAGGGCCATGAGTCGAGCACCGACCTAAGCGGCCCCGGTCAAGACGATGCCTCCGGCGGGGGATCGGCCGGCACCGGGATGGAGGGGGCGCCGTTCCCGACTGCGGGCCCGTAGTGGTGTGCGCGGGGAGCTCCCATCCCGTCCACCATCGACCCAGGCAGAGCCGAGCAGACGCGGCCCATGGCGTCCAGGTCGTTCGTACAGTGGCGCGCTCCACCTGGACGCCATGGACCACGCCCGCTCCACGGTGTGTGGGTCGACGGCGGACGGGATGGGAGCTGGGGGTGGACGGTGGGTCGAGGAGGGAAGCGGGTGCGGCTTGGCACGCCCTGTACTGGTGTTTTACCGCACGGCAAGGCTGCAGGGCCTGCCCGTGCAATAGCCTTCCCGCGGAGGGGTGCCATGTCTGCATGGATCATGTTGGGGGCCGGCTGCTTTGTCGTAGTCCTGGGTGTGTTGACCTTGACCGGCAGCCGGGGAATCGCAGAGTATGCGCGGTCGCCTAGGGCTGGTTGGGGTCGGATAGCGATGGGTGGCGGCTTCGTCCTGGACGGCGGAGCTAGACTTCTCGACTTCTCTTCCGGAGCGGGGATGGTTGTTTCCACCATTGCCCTGGGGATCATCGTGCTCGGTGCTGTGCTTCAACTCGCTGGAGTGTTCGCCAAGGCTCGTCATGCTGGCGACGCCAATTGAGCGGCGCCTGTACTCCCCGGCCAGGACAACCGTCAAGTGGGCCACCGATGTCTGACACCAGCGGCTGACACCAACAGCCGCGAACACGGCCGGATTCCGACGCACTTCAGCGGCCAGCGTCGAGTCCCTCTATCGGCGAAACGCAGGCTTCGGAAGGCACTGTGATCGACCTGATAAGGATGAGGCCACAGGTTCAAATCCTGTTAGCCCCACCAGCGAAAAGAACCCCCAGTCTCAACGGCTGGGGGTTCTTGACATCTACGGCTGACATCAGCCGATGAGTGGGTCTTCCAGCAGCTCCGCGAGCATCGCGACGGCTTCCCGCTCACTGTCGCCGACCACGTGCGTATAGACGTCCATGGTCATGCTGGTCTGGCTGTGCCGGAGGATCGCCTGAGCGACCTTGGGGTGCACCTTCAGGAAGGCGAGCAGGGTGCCGCAGGTCTGCCGGGCGAGTCGGACCGTGATGCGACGGACGCCGGCACGCTTCACGAGCCGATCGAAGGACCGGGAGAACCCTGTCGGGTCGATCATGCCACCGTGCTCGGAAGAGAAGAATCGGTCTTGAGGTCCTTGAGGACCAGGCCGACACCCTTCTCCCGCTGCACCTGCTTGACCGGGGTGAACTGGCCCGCCTCGAAGTCGATGTCCCGCCAGCGCAGACCGAGGACTTCACTCCGCCGGAGGCCGAGCGCGAGTGCGTCATCTGGGGGCGCCCGGCCCGTGCCGCGCGCTCGCCGCCTCGGCTGTGAAAATCACTGTCCGCTTGTCGGAACACGGTGATAGGGAGTCCATGTGACAACGACACTTACGTTCCCCGTTCTGTTGCGACTGATCGACGAACGGTCGACTGCCTTCCGCGCCGCGGTCGCCTCCGCGCCCAGCCTCGACGTACAGGTGCCGACCTGCCCCGAGTGGACGCTGTTCGATCTGGCGCAGCACATCGGCGAGGGGCGCCGCGCCTGGGCCGCCACCGTCGCCGCAGGGCCTGCTCCGGCCAAGTCCGCAGCGGAGGGCGCCCCGGCTGCGCCTCGGGAGCGCGAGGCCCTGCTGGCCTGGTTGGCGGAGTCCACGGAGCAACTGCTGGACGCATTGCGGAAGGCCGGCCCGGATCGCGGTTGCTGGACGTGGTGGGGTGCGTCCCAGTCGCCGCAGACCTGTGGCGCCGTCGCCCGGCACCAGCTCCAGCAGATCGCGGTGCACACCTACGACGCCCAGGTCACTGTGGGTGCCCCGGAGCCGCTGCCGGATGAGGTGGCACTCGACGGTGTCGAGGAGTTTCTGTCCACCTGCGTCGCAACGACGAGTGCCTGGCCGCACAAGCCCACTGCCTTCGACTTCCACGCCACCGAGGGCCACTCCTGGTGCCTCACGGTCGACGGCGACGGCGCACGCTCCACCCGTATCTCCGCGCCCGGCACGACGCCTGTCGCCGCTGCCGACGAGGGCCCGAACGCGGCTGGCGTCTCCGTTCGCGGCACGGCCAGTGAGCTGGTTCTCTTCGTGTACGACCGTATCCCGGCGGACTCCCTGCAGATCGAGGGAGACGCAGGTTTGTTCGACCTGCTCCGCGCGTGGGACCCGGAGGAGTAGGACGGGTGCTGTAGGACTGCTTCCCGCTCAGGGGTGTACCTGGTTGGCACCAGCGAGGTGACAGGCCCGACAGTTCACTGGATCAGGTCGGTGTGTGGATGTTCGGGGAAGGTCGGGCAGACGTAGATCTGCATGTTGTCCGTGCTGCCTACTTCTACCCTCGTCGGCTGCGAGGGAGCCTGGCCCGCGTAGTAGGAGCCGGTGAGGGCGGCGGCCTGGTCTTCCTGCGGCGCCCAGCTGTGACCTTCACCGCCGTCCCACTCCCAGGAAGCGATCGTCAGTAGCGGGACCATCTGCACCTCGCACACAGCGCAGTACCGGGGGTTCGGGTCGGTGCGGCCCCAAGGGGGCCAGCCGCCGACCTTCCAGCCGGGTGCGTTGCCCAGATGAAGGGAATAGAAGTCGCACGGATACTCCGCGTAGGAGCTGTCCACGCCGGCGCCGGCTGCCTGCCACCTGTTCCAGTCCTCCAGCATCCGCTGCAGCTCCGGGCTCAGATCCAGGCTGTTGGGGTACTCGGTGATCGCTTCGGGCGCCAGCACGCACGGCTCTGGCACGTAACCCGGATAGTCCGCCTCGTACGGTTCCGGTGGTGTGGCGAGGATGTCGCCGACCTCCGCGGCCGACCGCCAGAACAGTGCGGTCGCCGGCTTGTAATCCGGTTCGTGCTCGTACGGGCACCAGAGAATCTGCAGCAGATCGGCCTGCCCGGGCGGCCGCAACAGGGGTATGTCACGCAGGAACAGCTGAGCCACGGGCAACATCGGGACCGGGCATTCGGCGGGCAATGGAGGGCCGGCGGCGAGCCGTTCAGCGAGCCACGCGGCATTGCGCTCCTTGAGCGCTTCCTCCTCGGGCGTGAACGCGGGAGGTCGGTCATCAGGACGCCACCGGGACTGCAAGCGTCTCTGGAGCCGCACTTCGGTCGGTGACTGGCGGAATCCAGTGTCCACGTGCAGGTGCGCGTCTTCGCACTGCGGCCACGGCTCCCCTGCCGGCCACAGCAACGGCCCGCCGACCGAGCTGTCCCTGATCGAAGGCGACCCCGGACGCGGATGCAGCCGGATGGCAGGTCGCGCCAACGGAGCCAGCTCGGGAAAGACCGCGGTCACCTCGACAGGCCGCGCCGGAGTAGTGCGTACGAAACCCATGCCGGTGATCCTGTCACCAGCCACCGACACTCCCTTGCCGCCTCAACGGGCCCCGGTGAGCGTCTCCGGGCTCGGAGAGGGTTCCTCAGGGCATGAGAAAAGACCCGACCGCTGGCGACGGGGGATGCACCAGCGATCGGGCCATGGCCAAGGGTAACAAGGTTGGACGGGCCGTGGGGCCAAGTCCCCCGGGAATCAGTCAGGTTGGCCGATCATCGGCCACACGGGGGGTCGTAGGAGAGACGTGGCAGGTACTCGTGCCACTTCTGCGGGGTCAGTACGCCCCGGGTGACCGAGCAGATGTGCCGGATCGCCGCGTCGGCGTCCAGCCGCCACAGGCGGACCGTGTCGGCGCCGCTGGAGACGCCGAGGACATGGCTGTTGGGGCTGAACGTCAGGAAGTTGCCCGTCTTGGCGTTGGGACTCATCGACTGGCCGATCGGGGTCGCCCCGGCGGGGTCGGCGACGTTCCAGAGGCGGACCGTGTTGTCGTTGCCACCGCTGGCCAGGAGGTGGCCGCCCGCGCCGAACGTCAGTGACGTCACCGCCTCGGTGTGACCGGTGAGCGGTTCGCCCAGCGCGCCGGCCGTGGTGGGGTCGGTGACGTTCCAGAGGCGGACCGTGTCGTCGTCGCTGCCGCTGGCCAGGGTGTGCCCGTCCGGCCCGTAGGCGAGCGCGTTGACGGGACCGGAGTGATCGTCGAGCGGCGGGCCGAGCGCGGCCGGGCGGCCGGGACCGGTCACGTTCCACAGCCGGATCGTGCTGTCCGCGCTGCCGCTGGCCAGGGTGCGGCCGTCCGGGCTGAAGACGAGGGCGTTGATGTAGCCCCGGTGGCCGGTGAGCGGCTTGCCGAGCGGGGCGGGGTGCGCGGGGGCGGAGACGTCCCAGAGCTGGATGGTGCGGTCGTCGTAGGCCGTGGCCAGGGTGCGTCCGTCCGGGCTGTAGGCCAGCGCGCGGGGGCCCATGAAGCGGGTCCGCAGGGTGAGGGGAGGCCCGGCGGAGACCGGGTGGGCGGGATCGGAGACGTTCCACAGGTACACGGCCTTGGTACCCGTGAGCACGGCGAGGGTGCGGCCGTCGGGGGCGAACACCAGCGCACGCTGGTCGCCGTCCGCGCGCATGAACGGTTTCCCCAGCGGCACGGGCCGGTCGGGACGCCTCACGTTCCACAGCCGCAGCCTGCCGTCCCGCGCGGCCGTGGCCAGCACCCGCCCGTCCGGCCGGAACGCTCCGCTCCGGCCGATCATGTCCGAGGTCGGTATCGACCACAGGCGCACCTTGCTGTCCCCGCTGCCGGTGGCGAGGGTCCGCCCGTCGGGGCTGAACCCCAGGGCGTACATCTCCCCGCTGCTGCCCGCGAGCGGCTCCCCGACCTGCGACGGGGAGGCCGGATCGCTCACGTTCCACAGGCTGGCCGTGCTGTCCGCGCTCGCGGCGGCCAGCCTGCCGCCGTCGGGGCTGAACGCCACGGACCAGACGGGGCCGGTGTGGCCGGTCAGCGGCGAGCCGAGCGCGGCCGGGCGGCCGGGGTCGGTCAGGTCCCACAGCCGGATGGTGTCGTCCGCGCTGCCGCTGGCCAGGGTCCTGCCGTCGGGGCTGAACGCCACCGAGTGCACGATGTCCGTGTGGCCCTTGAGCGCGGTGTGGATCGGCTCAGGCCGGTGCGGGTCGGCCGTGCGCCACAGCAGGACGGTGGCGTCGTCGCCGCCCGCCGCGAGCGTCCGCCCGTCCGGGCTGAACGCCACGGAACGCACCGCGGCGGTGTGGCCGCGCAGCGCGCCCAGTGCCTTCGGCCGGTGCGGGTCGGCCACGTCCCACAGGCGCACGGTGTGGTCCTCGCCGGCCGAGGCCAGGGTGCGGCCGTCGGGACTGAAGGCGACCAGGTAGATCGTGCCCGTGTGGCCGGTCAGGGGCCGGCCGAGCAGGGACGGGTGGGCGGGGTCGGTCACGTCCCACAGGCGGACCGTGCCGTCGTCGCCCGCGCTGGCCAGGGTGTGCCCGTCCGGGCTGAAGACCGCGCTGCTCACCCAGCTGGTGTGGCCGGTGAGGGGCTCGCCGAGCGGTTTCGGGCGGCTCGGGTCGGCCACGTTCCACAGCCTGACCGTGCGGTCGTAGCTGGCCGTGGCCAGGATCTTGCCGTCAGGGCTGAAGGAGGTGAGGTACACGGCTCCGGTGTGGCCGGACAGGGGGGTGGCCAGCGGCGCGTTCACGACCGACATCAGACGGCTGTAGGTGCCCTCGTCGTCCGGGCGCAGATCATGGGCGACCAGGTCGAGCTGCGCGGCCAGGGACGGATCCGTGCGCTGGACCCGGTCGGCCTCGGCGAGGACCTGCGCGAACACGGCGTCGTCCCGCTGCTGCCAGGCCATCAACGCCGTACCGCCGGCGAGCAGGGCCAGGACGACCAGCGCCGTCACCGCGGCCCGGCTGACCCACACCGAGCGCTTGCGCAGCCGGACGGAGGCGGCCAGGAACTCCACCGCGCTCCGGGTGAGGTAGGTGTCGCCCGCGGACCTCGCCCAGCCGCGGGCCTGCTCCAGCCGGGAGCCGCGGTACAGCAACGAGTTGTCCCGGCCGGAGTCCTCCCAGGCCCGGCCGTCCTCCTCCAGCCGCTGCCGCAGCAGGTGGTCGTTGCGGTTGTCGTCGATCCAGTGGCGCAGCCGGGGCCAGGCGTGCAGCAGCGCCTCATGGGTGATCTCCACGGTGTCCGCGTCCAGCGTCACCAGCCGGGCCCGCACCAGCGCCTCGAGGGACTCCTCGGTCTTGCCGGGGTCCGACGACTCGTCCGCCAGCTGCCGGCGGGTGCCCCGCCGCCGCGTGGCCTGGGTGTCCTCGCCCAGCCGGACCAGCCGCAGCAGGAGCAGCCGGGCGGCCGTACGGGCCGCGGGGTCGAGGCCGGACCAGGCACGCTCGGCGGTCGCCGCCACGGCCCCCTGGATGCCGCCCGCCGCACGGTAGCCGGCCAGCGTCAGCCGCCCGGCCTTACGGCGCTGCCAGGTGGCCAGCAGGGCGTGGGACAGCAGCGGCAGCACGCCCGCGTCGTGCGCCCCGCGCGGGCCGTCGGCGCTCACCTCGCGCACGATCAGCTCGGCGAGCCCCGGTTCCAGCTCGAGGCCCACCGCCTTGGCCGGACCGGTCACGGCGTCGCGCAGCTCGCCGCTGGTCAGCGGGCCGAGCACCATGTGCCGGTGCTGCAGCGCGTCGGCCAGTTCGCGGTAGCCGAGGCACTGCTCGTAGAAGTCGGCGCGGATGCCGAGGACGACCAGCGCGGGGGCGGTCGCGCCCGAGCGGGCGGGCGGGGTGCAGGCGGCGGCCAGGAGCTGGATGAAGGTACGCCGGTCCGCCTCGTCGGTGCAGAGGGTGAACGCCTCCTCGAACTGGTCCACGATGACGACCGGCCGGGCATCCGGGGGTGTCTTCCGGCGCGCCCAGGCCGAGACGGCCTCGCGCACCGCCCGGGCGAGCCGCGGGGCGTCGGAGCCGGGCGCCGCCGGGTTCTCCGTCGCCTCCTGTTCGGCCTTCCGCGCGTCGGCGGCGACGGGGGCGAGATCCGGGATACGGCGGACCAGCTCTCCCAGGGGGTCGGGGCCGGGGACGAGCTGCAGTACGGGGCCGGAGGGCGCGGTGCCGTTGTCGGAGCCGTCGGCCTCGGGGGAGACGCCGGTGACGTTTCCCGCGGGGAGGCCGGCTGATGTACGGGTCCCTTCGGACGGGGTACGCGCCGAGGGGGCGGAGGGGGTACCTGTCGCGGGGGTGGCCGCCGAGGTGGCACCTGCCGTGGCAGTCCACGGGGAGGTCCCGGGGGCGGCCGTCCCCGCGGAGGCGTTCCCCGCAGCCGCGGTACTCGGGGACGCGGTACCCGCCGATGCGGTACCCGCGGGGGACGCTGCCCCGTCGGCCGCCGCGGCGTCGAGGGCGCCGTCGCGGAGCGCGGGGACCAGGCCGGCGTTCAGCAGGGACGACTTCCCCGCACCCGAGGCGCCCACCAGCATCACCAGGCCGCCCGTCCGCTCCGCGGCACGCAGCTGGGCCACGAGGGCGTTCGTGCTCCGCTTCCGGCCGAAGAACCAGCGCGCGTCCTCCTGCCGGTACGGGGCCAGCCCGCGGTACGGGCACACACCACCGGCGACGGGCGGGGCCTGGGCGGCAGGCCGCCGGTTCTCCTGCGCGGGCGGCGTGGCCCGGTCGCCCACCGGGTCGGCCAGCGCGCGCTCCCACAGGCGCTGCCAGTGGGCCAGGTCGTACAGGCCGGTGGAGACCGGCGCGGGCCGCAGGCGGCGCGCCTCCGGGATCAGGATGTGCAGGACCGCCGCGAGGGCGGTGAACTGCGCCGGCACGTTCCGGGCCCGGCGCCAGTCGCTGATCCGCTGGGCGGACACCCGTACGGGCCGGCCGCGCTCGTCGACCCGCTGCAGCCGTACGACCGACTCGGCGACGCTCTTGAGGGGAGGGTTTCCGGCTTCCTTGTACAGCAGCGCGAGGCGCTCGGCGAAAGCTGTACGTGCCCCTGAGTCGGAACTCAAGGTCCCACCCCTTACTTCCCCCCGCGCCAGGACGTCCGGACCGGAAAACTCACCTTATACGGCTGACCTGGGAGTAAGACCTGGACCGGAGAGGTGAACCTCCTTTGCGGAGGCGGCAGATGGCAGGATCCGGACCGGGTAGCGGACTGATCACGCACCGTCTGGACAGGCCACCGGCTCAGTGCTGGGAGAGACAGCGCATGGCAGCGAACGTTCTCGGTCAACTTCCGCCGCGAGCACGCGAGCGGATTCCGCCAGAGGCAGGGAGCAGCGACCACACCCACGGCTGAACCCGTGACGCCTGCGGGAACAGTCCCCTTCTTCGGCCCGCGCCGATGCGCCGACATGGCGCGGGTCGACACCCCTGCACCGTTCGGTACCGGTCCCCACGAGGGGAGGGACCGGTGCCGAACGGGCAGGGGCTCTGCGTCGGGTGCGTGCCGTCTACCCACCTGGATATCTGACGGATCGTCAGTTATGGTCGCCCCGACGGCTGTTCCCGAAGGGGTGAGTGCCATGGAGAAGCGTTCCCGCTGCCCGCGACCGCCCGGTGCTCCACGGTGGGTCGCGATGTTCCGTCAGCCCTCCCGGAGTTCCTGGGCCGTGGCCGCCGAGTCCCCGCACCGAGCTCCCGTGCTGTACGCCGTCGGAGACATGACCCGGACCGTGCGGGCGCGTGGAGACGAGGTGACGGTCGCACTGTGGGGCCCGAAGGACGGCGCCTGGCACCGTTACGACGCCCCGGCCGTCGAGACACCCGCACCCGTACCGGCACTCGCCGCCTCGACCGGGCGGTCGGCGGACGGTCCCGGCGAACCGGCCGGGCTCACCGAACGTCTGTCGGACCGGCGGCACCAGGTGCTGATGGCCGGCCTGAGCAAGGCGGGCCTGTACGACCTGAGTCCCGAGGACGGCGAGGCGGTCCGGACGCTGGCCGACCGGCTCGACGAGCCCACGGTCCGGCGGGTGGCCCACTGGCTGTCGGCCGCGGGCGGCGAACGGTAGCGCCGCGGACCCGGCGCCGCGGACCCGGCCGGGTTCAGCGGCCGCATCGCCGGGCAGTGACGTCCTGGAAGTCACCGAGTCGACCCCGGCCGGACGTCGTCGGCAGGGGTCGCTGACGGCTGGAGGACGCATGAAGGTCTCCGTCGACCGCCGCCTGTGCTACGGCTCCGCCGAGTGTGCGCACCGGGCGCCGGCCGTGTTCGTGTTCGAGGACGGCTACGGCGTCGTACGGCCCGGTCGCGAGGAGTCCGCCGGCGACCCGCAGGTCGAGGAAGCGGCCGAGAAGTGCCCCTCGCAGGCGATCAGGCTCACGGCATGACGCAATGACGCAATGACGCGATGACGCGATGACGGCAAGGGCAGGCGGGTTCTCTCGAGCGCCGGGGCCGGCCGTACGGGCTGCTCAGCGGTCGGCCGGGTACGTCCACCCGAACTCCGCCAGCGCGCGGGCCCTGGCCTCCGCGACCGCCATGCGTGCCTCACGTTCGGCTGGGTCCACATGGGACGCCTGGCCCGTGACCTGACCCTCCCACTTGCGGTACAGCAGGCCGACCTCGGCCGAGAACCAGCCGCGGCTCACCGCGTTCAGCGCCAGCAGCAGGCCGGTGTCCTCGGAGGCCGGCAGGGCCATCCAGCCGCCCAGTGCGGTCAGCAGGTCCCGTCGGACGCACAGGGTCGCCGGGTGGACCGGGGCGCGGAAGCCGTTCCGCCTCCAGTGGTCGAGCACGGCACCGCGTCGGACCGGGCCGGCGTCCGGATCGCCGGGGAACCCGGCCGTGGAGCCGTCGGGGAGCAGGTCGAGCACCCGGGATGTCGTCCACCCCAGGGTGTGGTCCGCCTCCAGCACGGCCAGGTCGCGGGCCAGCACGCCCGGGGTGAGCTGGTCGTCGGCGTCGAGGACCTTGACGTACGCGCCCTCCGCGCGCGCCAGCGCGATCGTCCGGGCGACACCAGGACCGCCCGGCCGGCCCTGGCGGAAGCTCACCCGCTCGTCGTCCGGGACGTAGGCACGGACCTCGTCCGTCCCGCCGTCCTCCTGGATCAGCCACTGCCAGTCCCAGCCGTCGGGAAGCCGCTGTGCGCACAGGGACGTGTAGGCGTCCGGCAGGAACCGGGCGGACGGGCCGTGGACAGCGGTGACTACGGTGACGCGCCGGCTCACGGCAGCACTCACCACCTTTTCGTCTTCCGTCGGGCGTGGGTCGTCGTCGTCGGCGAGGACCGCGGGGTGTCGTACGAGGATGACGCATGCGGAAAAGCGCGAGACCCCCGGCCGAGCCCGGCCGGGGGTCTTTCCGTGTCGACTGATGCGTACGCAAGTCGCCTGGTGTCGAGACGTCTGCGGTGCTGCGCGCCGTTCCTGCCGCGGGTGGCCGGCGGAGCGGCGGATCGAGCGGGATCAGCAGTCGAGCGCTGCCGGATCCTGGTCGGGGCCCGCGCTCTCCGCTTGCGTTTCGGTGAGGGGCCGGTGCCGGCAGCTCGGGGCCTTTCCGTGGGCCTCGGCCCGGATGCGCTGCTTCATCGTGGGGGGCAGGGCCGTGGCATGGGACCAGACCCAGCGGTGTGCCGCCGGGATCGTCGGTGCCGAGCGGTGCGTGGCGTCGGTGCGGGGGCTCTCGGTCTGGGCAACGGCCGTCGCGGTGGCCGCGGTGACGAGTCCGAGCGCCGTGCACAGCGCGAGGAAGGCGGTGACGATGGCGGTCCACAGCTTCATGACCTTGTTCTGGGCCATGGCCCCTCACTTTCGGGTTGGGCGATTTGCGTACTTTCCTCATGATGTGTATGGGGAGCGCGAAGTGGTGGACCGACGCCCGTGGCGCGTTGATGTTCTGATGAACACCACCCGGATGGGCGCAAGAGGGCTGGAACGCTCGTAAATCACGACGGGAGGGGAGGAAGGGGGAGCAAAGTAACGGTACGTGCGGGTGTGATCACCCTCCGATCGGAACGGCTCCGGGTCCGGCTATCGCGCTGCCGGAGACGGGAGTTGGGCGCCGACGCAGGTCACCGATCGATATCGGCCGGTGTGTATAGTCGGGCGCCAGAGAGGTCCCCTACGTCAAGGAAAGACGAGGTCGCGCGGTGAAGAAGCTGCTCCTGGTCGCACTGGCCGCCATCGGCGGGCTCCTCGTGTACCGCCAGATCCAGGCGGATCGCGCCGAGCAGGATCTGTGGACGGAGGCGACTGACTCCGTGCCCACGGGTTCGTGAGTCCCGACACCCCAATCTGAACAGACCCCGGCCGCCTCGCGGTCGGGGTTTTGCGTTGCCCGTGTTGCGGGGCCCGGGCGGGTGAGGTACGCGTTCCGGGGCGCCGTAGGGGCATCCGCCGAGCGCGGCCGGGCGTTGCCGGGCGTTTCGGACGGCCGTACGCGTTGCCCGGATGGCGCAGGGACGCTCGGGGCAGGATGGGCCACGATCCGGTCCGGTCCGCTCCGGTGCGTTGCGGCGGTTGCGGTGCGGTTGCGGGGAGTGGTCGAGGGCGCGGTTGCGGAGCGACAGGGGGTGGCACGTGCGGCGGCGGCGAAAGCGTACGGCGTGGTGGCGGGGCGGCTGGTCGGTGCGGCCGCGCGCGGTGGTCATGCGACCGGTGCTGCCGGCGATGGCCGTGCGACCGGTGCTGCGTGCCGTCGCCGTCCTGCTGGGACTGTGTGCCCTGGCCGCCGGGCTCGGCGGACCGGCGGTCGCGGCCGACGCGGGGCCCGAACAGTACGGCTTCGCGCCCGACGCGCGTACGGTCGCGGGCGCGGCGGGCACCGGGGAGGCCGAACGGCTGGATCCCGGCCGCACCTACCGAAGCTCCCTGCCGAAGAACGGCAGGCTCTACTACCGCCTCCACCTCACCGCCGCGGACACGGCGTACGTCCCCGTCACCGCCGTACCGCCCGCCAACGCCACCGTCTCCGCCACCGACGGCATCCGCGTGTCCGTCCGGGACGCCGACGGCACGCCCTGCTCCTACTCCGCCGCCCGCTTCGGCGCCGGGCTCAGCCCGCGCCCGGTCACGGCCCTGGGGCAGCGCGAGACCGGCAGGGCACTGTGCCAGGGCGCGGGGACGTACTACCTGCTCGTCGAACGCCTCGACGCCGAGGGCTCCGGCGCGGCCGCCTCGGCACAGCGCTGGGACCTGGAGATCGCGCCCGCCACGGAACCGGGCCCGGCCCAGGCCGCTCCCACCACCGCGCCGCAGACCTGGGACTCCGCCACGCCCGAGCCGCTCACCGGCGAGCCCCACGACCGGTCCGGCGGCGCCGGCTTCGCCTCGGCCGAGCCGGTGGGCCAGGGAGTCTGGCGGACCGCCCTCGTGCCCGGTGAGACCCGGTTCTACAAGGTGCCGCTGAACTGGGGCCGCCAACTGCACGCCGCTGCCGAACTGGGCCCGTCTCCCGGCCACGGCTATGTCGGCGGGGCCCTGCACCTCTCCCTCCACAACCCGGTCCGGGGGCCCGTCGACGACGCGTCCCTCGGCTACACCGGCACCCGGAAATCCGTCGCTCTCGACCCGGTCCCGCCGGTCGAGTACGCCAACCGCCACGCCGTGCCCGCCGGTGTCACCTCCGTCCGCTTCGCCGGCGAGTACTACCTGGTCCTGCACCTCAGCGAGCAGATGGCCGGCGCCTTCGGACGCGGGCCGTTCGGCGTGACGCTGCGGATCCGGGTGGACGGGCGGGCGCACGCCGGGCCGGGCTACGCCGGAAGGCCCGAGCCGGCGGACGTGTTCACCGTCACGGAACAGGACCGGGAGCCGGCGCCGACCGGGGGCACCGAAGGCGCGGACCGCACGGTGATGAAGCTGGTCGCGGCCGGCGGTATCGGTTTGGGCAGCGCGCTGCTGCTGGTGCTCGGCGGATGGACGGTGGCGGCCCGGCGGGCTCAGACGCGGGTCAGCGCCCAGAAGCCCACCGCGTAGCAGGCCAGCGCCAGCAGCAGGACCGGGACCGCGACCTTGGCCGGAGGCCCGGGACGGCGGCGGTGCGCGCGGCGCGCCCGACGGCCCTGCCCGGGGGGCCCCGCCGAAATCGGCCGGGCGTGAGGCGGAACCTGCGGGTCCTGAGCGGTGTACGAAGCGGTAGCGGCATCACCGCGATGCCCTGGCACCGCGCTCGGGAGCGGGACGGCGCTCCATGGTGCGTGCGGCGGGGAGGAGGGGGAGGGGGCGTGCGTCGGGTCGTGGGCGGGCCGCTCCGGGACCTGGGGTGTGTACGGCGAGCGGTACTCGCTCTGCTCCTCGGCATGTCGGGGTGCCGGCCGGGGATATGGGCCGGGGTCGAAAAGCCCCTGGGGCGGCGGGAGTCGGAAGCTTCCGGTGTCCGACAGGGAACCGGTGTCCACGTGGGCCCGGGCGTCCGGATGGGCGGGGGCGGGCGGGTCCGCCAAGGAGGGCGTGTCCGTGCGGGGGGTGGTGTGCGGGGCGGAGGGGAGGTGGGGGGTGCCGGAGGGGGGCGTCACCGCGTCCGAGGCCTTCGTCGCCTCCTTGGCCTTCGTCGCCTTCCTGAGGGGTCCCTCGGGGCTGAATCCTGGTGGCAGCGGGCCGATTTGGTCGAAGACCTCGATCAGCTCGTCGTCGGGTCCCGGCTCCGGCAGGAGTTCCGCGGCGGCGGCGAGCGCCTTGCGCGCACCCGTGGCGGTGCGGAAACGGGCCGCCGGGTCGGGTTGGAGCAACGTGGCGACGACCTGCCACAGCGGCTCGGGGATGCCCTTGGGCGCACTCGGGGTGCCGTGCTCCAGGAAGTACTGCACAAGCCCCTTCGCGTCGGGCTTCGCGCCTTCCAGGAGATACAGGGCGACCAGGCCGGCGGCGAACAGGTCGGCCGGGAAGTCGGGTTCGGCGCCGAGTATCTGCTCGGGGGCTAGGTAACCGGGCGTACCGACGACGAGGTTGGTCTCGGTCAGTCGTGGTTCGCCGAGTCGCATGGCGATGCCGAAGTCGGACAGCCGCAGCCGGGGCCGGCCCGTACCGGTCGCTTCGAGGAGCACGTTGGCGGGCTTGACGTCCCGGTGGACGACGCCTTCAGCGTGGACGGCGGCGAGTCCGGACAGGAGCTGGTCGAGGAGCGTGCACACGAAGGCCGGAGGGAGGGGGCCGTAGTCGCCGACGAGGTGGACCAGGGAGCCGCCGGCGACCAGATCCATGGTGAACAGGACCTTGTCGTCGTCGGCGGCCCAGCTGGCCGGAGCGAGGACGTGCGGGTGGTCGATCCGCAGTGCCTGCTCCCTTACGAAGCGCAGCAGGGAGTGGGCGTCCCGCTGCTGGAGCACCTTGGCGGCCACGTAGCGTCGTCGGCGGTGGTCCCAGGCACGCCATACGGCGCCCACGCCACCGCGTCCGATCGGGTCGGCCAGCTCGTACCGGCCGGCGAAGACCTCACCCATGACAGTCGCCGCTCCTCCCCCTAGGGCCTGTCTTCCGGATCTTGCCGGGGCCGCATCGTGCTCCGTCCCCGCTTTGTCCGCGCCGCTTCCCCGCGGCTTCCCCGCGGCTTCCCTGTGGCCGACAGCTCGCCCGGCAGCGCGGCCGGCCCCCTCGAACCTTGCCCTTGACCCGCCCCGGACCCCCTCCGGGGAACCGGGCCCCGGGGTCAGTTCTGGTGGGACTGGTAGTGCGCGACCGCGTCCGCGGTACGGCCGGCGCCGTAGACCCGGAGGAACTCGGCCAGCTCGGGGTGGGTCGGGGCGAGGCTGTCCGCGGCGTCGATGATGTCGCCCGCGGCGGCCACCGAGCGCAGCAGCGACTGGATCTCGCGGACCACCCGCTTGACCGTGGGCGCCCCGGAACCGCTCGTGGTGTGAGTGGTGTTGTTGAGCATGGAGCCCCCCTGCGACTTCTTGATCTCGTCCATGCGCGCGGTCGCCTCGGCGGCGCTGACGCTGCCGTCCGCCACCTGGGCCGCCAGCTCCTGAAGCAACTGCACCCGCTGGACCACCGCGGGATTGCCGATCTTCGCGCGCTGGCCGCTCATCAGCTGCGAGAGCATCGGAGCGGACAGGCCCAGGGCCCCCGCGAGTCGGGCCTGGTTGAGCCCGAGATCGTCGATGAGCTTACGGAAGAGCGCCCCCAGTGGCTCCCCGTACCAGTTCCGCTGCAGCTCCCGCGCTCTCGCGGTGGCTTCCTGCTGTGCGGCGTCCATTGCGTCTCCCCATCGCTTCCCCTGAAAACCGCGGTTCGCTGTAGCGAACCACGTCGAGCATCTTACGGAGAGTGGTCATCCACGGGGACCCCCAATCTTTTTGCGGGATACGGGGGGTGACCCGGTACTCTGGTCTGCGGCGCCCGCCGGAACGCGATTCCTCCGGTCGGTCGCTCCTTCCCGGGGCCTTAGCTCAGTTGGTAGAGCGCCGTCTTTGCATGGCGGATGTCAGGGGTTCGACTCCCCTAGGCTCCACCCCGGAAATGCCCTCTGACCTGCGCAAAGCAGGGTAGAGGGCATTTTTTCGTCCGGCGTCGCAGGTCCGGTTTCACGTGAAACGGGCCGTGGGACCGGCGAGTTGTGCTCACCGGTCCCACGGCCCGTTTTCGACGTCAGCGCGAACCCGACCGTCTCATCCCTGGTCGTCGCCGTCCGCGGATTCGTCCTCCGCCTGCTTCGCCTGCACCTCGGGGTCCAGGACCGAGGTGCCGCTGCCGTCCACGGTGCTGAGCCGGCCCGTCTCGGGCACCTCCGTCGCCGCGGGCGGCTCGACCAGCCAGTCCGGGTTGGCCTGCTTGTCCCACCACTTCCAGGCGGCGAAGGCACCACCGGCCAGGACGGTCAGCAGCGCCAGGCCCTTCACGGTCCGGCCGGCCCGGGACCGCCGCTGGTTTCTGCGGGCCAGCTTCTGGATCTGCTGCGCCGAGACCTGACCGCGCAGTGCGACCAGGGCGGCGGCGCCCCGTGCGGCGGCCTCGTCGCGGACCGGAGCGGCCGCGGCCACGGCGTGCTCGATCTTCGGACGCGAGTACTCGGCGGCCTGCCGGGCGGCCTTGCGGGTACGAAGGGCGGCTTCCTGTGCGGCCAGGTCCATCTTCGGCGGCACATGCGCACGGGCCTGTTCCAGACGCGGGGCGAGCCGGGCGTCGTACTGCTCGCGGGCCTGTTCGGCGGCCTGCGACACCACGGGCGCCAGCCGTACGCGTGCCTCCTGCGCGTAATGCGAGGCACGCTCCTTGGCCGTGTCGGCGTAGGGCGCCACCACTTCCGCGGCGTGCAGCACGCTGTCCTTCGCCGAGCCGGTCGCGGCACGCACGCTGTCGATGCGGGTCACGGGTTCCTCCTCCTCGGTGGCGTACGGTAATTCGACTTTCCACCCTTTTACGGATCATGCCTGTCAACGGTCCGTGCGGCATGCGAGGGCGGGCATATGGGTGCCGATCGCTCTCTTCGGCTCGATTGCGGGCAACAGGAGCTCAGTGTCGACCCTGCCACGAATCGCCGTCGGGCGCTGGTTTCCCGGCACAACTCGTGGCCGCCGGACGACGTACCGGCCCGGCCGTGCGAGGATCGTGGAGTCACAGGAAGACAACGGAAGGCAGATCGTGGCTGAGCAGCTTTACGCCACCCTGAAGACCAACCACGGCGACATCGAGGTCCGGCTGTTCCCGAACCACGCGCCCAACACGGTCAAGAACTTTGTCGAGCTGGCCCAGGGCGAGCGCGAGTGGACGCACCCGGGCACGGGTGAGAAGAGCACGAACCGGCTCTACGACGGCACGATCTTCCACCGTGTCATCAGCGGCTTCATGATCCAGGGCGGCGACCCGCTGGGCAGCGGCATCGGCGGCCCGGGCTACAAGTTCGAGGACGAGTTCCACCCGGACCTGTCCTTCAACAAGCCGTACCTCCTGGCCATGGCCAACGCCGGCCCCGGCACCAACGGCTCGCAGTTCTTCATCACGGTCTCCCCGACCACGTGGCTGAACCGCAAGCACACCATCTTCGGTGAGATCACCGACCCGGCCAGCCAGAAGGTCGTCGACGCCATCGCCGCCGTGCCCACCGGCCGCAACGACCGTCCGGCCGAGGACGTCGTCATCGAGTCGGTCGTCATCGAGAAGCGTGAGGGCTGAGCCCACCGCTTCCCGGGACCTCCCGCAGGGAACCAAACGCCCCGCTCGTCCGTAAGGATGAGCGGGGCGGGGTATTTGCCGGGTAGCCGGTCAGTGCCACGACGAGCAAGGGGATCCGATGGACCAGGCCGCAGACAGCGGCAACGCGCAGGACGCCCGGAGCGTGCCCGTGTGCTACCGGCACCCGGACCGCGAGACCGGCGTGCGCTGCACCCGCTGTGAACGCCCCATCTGCCCCGAGTGCATGGTCAGCGCCTCGGTCGGCTTCCAGTGCCCCGACTGCGTCCGCGGCGGCTCCGGCACGGGGCACGCTCCGGCCGCCTCCCGTCCGCGCACGGTCGCCGGCGGCGCGGTGGCGGCCGATCCGCGGTTGCTCACCAAGATCCTCATCGGGATCAACATCGCGGTGTTCATCGCCGTCCAGGCAGACAGTTCCCTGCTGGAGCACCTGGTCCTGTACGGCGCCTGGCCGCTGAAGCCGTTCGCGCCCACCTCGGGTGTCGCCGGGGGTGAGTGGTACCGCTTCGTGACGTCGATGTTCACGCACCAGGAGTACTGGCACATCGGCTTCAACATGCTCAGCCTGTGGTGGATCGGCGGTCCGCTCGAGGCGGCCCTCGGCCGGGCCCGCTACCTGGCGGTCTACTTCGTCTCCGGGCTGGCCGGCGGTGTCCTGACCTATCTGCTCGTCTCCCCGGCGGACGGCTCGCTCGGCGCGTCCGGGGCGATCTTCGGCCTCTTCGGCGCCACCGCGGTGCTGATGCGCCGCCTGAACTACGACATGCGGCCGGTCATCGCGCTGCTGGTGATCAACCTCATCATCACCTTCAGCCCCGGCATGAACATCTCCTGGCAGGCCCACATCGGCGGCCTCGTCGCCGGTGTCGTCACCGGGTACGCGATGGTCCACGCCCCGCGCCGGAACCGGGCGTTGATCCAGTACGGCACCTGTGCGCTGGTCCTGCTCGTCACGGTGGTGCTCGCGCTCGTCAGGACCGCTCAGCTCACCTGATACCGAACCGTTGTCCACAGTCTGTGGCGGATCTTGTGCATACGGTGGAGGAACAGCTGTACGCCTGTCCGCTCGAATGAGTTTCCGCAGCTCAGGCGGGGAGCGAAAGCGTGTACGAAGTCCGGAGCGCAGTCACACCGGCGTCAACCCCCGATGAGTTATCCACAGATCGTAGTCTTTTCCCCAGGGGGATGTGGATACGTCTGTGGACCTGTGGATAACTCAGTGGATAGCCCTGGGCAGAGCTGGCCCGTACGTGCTGGTGAGGGCTACTTCCACTGGGTGGAGACACCGAAGCCGGCGGCGATGAAGCCGAAGCCGACCACGATGTTCCAGTTGTCCAGCGCGTCGATGGGCAGCGAGCCGTCCGTCACGTAGAAGACGACGATCCAGGCCAGTCCGATGAGGAACATGGCCAGCATGACGGGAGCGACCCACGCGCGGCTGTTCAGCTTGATCGCCTGCGCCTGCTTCGCCGGCGGCGGCGTGAAATCTGCCTTCTTGCGGATACGTGACTTCGGCACGAGGGTCTCTCCTGTCGATGCGCTGCGTGGCCGCGCAGGTAACTGGGGTCGGGCTCGGGGCAGCGTACAAGGCGTCAGCATCACGACTCTGTGTGCTCCCCCGGGCGTCCGTTAGCGTAGTGCTTCCGTGGCGCCGAAGGAGATAAGGGTACGTTGAGCAATTCTGCCGACTCCCCCGGGACGGGATCAACGGGTCCCGGCCCCGGCCGCAGGCTGCGCGTCCGGCCGGTACGGATGCTCACGGCAGCCGTCTTCGCCCTGGCCGGGCTCATCTTCTTCACCAGCTTCGACACGGCCAAGGGCACCGATATCCGGCAGGACGCCTCACTGCTCAAGCTGTCGGACCTGATCCAGGAGCGCAGCCGCAAGAACAAGGAGCTGGACGAGTCCAACGCCACCTTGCGCGACAACGTGGAGTCGCTCGCCGAGAGCGACGACGGCAGCACCAAGGCCCAGGACGAGAAGCTCAGCGGACTGGAGAAGAACGCGGGCACCGAGAAACTGACCGGCGAGGCGCTCACGGTCACCCTGAACGACGCCCCGCCCAACGCCACCGCCAAGCTCCCCGGCTATCCCGAGCCGCAGCCCGATTACCTGGTCATCCACCAGCAGGACCTGCAGGCCGTGGTGAACGCCCTGTGGCAGGGCGGCGCCAAGGGCATCAAGGTCATGGACCAGCGGCTGATCTCCACGAGTGCGGTGCGCTGCGTCGGCAACACGCTGATCCTCCAGGGCCGCGTCTACTCGCCGCCGTACAAGATCACCGCGGTCGGAGACCCCGGCAGGCTGCAGCAGGCGCTCGCGGCCAGCAAGGCGATCCAGACCTACATGGTGTACGTCAACGTCTACGGTCTCGGCTGGAAAGTGACCGAGGACGGGACGGTGACTCTGCCCGGCTACTCGGGCACAGTGGATCTGCACTACGCGAAGCCAGTGGAGTAGGCAGGTCCTCCGTAGGAGCCGCCGGTGCGCGTGATCGTCAGGACCGTCAGCGAACTGTGCATCACCGTCGGCACCCTGATCGTGCTCTTCGTTGCCTATGTCCTGTTCTGGACTGGTGTACGGGCCGACAGTGCCATGAGTGACCAGATCGAGAGCCTGCACCGGCAGTGGTCGACCGGGACCACACGGCCGACGCCCGGGCCGCCGGAGCCGTACCACCACGGAAAAGCCTTCGCGATCATGTACATCCCGCGGCTCGGTTCCACGTGGAACAAGCCGGTGCTGGAGGGAACCGGCCGGGATGTGCTGGCGAAGGGCCTCGCCCACTACGCGGGAACCGCCCGGCTCGGCCAGGAGGGCAATTTCGCGGTGGCCGGGCACCGGCGCACCTATGGCGACCCGTTCAAGGACTTCCCGCGGCTGCGGCCGGGCGACGCGGTGCTGCTCACGGACGGCACGACCTGGTTCACGTATCGGATCGACAAAGGGCCCTACAAAACCGTTCCCGCGGACGTTGAGGTGATCGATCCTGTGCCACGTAAGTCGGGGTACACGCGTCCGGGCCGGTATCTGACGCTGACCACGTGCGATCCGGAATGGGGGCACAGTCACCGGCTGATCGTCTGGGCGCACCTGGATTCCGTACAGCCTGTGGCGGCAGGCGAACCGAAGGCGCTGCGCCGTTAGTCTGGTGACGTACGGCGTGAGTCTGGTGCCGTGGGGATAAGAAAGGGACGGCATGTACGGCTGGATCTGGCGGCATCTGCCGGGGAACGCGTGGGTGAAGGCGCTCGTCTCACTCGTACTGGCCCTGGCCGTGGTCTACGTCCTCTTCCAGTACGTCTTCCCGTGGGCCGAACCGCTGCTGCCCTTCAACGATGTGACGGTGGACAACCAGTGAGTGCGCGGATTCTCGTCGTCGACAACTACGACAGCTTCGTCTTCAACCTCGTCCAGTACCTGTACCAGCTGGGCGCCGAGTGCGAGGTGCTGCGCAACGACGAGGTGTCGACGGCGCACGCCCAGGACGGCTTCGACGGAGTCCTGCTCTCGCCCGGGCCCGGGACGCCGGAGGAGGCGGGCGTGTGCGTGGACATGGTCCGCCACTGCGCCTCGACCGGGGTACCGGTCTTCGGCGTGTGCCTCGGCATGCAGTCGATGCAGGTGGCGTACGGCGGCGTGGTCGACCGCGCGCCGGAGCTGCTGCACGGCAAGACCTCGCCGGTCGAGCACGGGGGCAAGGGCGTCTTCGCGGGCCTGCCCTCCCCCTTCACGGCGACCCGCTACCACTCCCTGGCCGCCGAGCCGGCCACGGTCCCGGCCGAGCTGGAAGTGACCGCCCGCACGCACGACGGCATCGTCATGGGCCTGCGCCACCGTGAACTCCCGGTCGAGGGCGTGCAGTTCCACCCCGAGTCGGTGCTGACCGAGCACGGTCACCGGATGCTGGCCAACTGGCTGGCGGAGTGCGGTGACCAGGGCGCCGTGGCGAGGTCGGCGGGGCTCGCCCCGGTGGTGGGCAGGGCCACGGCGTGACCGCGCTGCGCCCCGAGCGTGAGGACTTGTACGGCGAGAGCCCGTACGAGTCCCACGGCGGTGCGCCGAACGCCGGTCGCGGAGCGGGCCGCCATGCCGGGCGCCATGCCGGCCGCCGGGACGATCCGCCGACGGCCCGGATGCCGGCGGTCACCGAGACGCCGGGAGCCCCGACGCCTCGCACCGCCTCGGCGCCGGGTTCCCGCGCGGAGGAACTGACGGCGCCGATGCCCGCCGTCCCACCCGTGCCCGCCGCCGACGACGAGACGATGGCGCTGCGGATCCCCGGTCCGCTGCCTTCCGGCCCGGAGAGCGAGCCCCTGCGCGCCTCTGCGGCCCCTTCGGCCGCTCCTGCCGGTGGAATCACACCGGGTGGCCGAGCGGCGCGCAGGAGGGCCGCCAAGCGGCGCGGTGGGCGCCATGGCGGCCACCGGGAGGCGGCGCCCCCGTCGAACCGGTCCTCCGGCCGGCCGCTGTCCCGGGTGGAGGCCCGGCGGCAGGCGCGGCTGCGCAGGCCGGGCCCGGCCGTCATCGCGAGCCGGGTGATCGGCGAGGCGTTCATCACCACCGGCGTGCTGATGCTGCTGTTCGTCACCTACCAGCTGTGGTGGACCAACGTCCGCGCGCACGCGCAGGCGGGCAGCGAGACGCACCAGCTCCAGGACGACTGGGCCAGCGGCAAGCGCAACCCGGGCGTCTTCGCGCCGGGGCAGGGCTTCGCCATCCTGCACATCCCCAAGCTGGACGTGGTCGCGCCGATCGCGGAGGGCGTCAGCAACAAGAGGGTGCTCGACAAGGGCATGGTCGGGCACTACGGCGAGGGCGCCCTCAAGACCGCGATGCCCGACGCCAAGACGGGCAACTTCGGTCTCGCGGCGCACCGCAACACGCACGGTGAGCCGTTCCGGTACATCAACAGGCTCACGCGCGGCGACGCGGTCGTGGTCGAGACGCAGGACAAATACTTCGTCTACAAGGTGACCTCGTCGCTCCCGGTGACGCCGCCGTCCAACACGAGCGTGCTGGGCCCCGTCCCCCCGGGCTCGGGTTTCACCGAGCCGGGCCGGTACATCACACTCACCACCTGTACGCCGGAGTTCACCAGCAAGTACCGGCTGATCGTCTGGGGCAAGATGGTCGAGGAACGCCCGCGCGGCAAGGGAAAGCCGGACGTGCTCATCGACTAGGGCTCATCGAGTAAGGGCAGAGGAACTGTGGCAGCGACCGCCGACGAGACCGAAGAACACACGGATGCGTCCGCCCCGGAGTCCGGCCCGCGCCGGCGTCCCGGCCGGATCGCCCTGGCGGTCAGCGTCTTCGGCGAACTCCTCATCACCGTGGGCGTGTTGCTCGCCCTGTTCGTCGTCTACTCCCTGTGGTGGACGAACGTCATAGCGGACCGCAAGGCCGACCGGCAGGCCGACAAGGTCCGCGACCACTGGGCCCGCGCCACGGACTCCGGTCCCGGCGCGCTGGACACCAAGGACGGCATCGGTTTCCTGCATGTGCCGGCGATGAAGAACGGCGAGGTCCTGGTCGAGAAGGGCACGGACGAGGACGTCCTGAACAACGGCGTGGCCGGCTACTACACGGACCCGATCAAGGCCACGCTCCCCACCACCGGCAAGGACGGCAACTTCACCCTCGCCGCGCACCGCGACGGCCACGGCGCGAAGTTCCACAACATCGACAAGCTGAAGCAGGGCGACCCGATCGTCTTCGAGACGAAGGACGACTGGTACGTCTACAAGGTCTACTCGATCCTGCCCGAGACCTCGAAGTACGACGTCAAGGTCCTGTCGTCGGTCCCCAGGCAGTCCGGCAAGAAGCGGGCCGGCCACTACATCACGCTGACGACGTGCACGCCGGTCTATACGAGCCGCTACCGGTACGTGGTGTGGGGCGAGCTGGTCCGGGTGGAGAAGGTGAACGGCAAACGGACGCCGCCCAAGGAACTGAACGGCTGATTGAATTCCGGCAATTCCCTGCGCCTGAACCCCTCTTTCGAATCCATGTTCTGTACATGATCTTGGTGATAGCCTTGCGGCGGCTCATTTCATCACGAATGGGCTATTCATAACAGAAAAGGATCCGATGGTGCGTAACAAGCGCATAGTCTCCGTTCTTTCCGTCCTGTCTCCCTGCTCGGATTCGCGCTGATCACCGCGCCTTCCGCGAGTGCGGCGGGCTACGGGTGCAGCGGTTCTCTGATCGACAACCACCCGATCAGAACCACTCAGAACGTGGTGTACGGAAACCTGTACCTGTGTGCACGACGGACGCCAGAGACGACGACAGCGGCAACTACCTGCTGGGCGATGACGCCGAGCGCTGCGGAGCGATGAAAAGGCGGTGCGGTCGGGCAACATCCGTTGCCTGACCGCACCGCTCGCGTTTCCGCGACGCTCACCGCACCGGGCGGGGCTCCCGGCTAGTTGGTGCCGCCGAAGATCCCGCCGTTACCGTTTCCGTTTCCGTTGCCGCCGTTTCCGTTGCCGAAGCCCACGGTCGTCAGGGTGATCGTGGTGCTGCCGGGGTCGTCGACCGGCTGGTTCTGCTGCGGGTCCTGGGAGGCGACGAGCGCGGTGTCGCTGCTGTCGCTGCCGTCGGCGAACTGGATGTTGGTGAAGCCCGCGGCCGTCAGCATCTGCTTGGCCACGGCGACCGTCCGGCCGCGGACGTCCGGAACCGGTGTCTTCTGCTGGTTCTGCACCTTGCCGACGTTGACCGCGATCGGCGTGTTCTTGGAGACCTGCTGGCCCGGCGCCGGGTTGGTCGAGAGGACCTTGCCGTTGTCGTCGGGGTTGGCGGTGGGGGTGTCGTTGCAGGTGGGGGCCAGGCCCAGCCCCTGCAGTTCGGCCTTCGCCTCCTCACAGGACTTGCCGACGAGATCGTTGGGCACGGTGACCTTCTGCTCGGCCTTGGCGACGGTGAGGGTGATCGTGGAGCCCTTCTCGACCTCCGCGCCGAGCCTCGGGTTCTGCTTCAGGACGGTGCCGGCCTGTTCCGTGGTCGAGATCTCGTCCTTGCGCACGACCCTGAACTGGTAGTCGTCGCCCTCCAGCGTCGCCTTGGCGTCGTCGAAGGTCTGGCCGAGGACGCTGGGCACCGCGACCTTCGGCGCGCCGGTCGACACCACCAGGGTGATCGTGTCGCCCTTGTTCACCTCCGTGCCCGCCGTGGGGTCCTGGGAGCAGACGGAGCCCCTCGGCTGGTTCTCGCACGTCTTGCGCGTGGGCGGGGCCAGCTTCAGGTCGGAGTTCACCGCCATCTTCTGGGCTTCGGCATAGGTGTGATCGACGAAGTTCGGCGCCTTGAAGGACTGGTCCGCGTTGCCGCCGCTGAAGGCCCACTTGCCGATCAGGATCGCGCCGATCAGGACCAGCACACCCGCGACCACCAACAGGACCGTGGAGGTGCTGGACTTCTTCTTCTGCTGGCGGCGGCGGTCGCCGCGGTCGTCGTAGCCGTAGCCGCCGCCGTCCGGGTTCATCGGCGGGAGCATGGTGGTCGCTCCCCCGCCGGCGTCCGAGCGCAGGGCCGTGGTCGGCTGGTCGTCGGGGTAGCCGCCGTAACCCACCGCGCCCAGCGCGGCCGTGGCCGCGACCGGCTGGCCGTCGAGGCAGGCCTCGATGTCGGCGCGCATCTCGTCGGCCGACTGGTAGCGGTAGTCCGGGTCCTTGACCAGCGCCTTCAGGACGATGGCGTCCATCTCGGGCGTGATCTCGGGGTCGAAGACCGAAGGGGCCTGCGGTTCCTCGCGGACGTGCTGGTACGCCACGGCCACCGGGGAGTCGCCCACGAAGGGCGGCCGGACCGTCAACAGCTCGTACAGGAGGCAGCCGGTCGAGTACAGGTCCGAGCGGGCGTCGACCTGCTCGCCCTTCGCCTGCTCCGGGGACAGATACTGCGCGGTGCCGATGACCGCAGCCGTCTGCGTCATCGTCATGCCGGAGTCGCCCATCGCGCGGGCGATGCCGAAGTCCATGACCTTGACCTGGCCGTTGCGGGTCAGCATGACGTTGGCCGGCTTGATGTCGCGGTGGACGATGCCGGCCCGGTGCGAGTACTCCAGGGCCTGGAGGATGCCGATGGTCATCTCCAGCGTCCGCTCCGGCAGCAGCTTGCGGCCGCTGTGGAGGAGTTCGCGGAGCGTGGAGCCGTCGACGTACTCCATGACGATGTACGGGATGGAGACCCCGTCGATGTAGTCCTCGCCCGTGTCGTAGACCGCGACGATCGCGGGATGGTTGAGCGAGGCGGCCGACTGGGCCTCCCGGCGGAACCGGGCCTGGAAGGACGGATCGCGCGCGAGGTCCGCGCGCAGCGTCTTCACCGCCACGGTGCGGCCGAGGCGGGTGTCATGCGCGAGGTAGACCTCCGCCATGCCACCACGGCCGAGCACCTGGCCCAGCTCGTACCGGCCGCCGAGGCGACGCGGCTCTTCCATAGCTACCTACCAGCCCTCTCCGTCGGTCTCGGCCGGCACGTCCGTGTGCGTCCGAGGCTGCCGTCCGGGCCTACGGTACCCGGCTCGCTTTGTATGACCTGGCCAAGCCCGGAACCCGATACAGGACCGGTATCGCAACGTGCATCGATGTGAAGGGGATGTGAGCGGGTTCACTGCGGTGAGCCGGTTGTCTCACGTCCAGGAGCCGGCGGGATCACTTCTTGGCGTTGATGACCGCCTCCATCACCTTCTTCGCGATCGGCGCGGCCAGGCCGCCGCCGGTGATGTCGTCACGGTTGGCGTTCTCGTCCTCGACCACCACGGCCACGGCGACCGGCGAGCTGCCGTCGCCGACCTTGGCGTAGGAGAGGAACCACGCGTACGGGTTCGCGCTGTTCGCGACGCCGTGCTGGGCGGTACCGGTCTTGCCGCCGACGGTGGCGCCGCTGATGCGCGCGTTCTGACCGGTGCCCTTCTCGACCACCGTCTCCATCATCGACTGCAGGATCTGCGCGTTCTCCGGCGACAGCGGCCGGCTCAGCTCCTCCGGCTCGGTCTTGGCGACCGGGTCCACGTTGGAGGACTGCAGCTCGTCGACCATGTACGGCTTCATCAGCTTGCCGTCGTTGGCGACCGCGGAGGCGACCATGGCCATCTGCAGCGGGGTGGCCGCGGTGTTGAACTGGCCGATGGAGGACAGCGCGGTCTGTGACGGGTTCATGTCGTCGGAGAACACCGAGGCGTTCGAGCGGACCGGGGTGAACTGCTCGGAGTCGAAGCCGAACTTCTTGGCCTCGGCCAGCATCTTGTCGTTGCCGAGGTCGGCGCCGATCTTGCCGAAGACGGTGTTGCAGGAGTACTGCAGCGCGACCCGCATGGTCGCGTTCTCGCAGGGGATGTTGCCCTCGTTCTTCAGCTGCGTCGTGGTGCCCGGCATGGTCCACGGCAGCGGCGACTTCGTCTTGGCGTCGGCCGACGTGTACAGCCCGTTCTCCAGCGCGGCCGCCGCCGTGACCACCTTGAACGTGGAGCCCGGCGGGTAGGTCTCGCGCAGCGCCCGGTTGAGCATCGGGTCGGCCGGGTTGTTCTTCTTCTGCAGCTTGTTCCAGGCCTTGCCGTCCGCGTCGGTGTTCCCCGCGAAGGACGAGGGGTCGTAGGACGGGTACGAGGCCAGCGCCAGGATCTTTCCGGTGGACGGCTCCAGGGCGACGACGGCGCCCTTGCCGCCCCGCTGCTTCAGACCGTCGTACGCCGCCTTCTGCGCGGCGGCGCTGAGGGTCGTGACGACGTTGCCGCCCTGCTGCTCCTTGCCGGTGATCATGTCCAGGGTCTTGCGGAAGAACAGCCGGTCGTCGTTGCCGGTGAGGATGCCGTCCTCCACCTTCTCGAGGAAGCTGCCGTCGAAGGCCTGGGAGGAGTAACCGGTGACCGGTGCCCACATGGGACCGTTCTTGTAGGCGCGCTTGTACTTGAAGTCGCCGTGCTTGGCCTTCGTCGAGTCGGTTATGGGGTCGCCGTCGACGATGATGTCGCCCCGCGGGTTCTCGTACCGCTCGATGGTCACGCGACGGTTGTCCGGGTCGGTGCGCAGTTCGTCGGCCTTGAGGTACTGAAGCCAGTTGTCACGGATCAACAGCGCCAGGACGAGGAGTCCGCAGAAGATCGCGATGCGGCGCAGTGGCTTGTTCACGTCCGGCCTTTCCACAAGCTAACAGGTGCGCCTGTCGCTTCAGTCTCTCGGTGCCGATGGTGCTGGCGCTCATCCTTGGCCGCCCACAGTCTAGAGGCAGCGGTTCGGGGTCCAGTTGCCCCCGTACAACCCGGCGCCGAGGACGGCGGCCGCCCCACGGGCGGCGCGCCGGGAAACGATCTCGGCGGGGATGAGCAGGATCACGGGGTGACGGGACCGGCGCCGCCGGGGCGGACCACCTGGGTCATCTCGGCGTCGGGGTTGCCGGCGGGAGTGGGCGCCGGCCGGCGGGCGGTGTCACTGATGCGGATGAGGATGCCGATCAGCGCCCAGTTGGCCAGCACGGAGGAACCGCCGTACGCGAGGAACGGCATCGTCATGCCGGTCAGCGGGATGAGGCCCATCACACCGCCGGCCACGACGAAGACCTGCAGCGCGAAGGCGCCGGACAGGCCGATGGCGAGCAGCTTGCCGAACGGGTCGCGGGCGGCGAGGGCGGTGCGCACGCCGCGCTCCACGATCAGGCCGTAGATCAGCAGCATCGCCATGATGCCCGCCAGGCCCAGTTCCTCGCCGAAGGTGGCGAAGACGAAGTCGGAGTTGGCGGCGAACTTGATCAGGTCCGAGTGGCCCTGGCCCCAGCCGGTGCCGAGGGTGCCGCCGGAGCCGAAAGCCCACAGGGACTGCTGCAGCTGGTCGGAGTGGGGGAAGCCGTCGTGTGTCACGATGCGGCTGAGCTTGTACTCCCGCATCGGGTCGAGCCAGGCCTGCACACGCGTCTTGATGTGGGGTTCGAAGCTCGCCACGCCGACGGCACCGACCGCGGACATCAGCAGACCGAAGACGATCCAGCTGGTCCGCTCGGTGGCGACGTACAGCATGATGACGAACATTCCGAAGAACAGCAGCGAGGTGCCGAGGTCGGTCTCGAAGACCAGGATGAGGATCGAGATCGCCCAGACGACCAGAATGGGCCCGAGGTCGCGCCCACGCGGCAGGTACAGGCCCATGAAGCGGCGGCTGGCGAGGGCCAGGGCGTCGCGCTTGACCATCAGGTAGCCGGCGAAGAAGACCGCGAGGACGATCTTCGCGAACTCGCCGGGCTGGAGGGAGCCCAAGCCGGGGACCTTGATCCAGATCTTGGCGCCGTAGATGTCGGCTCCGAGGCCGGGCACCAGCGGCAGGATGAGCAGGACCAGGGCGCTGAACATGGAGATGTAGGTGTAGCGCTGCAGGACCCGGTGGTCCTTCAGGAAGAACAGCACGACGGCGAACATGGCTATGCCGAGCGCGGTGTACAGCAGCTGGCGAGGCGCGGCCGGGGCGAAGTGGGGCAGCGACTGGAGCAGCTTCGACTGGTCCAGCCGCCAGATGACGACGAGCCCGAGCCCGTTGAGCAGGGTGGCCAGTGGCAGCAGCAGCGGATCGGCGTACGGCGCGAACTTACGTACGACGAGATGGGCGACGCCGGCCAGCAGACCGAGACCGAGGCCGTAGGACAGCAGCCCGGCGGGGACCTGGTTGCTGATCGCCAGGCCCACGTTGGCGTAGGCGAACACCGGGATGACCACGGCGAAGACCAGCAGGGCCAGCTCGGTGTTACGGCGGCTCGGCGCGCCGATCGCGCCGATCGTGGAAGTGTGGTGCGTCGCTGAGTGCGCGCTGTTCGTACTGCTCATCGTGTGACGGGGCCTCTCACGGCTTGCCTACTGCTTGCCGCACTGATCGACGACCTTCAGCTCATCCTCGGAGAGGCTCGGGCCGGGATTGGGAGTGGCGGTCGCGGACGGTTTCGGAGACTTCGAGGGCGAGGTCGGGGACGTCGCCGACGACGACGGCTTCGACGGGTTGGGCGTCGGTGATGCCTTGGACGTGAAGGAGGTACGGGTGGTTCCCGTGGTGCCTCCGGCCTCGCCCTGGCCCGTCCTGGCGTTCTTCTCGCTCTCGGCCGCCGCGCGTTCCGCCTGCTTCCTGCACGCGGAGGCCTGCGTGGTCAGTGCGTCGATCTTCGTCTGGGCCTGCTGCAGACCGCCCGCCGCGATCGTGCCCTTGACCTGCTTCTGCTGGTAGGGCGGCAGGTACTTGAGTTCGATCTCGGGGTGGTCCTTCTCCACCTTCGACAGCGAGACCCACGCCAGGTCCTGGCTGATCCCGCGGTACAGCGCGACGTGCTCGCCCTTCGCGCCGACGTAGTACTGCGTCTGCGTCCAGCGGTAGCCGCCGTACAGGCCGCCGCCGATGACGGCGAGGGCGAGACCGCCGTAAAGGGATCTCTTCAGCCACTTGTGCTGTTTGCGCGGCTTGGTGAAGTCGCCGTCGGCGTAGTCGTCGAAGTTCCCGGCCGGGACGTAACCGGCGGTGTCGCCGGAACCGGGCGGCCCGAACTCGCCGCCCCCGTGGCCCTGGCGGCCCAGGTGGGAGGCGCGGCCGGCCGGGGTCTGCATGATGCCGTTGTCGTGCAGGTGGTGCTGGTTCTCGGCGACGGCGCCGACCACGACCGGCTGGTCGGACAGCTGCCCGGCGAGGGTGTCCCCGGTGTCCAGGTCGAGGACGTCGGCGACGATGACGGTGATGTTGTCGGGGCCGCCGCCGCGCAGCGCGAGCTGGATCAGCTCCTGCACGGTCTCCTGCGGGCCCTGGTAGCTGGCGAGCGTCTCCTCCATCGTCTGGTGGGAGACGACACCGGAGAGGCCGTCGGAGCAGATCAGATAGCGGTCGCCGGCCCGGACCTCGCGGATGGACAGGTCGGGCTCGACGTGCTCGCTGCTGCCGAGGGCGCGCATCAGCAGGGAGCGCTGCGGGTGGGTGGTGGCCTCTTCCTCGGTGATCCGGCCCTCGTCCACCAGCCGCTGCACCCAGGTGTGGTCCTGGGTGATCTGGGTCAGCACGCCGTCCCGCAGCAGATACGCGCGCGAGTCGCCGACGTGCACGAGGCCGAGCCGCTGCCCGGTCCACAGCAGGGCGGTGAGGGTCGTCCCCATGCCCTCCAGCTGGGCGTCCTCCTCGACCAGGGCGCGCAGCTGGTCGTTGGCGCGCTGCACGGCCGTGCCGAGCGAGGTGAGGATGTCGGAGCCGGGTACGTCGTCGTCGAGCGTGACCAGGGTGGAGATGACCTCGGAGGAGGCGACCTCGCCGGCCGCCTGGCCGCCCATGCCGTCCGCGATCGCGAGCAGGCGGGGACCGGCGTAACCGGAGTCCTCGTTGCCCTCCCGGATCATCCCTTTGTGCGATCCGGCGGCAAAGCGCAGTGACAGACTCATGCGCACCTCGCCCGTCGGCTCCGGGTACAGCCGGTCGTGTCGAGCCACACTGCCCACCCTCCGGTCGGGAGCGCGCCGGAGACCGGGTGGCGGCCTGCCGCTGCGTGCTCGCTCCGCTCGCTCATTGTCGTACTACTTCCGCAGCTCGAGGACGGTCTTGCCGATGCGGATCGGCGCGCCCAGCGGGATCGGCGTGGGGGTCGTCAGCCGGGACCGGTCCAGGTAGGTGCCGTTGGTGGAGCCGAGATCCTCGACGATCCACTGGCCGTCGCGGTCCGGGTAGATCCTGGCATGGCGGCTGGAGGCGTAGTCGTCGTCCAGCACGATCGTGGAGTCGTGCGCCCGGCCCAGCGTGACCGTCTGGCCCTGCAGCGCGACCGTGGTGCCGGTCAGGGTGCCCTCGGTCACGACCAGCTTGGTGGGGGCGTTGCGGCCACGCCGGCCGCCGCCGCCCTGCTGGGCACGTTGCTGCGGGGGCGCCGGCTGCTGCCGGGGCGCCTGTTGCCTGGCCTGCTGCTGGCGCCCGGCCTCCCTACGAGATCCGCGCTGGGTGACGCGCGTTCCGAACAGGTCGCTCCGGATGACCTGCACGGCCACGATCACGAACAGCCACAGTACGGCCAGGAAACCCAGCCGCATGACCGTGAGGGTCAGCTCTGACATTGCCCCCGC
Source organism: Streptomyces sp. NPDC045022 (assembly GCF_056432605.1). Classification (NCBI taxonomy): domain Bacteria; kingdom Bacillati; phylum Actinomycetota; class Actinomycetes; order Kitasatosporales; family Streptomycetaceae; genus Streptomyces; species Streptomyces sp. NPDC045022. The sequence continues at coordinate 347,937 of NZ_JBWKIR010000004.1, forward strand.
TTCACCCTTCGGCTTGCCTATAGATAACGGTGGTACTGCCCACGACGATCCGCGAGCCGTCGCGGAGCGTAGCGCGGGTGGTGTGCTGCCCGTCCACCACGATGCCGTTGGTGGAGCCGAGATCCTGGATCGTCGAGGGCGTTCCGGTCCGGATCTCGCAGTGCCGACGGGAGACGCCGGGGTCGTCGATCCGCACGTCGGCTTCGGTGCTGCGGCCCAGCACCAGCGTCGGGCGGGAGATCTGATGGCGGGTGCCGTTGATCTCGATCCAGTAGCGGGTGCGCCCGCCGCTCATCGGGGCGGCCGCGGGCCGCTGGGTGGCGGGCTGCGGGTAGCCGTAGCCGCCGGGCCGGGCGCCGGGCGGCGGGGCGGACGGCATCGGGGGCGCGCCCGCGGGGGCGGCCGGCGGGTAGCCGTAGCCACCGGGGGCGCTCGGTCCGGGGCGGCCGGCCGCCGGTCCGGCGGGGGCCTGCGGTGCCGCCTGCTGGCTGCTGGAGGAGGCGAGGGTGCGCGAGCGCACCCGGTACAGGCCGGTGTCGAGGTCGTCGGCCTTCTCCAGGTTGACCTTGATCGGGCCCATGAAGGTGTAGCGCTGCTGCTTCGCGTAGTCGCGCACCATCGCGGCCAGCTCGTCGCCGAGCTGCCCGGAGTAGGGGCTGAGGCGCTCGTGGTCCGGCGCGCTCAGCTCCACGATGAAGTCGTTGGGTACGACGGTGCGGTCACGGTTCCAGATGGTGGCGTTGTTGTCGCACTCCCGCTGGAGCGCGCCGGCGATCTCCACGGGCTGGACCTCGGACTTGAAGACCTTGGCGAAGGTGCCGTTCACCAGACCTTCGAGACGCTGCTCGAACTTCTTCAGGACTCCCATGGGGCACCTCCTCCGTCGTTGCCGTTGCCTTGCCCTGCTGTGTGCCGCTGCTGTGCCGGGTACTGCTGGTACTGCTCACTGATCGTATCTACGCGCCCGGCAATCAGCCGGTTCCCCCAGCGGCTCCCCTTCGAACTCCTCCCCGGAACTCGTTCCGGGACTCCTCCGGGGACCCGTCCAGGGTCCACCTCCCGGCATGGATCGTAGAGGCGGGCGCAGTCCAGTGTCCCGCACCCGGCTGTGCGCCCGGTCCGCCTCCTGGGGAGATGGCCGGGACCGGTACGAGGTTGATACGTGAACAGGCACTCCTCGATACGTGATCCGGCACGCCCTGGGATGTGCGCGGGCGGCGGCGGGCGGGCGAGCCGGGCGGCGGGAAGGGATGTGAATCCACCCCGTACGACGTGCTAATGTTCTGCGTGTCGGAAGGGGCCAGCCCGAAAGGGACGGGACCGGAAGACACACCCAATGCGCGGGTGGCGGAATAGGCAGACGCGCTGGATTCAGGTTCCAGTGCCCGAAAGGGCGTGGGGGTTCAACTCCCCCCTCGCGCACAGAGAAACCGACGAAACGGGTCTCTGCCGGTGACGGAAGTCACGGCGGGGGCCCGTTTCTCGTTGTGCATGCGGTTGTGAGGCAATGCACAGCTCGGAGAAGAACGGCGCTGCCCTACTCCGTGAAATAGCTCACCGGCGGGGCCGGCTGTCGGGGGCGGGGCGGGGCGGGGTTTTTCCACAGGTGGGGAGTTGTCCACAGGGTCTGACGCGCTTCGGTCACCGGCTGTACGGTCTCCACGAGTTGTCGGTGGTCCGGGCGCCTGTTCGGGGGCGTGCGGGTAGTTCGGGGGAGGCGGTCGCGGTGACCGGAACCGGTGTGGGCGTGGTGGACGTGGCGGGCCAGGGGGAGGGGCGGCTGCCCCGGGTGCGCGGGTTCGCCCGGTGGCCGGCGCAGGGTTCCCCCAAGGAGGAGGGCAAGGCGCTCCGCGCGAACGTGCCGCGCAGCGCGCACCGCACCCTCGAGCTGGACGCCGCCCGTCCCGACGCGGTGAGCGCGGTCGAGGAGTCCAACGCCGGCCGCATCCCCGAGCTGACACCGATCAGGGTGGGCCGGATGGCGGCGACCCCCTTCGCCTTCCTGCGCGGTTCCGCCGGGCTGATGGCGTACGACCTCGCCCGTACCCCCATGACGGGGGTCGGCGCCCAGATATGCGGTGACGCGCATGCGGCCAACTTCGGCCTGTACGGCGACGCCCGCGGTGACCTGGTCATCGACCTCAACGACTTCGACGAGACCGTGCACGGCCCCTGGGAGTGGGACCTCAAGCGGCTCGCCACCTCGCTCGTGCTCGCCGGGCGAGAGGCCGGCGCCGACGAGGACACCTGCCGCACGGCGGCCCAGGACGCGGTCGGCGCCTACCGGCGCACCATGCGGCTGCTGGCCAAGCTGCCCGTGCTGGACGCCTGGAACGCCATCGCCGACGAGGAACTGGTCTCCCACACCGACGCCCACGACCTGCTCGGCACGCTGCAGCGGGTCTCGGAGAAGGCGCGGGCCAACACCAGCGGCCGGTTCGCGGCGAAGTCGACCGAGGCGGTGGAGGACGGCGGACGCCGGTTCGTGGACGCCCCGCCGGTGCTCCGCCGGATCCCGGACGCCGAGGCCGCCGCCGTCGCCGCGTCCCTGGAGGCGTATGTGCACAGCCTCAGCGAGGACCGGCACCCCCTCCTCGCCCGCCACGCGGTACATGACGTGGCCTTCCGGGTGGTCGGCACCGGCAGCGTCGGTACCCGCTCCTACGTCGTGCTGCTCCTCGACCACCGCGAGCAGCCGCTGGTGCTCCAGGTGAAGGAGGCCCGCCCCTCGGCGCTGGTCCCGCACCTGGGCAGGGCCGGTTTCGAGGCGCCGGCCGGGGAGCACGAGGGCCGCCGGGTGGTCCTCGGGCAGAAGCGGATGCAGGTGGTCAGCGACATCCTGCTGGGCTGGACCACGGTCGACGGCCGGCCCTTCCAGGTGCGGCAGTTCCGCAACCGCAAGGGCAGCGTCGACCCGGCCGCCCTCGCCGCCGACCAGGTCGACGACTACGGCCGCATGACCGGTGCCCTGCTGGCCCGCGCCCACTCGCACAGCGCCGACCCGCGGCTGATCGCCGGCTACTGCGGCAAGAACGAGGAACTGGACGAGGCGATAGCCGGCTTCGCCGTCGCCTACGCCGACCGCACCGAGGCGGACCACGCGGAGCTGGTCGCGGGTGTACGGGCGGGGCGGACAGCGGCCGAGCTGGGGGTTTGAGCGGGAGGCGGCGCGCGCGGGGACCGGCGGGCTTGCGTTCTCGGCGGGGGTCGGCAGGGGTGTCCTCGCAGCGCGGTGGTTCCCGGGCGACTGCCCGGGCGACCGCCCGGGGGTGCCCGGTCCGGCCGGTGAATCCGGCCACCGCGGGTGGTGGGTCCCGGCGGTGGCCTACGCTGGTCGGGTGACGACCCCGGAAGCCGATCAGACCCAGGCGCCGCGGCCCGAGGAGCGGCTCGAACGGGCCGTCCGGGCCGCCGAGCAGGCGTTGATCGAGTACGAGATCGCGGTGGAGACCTTCCGCGTCGAAGTCGAGAACTTCTCGCGGCTGCACGAGCAGCGACTCGGCCCGCTCTACGTCCGCATCGAGGAACTGGACGCCGAGATCGCCGAGGCGAAGGCCGCCCGCACCGGTGACCCGGAGGACGTCCGGCGCGCCGAGGAGGCCCGCGCCCGGGTGCTGCCGATGCCCGGTGTCGAGGAACTGCTGCACGGCTGGATGGACGGCGACGGACTCTTTCCGGAGGCCGCCGCCATGCTCACCGACCAGGCCGTACGGCCCCCGCAGCGGGTGCGGCCCAGCGAGGAGGCCCGCAAGCTCTACCGCGATCTCGCCCGCAAGGCCCACCCCGACCTGGCCCAGGAGGAAGAGGAGCGGGAGCGGCGCGAGGAGTTCATCACCCGCGTCAACGCCGCCTACGCTCGCGGCGACGCGACGCTGCTCCGGGAGCTGGCCGAGGAGTGGGCGGCCGGGCCGGTGCCGCCCGAGCGCCGCCCGAGCCCGGCCGAGGAACTGTACGCCCGCCTCGAATGGCTCTCCCAGCGCAAGGAGATGCTCACCCTCGTCGCCCGCGAACTGGAGGAGAGCGCCATCGCCGGCATGCTCCGCCTCGCCCCCGACGACCCCGACGGGCTGCTCGACGAGATCGCCGGCCGGCTGCGCGGCGACATCGCCCAGCGCGAGGCCGAGCTGGCGGACCAGCTGGGACAGGGCTGAGCCACACCCTGCTTCGGGTAGCGTCGGAGACATGAATTTCGGAGCTGGTGTGCCCACGGTCGAGGTCACGGATCTCAAGGACGGCGACTTCCTGCTGGACGTCCGCGAGGACGACGAGTGGCAGGCGGGCCACGCCGAAGGGGCGCTGCACATTCCCATCAGCGAGTTCGTGAGCCGCTATGGCGAGCTGACCGAGGCCGCCCCGCAGGACGGCCGTGTCCACGTCATCTGCCGCTCGGGCGGCCGCTCGGCCCAGGTCACCATGTACCTGGCTCAGCAGGGCATCGACGCGGTGAACGTCGACGGCGGCATGCAGGTGTGGCAGGCCGCAGGCCGCCCGGTGATCACGGACGACGGCAAGCCGGGCTTCGTCCTGTAGACCGCTGACAGCGGTTACGGCGTGGCTGCGGAAGGTCAGCCGAGCGGGTGTGCCGCCAGCAGGTCCCCGAGCCGCTCCTCGTACGCCGCCGCCGGGCCGAGCGCCAGCTCCAAGTGCTTGGCCCAGGCGTGATACCGGTGCAGCGAGTAGTCGGTGTCGGCACCGAACCCGCCGTGCAGATGCTGCGCCGTCTGCACCACCCGGCGTACGCCCTCCGCCGCCCAGATCTTCGCCACCGCGACGTCACCGGCGGCGGGCAGCGCTCCCGGTGCCCCCGAGGCGATCCGCCACGCGGCCTGCCACAGGGTGGCCTCCATGGCGCGCAGGTCGATGTACCGGTCCGCCGTCTGCACGGCCACCGCCTGGAAGGTCGCGATCGGATAGCCGAACTGCTCTCGCCTGCCGGTGTACTCACTGGTCATCCGCAGCACCCGCTCGCCCAGCCCGAGCGCCAGCGCACAGGTGCCGGTCGCGAGCAGCGCGTGCAGCCACTCCCACGCACCGTCGGCCTCGATGACATCCGCCGCGTCGATCCGCGCGGACGCCAGGCGCAGCTCGGCCAGCCGCTCCCCGCTGGTGGACACCTGCCCGGCCAGGACCACCCCGTCCCCCTCCCGCGGCACCAGCGCGAGCACCGTCCGGTCCGCGCCGGTGCCCTGGACGTGTGCCGGTACGACGACGAGGTCCGCGTCGTACGCCCACGGAACCGCCGTCTGTACCCCGTCCAGCACCCACGCCGGGCCCTCCCGCCGTGCGATGACGGCCAGTTCGGCCGGGTCGTGGCCGGTACGTCCGTTCGCCGCGACGGTCAGCGCCAGCTCCCCGCGGCCGGCCCGTCCCAGCAACCGCTCCGCCGTCTCCGCCCGGCCGTAGGCCTGTACGGCCGCCGCGGCGGCGCTGTGTTCCAGCAGTGGCACCCGCGCGAGCACCCGGGCGGACTCGCGGAGCACCAGGCACAGCGCGATCGCGTCGAGGCCCGCCCCGCCGTGCGCCTCGTCCAGGAGCAGACTCAGCAGGTCCGCGTCGGCGAGCCGGGCCCACAGCTTCCGGTCGAAGCCCTCGGCCACGGCACCGGTGGTGAGCGCCGGGCTGGGCACCGCGTCCGGCACGACACCGGCGAACACCCCCCGCGCCGCCTCGGCCGCCGCCAGCTGCTCCTCGGTGAAGGTGAAGTCCACGGCCTGTCCTCCCGGCGGATCCGGTCATTGACGGTTCGCCCGCCAGTTCACCTGACGGGCCGTCAAGATAGAACAGGTTCTAGGAGAAGGGAACGGTGCGTCAGCGGTCGAAGTCCAGCTCCACCTTCTCCGTCACCGGATGCGACTGGCAGGCCAGCACATACCCGGCCGCCGTCTCCTCCGACTCCAGCGCGAAATTGCGGTCCATGCGCACCTCGCCCGAGATCAGGAAAGCCCGGCAGGTCCCGCAGACTCCGCCCTTGCAGGCGTAGGGCGCGTCGGGGCGGTTGCGCAGGACGGTCTCCAGCAGCGACTCCCCCTCGCGCACCGGCCAGGTGCCGCCGCGTCCGTCGAGCCGGGCGGTGACGGTGCTGTGCGCAGGCGCCGGGACGACGGCTGCCGGAGACGACCCCGCGTCCACATGGAAGATCTCCTGGTGGATCCGGGCCCGGTCGACGGCCAGCTCGCGCAGCGCCTTCTCCGCGCCCTGCACCAGCCCGTACGGCCCGCACAGGAACCACCCCGCCACCCGCTCCACCGGCAGCAGCGCGGGCAGCAGCGCCGCGAGCCGCTCCCGGTCGAGCCGGCCGGAGGGCAGGCCCGCCTGCTGCTCCTCCCGGGAGAGCACGGTCACCAGCTGAAGCCGCTCCGGGTAGCGGTCCTTCAGGTCGGCGACCTCCTCGAGGAACATCGTGGAGGCAGCCGTACGGTCGCTGCGTATCAGGCAGAACCGGGCCACGGGTTCGCGTGCCAGCAGGGTCGACATGATCGACAGCACCGGGGTGATGCCGCTGCCGCCGACGACCGCCGCGTACAGGCCCGGCGCCGGCTGGAGGGTGAAGCGACCGGCCGGGGTCATGACCTCCAGCTCGTCGCCGATGTTGATCTCCTTCAGCGCGTAGGCGGAGAAGGCCCCGCCCTCGACCAGCCGCACACCCACCCGCAGGGTGCTCGGTCCCTCGCCGGCCGGGTCGGGCGCGGGGGAGCAGATCGAGTACGTGCGCCGGATCTCCGTGCCGTCGACCCGGCGGCGCAGCGCGAGGTGCTGGCCGGGTGCGTGCCGGTACTCCTCGCGCAGTTCGGGTGGGACGCTGAGGGTGAGGGCGACGGAGTCGTCGGTGAGCCGGTCGACCGCGGCCACCGGGAGCGGGTGGAAGCGCGCCATCACAACTCCTTGAAGTGGTCGAACGGTTCACGGCAGGCCAGGCAGCGGCGCAGCGCCTTGCACGCGGTGGAGGAGAACCGGCTCAGCAGCTCGGTGTCGTCGGAGCCGCAGTGCGGGCAGCGGACGGGCTCGGTCTCCGTGTCCTGCGTCCGGGTCGGGCCGAGGGCCAGCGGGACCGGGCCCGCGGCGTGGCCCACGCGCGGGGGAGCGATGCCGAACTCCTGGAGTTTCCGGCGCCCCTCGGGCGTGATGTCGTCGGTCGACCAGGCGGGCGTGAGCACCGTGCGAACGGTGACCTCGCGCATCCCGTGGGCGCGCAGTACCTGTTCGATGTCGAGGCTCATCACCTCGATCGCCGGGCAGCCGGTGTAGGTGGGCGTCAGCTCGACCTCGACCGCGTCCGGGCCGTCCACGCGCACCGCGCGCACCACGCCCAACTCCTGGAGGGTGAGCACGGGCAGTTCGGGGTCGGGCACCGAGCCGGCCAGCTCCAGCAGCTCCGCCTCCAGGGCGGTGGCCGTCACCATGACGCCCCCGGGTGGCTGCGGTGCAGGTGCTGCATCTCGGCGAGCATCCGCCCGAACGGCTCGGTGTGCAGGCCCTGCCGGCCGGCGCCCGCGGACCAGGCCCCGGTGCGCGGTCCCTCGGGGACGGTGAGGGTGGCACGGCCGAGGACGTCCCGGACGGACTCCAGCCAACGCTCCGCGATGAGCGCCCAGTCGGCGTCCAGACCCTCCACCGGCTGGAACATCTCCCCGGTGAACCGCCACAGCGCGTCGCAGGCGCGCTGCATCCGCTCGTGACTGGTGTCGGTGCCGTCGCCGAGCCGCAGTGTCCACTGGTCGGCGTGGTCGCGGTGGTAGGCGACCTCCTTGACCGCCTTGGCGGCGAGCGGTGTGAACGGTCCCTCCGCTGCCGCCAGGTCGGTGTAGAGGAGCTGCTGGTAGGTGGAGAAGTAGAGCTGGCGGACGATCGTGTGGGCGAAGTCGCCGTTCGGCTGCTCGACCAGCTGGAGGTTGCGGAAGGCGCGCTCCTCGCGCAGGTAGGCCAGTTCGTCCTCGTCACCGGCCATGGACAGCAGCACGCGGGCCTGGCCGAGCAGATCGAGGGCGATGTTGGCGAGAGCGACCTCTTCCTCCAGGACGGGGGCGTGTCCGGCCCACTCCCCGAGGCGGTGGGAGAGCACCAGGGCGTCGTCGCCGAGGGCGAGCGCGGCGGTCGCGGGGACGGTGGCGGTCACAGGTGCTTCACCCCTTCCGGGATCTCGTAGAAGGTCGGATGCCGGTAGGGCTTGTCGGCGGCCGGTTCGAAGAACGGGTCCTTCTCGTCCGGTGAGGAGGCGGTGATCGAGGCGGCCGGGACGACCCAGATCGAGACGCCCTCGCCGCGCCGGGTGTAGAGGTCGCGGGCGTTGCGCAGGGCCAGCTCCGCGTCGGGCGCGTGCAGGCTGCCGGCATGGGTGTGGGAGAGGCCCCGCCGGGAGCGTACGAAGACCTCCCACAGGGGCCAGTCGGTGGTGCTCATGCTCGCTCCGCTCCCGTCTCACCGGTGCCACCGGTGTGCTTGGCCGCGTAGGCCGTTGCCGCTTCCCGTACCCACGCGCCCTCGTCGTGGGCGCGCCTGCGCTGGGTGATGCGCTGTTCGTTGCACGGGCCGTTGCCCTTGAGGACGTCCCAGAACTCGGTCCAGTCGATCGGGCCGAAGTCGTAGTGCCCCCGCTCCTCGTTCCACCGCAGCTCCGGGTCGGGCAGGGTGAGGCCCAGGGACTCGGCCTGGGGGACGCAGATGTCGACGAAGCGCTCGCGCAGCTCGTCGTTGGAGTGGCGCTTGATCTTCCACTCCATGGACTGCGCCGAGTGCTGGGACTCGTCGTCGGGCGGCCCGAACATCATCAGCGAGGGCCACCACCAGCGGTTCACGGCGTCCTGGGCCATCGCGTGCTGTTCCGGGGCGCCCTTGCTGAGGGCCAGCAGCAGCTCGTAGCCCTGGCGCTGGTGGAAGGACTCCTCCTTGCAGACCCGCACCATGGCGCGCGCGTACGGGCCGTAGGAGCAGCGGCACAGCGGGACCTGGTTGGTGATCGCGGCGCCGTCCACCAGCCAGCCGATCGCGCCGACGTCGGCCCAGGTCAGCGTCGGGTAGTTGAAGATCGAGGAGTACTTCTGGCGGCCGCTGTGCAGCTTGTCCAGCAACTCGTCGCGGCTGGTGCCGAGGGTCTCGGCGGCGCTGTACAGGTACAGGCCGTGGCCGGCCTCGTCCTGGACCTTGGCCATCAGGATGGCCTTGCGGCGCAAGGAGGGCGCGCGGGTGATCCAGTTGGCCTCCGGCTGCATGCCGATGATCTCGGAGTGCGCGTGCTGGGCGATCTGCCGGACCAGGGTCGCGCGGTAGGCGTCGGGCATCCAGTCGCGCGGTTCGATGCGTTCGTCGGCGGCCACGGCCGCGTCGAAGGCGCGCTGGTAGGCCGTCGTGTCGACGGTGTCCGGCGCGCCGTCCGGCTGTGAACGGGTCGTGCGCTGCGCGGCTGCTGTGGCCATGCGGTCCCCCTGACCTCGGGCTCTGCGGTGAACACTGTCCCGACCGATCGTTCGGTCCGTGCGATATCAATGGTGTGCCGGGCCGCAGGGGGTGTCAACCACTGTGGAAAACTCCGCGGGGCTCCTGTGGACAACGTGCCGGAAGCACCGGCCCGGGATGGGTCAAGGGGCGGATGAGGCCGGGGCCGGGGTGTCTCGCGTGGCGAGGAGCACGGTCATCGGTTCGCACCCGGGGCTGCGCCCGGTGGCCCCGGCTGAGTACCGTTCCGTGCGAGTGCCGCTGTGGCGCTCGTGGATCGTGCGGCGCCGGTGGCAGGGGCCGCCCACGGAGCTGAACCACTCAGCCGAAGTGATCAGCTGAACGAATGAGCCGAAACGGGGGGCGGGGCGCAATGGACGCGTACGACAAGGACTCGGGGGCCCGGCAGGGCCCCGGTGCCTTGGAGCCCTTGGAGCCGCCCAGGCCGCCCAAGCCGCGCAGGCCGGCCGACCCGGCTCAGTCGCGGGAGTCCGGTCGGCCGGGTGTAACCCGCGAGTCGGATGTGCCTAGCGAGTCGGATGTGTCCGGCGAGTTGGATGTGTCCGGCGAGTCGAGCCGGGCCTCGGCTCCCCCTCGTACGGGTGTCGCCGCCCTCTCCTTCCGCTACCAGGTCGGCGCCGCGCTGGCCCTCGCGGTCGTGGCCGTCGCCGCCTGCGTGCATCTGGCCATGGTCTTCCTCAGCCTCGCACCCGCGAACACGGTGACGAAGCAGCACGGCAAGGCGATAGAGGAGTGGATCTACCCGGAGTTCGAACAGAACTGGAAGCTGTTCGCCCCGAACCCGCTGCAGCAGAACATCGCCGTCCAGGTGCGCGCCGAGGTGCGGATGAAGGACGGCGGACTGCGCACCACGGGCTGGACCGACCTCTCCGCCCAGGACGGCGCCGCGATCGAGGGCAATCTCGCGCCCAGCCACAGCCAGCAGAACGAGCTGCGCCGGGCCTGGGACTTCTTCGTCGCCACACACAGCGCCGACAACCGTCCCGTGGCCCTGCGCGGCGCACTCTCCGAGCAGTATCTGCGCCGGATCGTCGTGATGCGGTTGTACCGGGACGATCCGACCAGCAAGGAGGGTGTCATCCAGCGCGTGCAGGTCCGCTCCAGCACCACCAATGTGCAGCCGCCGAAGTGGAGCCGTGAGCGGGTGTCCGACAAACCCGTCTACCGCCTGCTGCCCTGGTGGTCCGTGACGGCCGACGAGGCCGCGGGAGGCGTGCGGTGAACCGTCTCTCGCTGACCCTCTCGCGCGCCATCGCCCGCGTCACCGAGGCCGCCCTCGGCCCCTACCAGAGCGCCGTGATCCGGATCGGGTTCGCCGCGACCTGGCTGCTGTTCCTGCTGCGCGAGATACCGCACCGCGAGGAGCTGTACGGTCCCTCCGGCCCCTGGGGCTGGCAGCTCGCCAAGGACCTGACCGCCGACAACCACGCCTTCAGCGCGCTGCTGTGGTCGGACGGGCGGGCCTGGTTCGAGTGCTTCTACCTGCTGGCGATCCTGGCCGGCGCGGCGCTGCTGCTCGGCTGGCGCACCCGGACCGCGTCGGTGCTGTTCATGGTGGGTGTGCTGTCGCTGCAGAACCGCAGCGTCTTCATGGGCGACGGCGGCGACAACGTCCTGCACCTGATGTCCTTCTATCTGCTGTTCACACGCTGTGGCCGGGTGTGGTCCCTGGACGCGCGGCGGGCGGCGCGCAACGAGGCGGCACGCGCGCGTGGCGAGCGGGTTCCCACCGACCGGGTGGGGCCGGCGCTGTGGGCGGTGCTCGGCCTGGCGCTCGTCACCGTGACGCTGACCGGCCGGTTCGACAACGGCTGGCTGATCCCCGCACTGCTGTGGACGGTATGGGCGGTGCTCGGCGGGTGGGGGCTCGTCGAGCGCCGGGCGAAGTCGGCCGAGCCGCGGGTCCTGCTGGACGTGATCGCCAACGTCCTGCACAACGGCGCCCTGTTCGTGATCATGGCGGAGGCGTGCCTGATCTACGCCACGGCGGGCTGGTACAAGATCCAGGGCTCGCGCTGGCAGGACGGCACGGCCGTCTACTACCCGCTCCACCTGCACTACTTCTCGCCCTGGCCCGGACTCGCCGACCTGATGTCCACCAGCGGCACGATCATGATGCTCGCGGCCTACGGAACGGTCATGGTGCAGGTCGCCTTCCCGTTCACCCTGTTCAACCGGCGGGTCAAGAACGTCCTGCTGGTGCTGATGATGACCGAGCACGCGGTGATCGCGGTCGTTCTCGGCCTGCCGTTCTTCTCGCTGGCGATGATCGCCACGGATGCCGTGTTCCTGCCGACGTCGTTCCTGCGGCGGCTGGGCGATCTGGCGGCACGCGCCCTGGGGCGGATCGTCCGGCGCGGCGACCGTGTCGTGCCCCCGCCGCGCTCCCCGGAGGAGAGCACTCCGGGCCGCGTGGAGGCCGCGTAGGGGCCGTAGGGTTCACCGCATGACCGATCCGCTGACCCGTTGGCGCGAGCACGCCGAGGCGGCCGTGTTGCTCGACGGCTTCCACGCCCTCAAGCACGCGCTGCGTTTCGGCGCGGAGGTGCCGGTGGCGGTCACCACCGACCGGCGGACCGCGCTCGCCCTCGCCGAGGAGCTGGCCGGGGACGTACGGAACGCGCTGGACGCGCTGCTGACGGAGGTGGCCGAGGAGACGTACGCCGCCCTCGTCCCGCGGCCTCATCCGACGGGGGTGGCCGCGCTCGCCGTGCGGCCGTCCCGTGAGGTGAACCTGCGGACGCTGGCCCGCACACCCCGCACCGCCCCCGTCGTCGTGCTGGACAACCCGCGCAACCTCGGAAACGCCGGGGCCGTGATCCGGCTGGCCGCCGGCTTCGGAGCGACGGGGGTGGTGACCACGGGGACGCTCGACCCCTGGCATCCCACGGTGGTGCGCGGCGGTGCGGGCCTGCACTTCGCGACCGCCGTGGAGCGGCTCGGCGTCGACGAGCTGCCCCCCGGGCCGCTGTTCGCCCTCGATCCGGAGGGCGCGGACATCCGGGGAACCAAGCTGCCCGACGACGCCGTGCTGGCGTTCGGCTCGGAACGCAGCGGACTGTCGGCGGAACTCCGCGCGCGTGCCGACCATTTGCTGCGGCTGCCGATGCGCCCCCAGGTCTCCAGCTACAACCTCGCCACGAGTGTCGCGATGACGCTGTACCACTGGAGTGCCACCGGAGGCGCGCCCTCGGCGTCCTGGGGCTAGGCCTCCCGGCGGACCTCGATCACCCGGAAGCGGTTCGCCACGAACGCTCCGTCGGTGAGGGCCGCGTTCGCCGCCGGGTTGCCGCCCGAGCCGTGGAAGTCGGAGAAGGCGGCGGTCTGGTTCACGTACACCCCGCCGGTCAGGTTGAGCGACAGCTGGGCGGCCTCCTCCAGGCACACCTCCGCGACGGCCTGCTCGACCTCGGTGTCGGTGGTGTAGGCGCCGACCGTCATCGCACCCTTCTCGCGGACCGTGCGGCGCAGCAGCTCCAGAGCGTCGGCCACCGAGTCGACGGCGACGGTGAAGGAGACGGGGCCGAAGCACTCGCTCATGTAGGCGGCCTCGTCGTCCGGCTTGGCACCGTCGAGCTTGACGATGACGGGGGTGCGGACGACCGCGCCGGGGAAATCGGGGTTGCTGATCTCGCGGGAGGCGAGGGCGACTTCGCCGAGTCCGGCCGCGGCCTCGAGGCGGGCCTTGACGTCCGGGTTGACGATCGCGCCGAGCAGGGCGTTCGCGCGTGCGTCGTCACCGAGGAGGCCGTCGACCGCGCGAGCGAGGTCGGCGGTGACCTCGTCGAAGGTCTTGGGGCCCTCGTCGGTGCGGATGCCGTCCCGGGGGATCAGCAGGTTCTGCGGGGTGGTGCACATCTGGCCGCTGTACAGGGACAGCGAGAACGCCAGGTTGGACAGCATGCCCTTGTAGTCGTCCGTGGAGTGCACGACCACCGTGTTGACGCCGGCCTTCTCCGTGTAGACCTGCGCCTGGCGGGCGTTGGCCTCCAGCCAGTCACCGAAGGACGTCGACCCGGTGTAGTCGATGATTCTGATCTCGGGACGGGTGGCGAGGGACTTGGCGATGCCCTCGCCGGGGCGCTCGGCGGCCAGCGCCACCAGGTTCGGGTCGAAGCCCGCTCCGGTGAGTACGTCCCGGGCGACCCGCACGGTCAGCGCGAGCGGCAGCACCGCGCGGGGGTGCGGCTTGACCAGCACCGCGTTGCCGGTGGCCAGGGAGGCGAACAGGCCGGGGTAGCCGTTCCACGTCGGGAAGGTGTTGCAGCCGATGACCAGGCCGATGCCGCGCCCGACCGGCGTGAACCGCTTGGTGAGGGCCAGCGGGTCACGCTTGCCCTGGGGCTTGGTCCACTCCGCCGTGTCGGGGGTGCGGATCTGCTCCACGTACGCGTACGCCACCGCCTCCAGGCCGCGGTCCTGGGCGTGCGGGCCGCCCGCCTGGAACGCCATCATGAAGGCCTGGCCGCTGGTGTGCATGACCGCGTGCGCGAACTCGTGGGTGCGGTCGCTGATCCGCTTCAGGATCTCCAGGCAGACCACAGCACGGGTCTCGGCGCCCGCGTCGCGCCAGGCGCGCCGGCCGGCCTGCATCGCGGGCAGCAGTACGTCGATGTCCGCGTGCGGGTAGCTCACGCCCAGCTCGACGCCGTACGGCGAGACCTCGCCGCCCACCCAGTCGTCCGTGCCGGGCTGGCCGAGGTCGAGACGGGTACCCAGCAGGGCGTCGAAGGCGGCCTTGCCCGCCGCCGCGTCGAGGCTGCCGTTCTCGCCGTACGCCTTCGGGTGCTCGGGGTGCGGCGACCAGTACGCGCGTGTCCGGATCGCCTCCAGAGCCTGGTCGAGAGTGGGCCGGTGCTTCGCGATCAGCTCGTGCGCGGTCAGTTCGGCGGCCATGCGGGACCAACTCCTCGTCTGGAGAACTCTTCGTCGAGTTCACGACCTGGCAGAAAGAGCAGCGGGATGGGGCAGTCAGAGCTAGAGTAACCGAACGATCGGTCGGGACAAGGGGGACCGCCGCATCTGTGGAAAACCCCGTGCGGGAGGATCGCGCACATGACAGCACTCGACCTCAGCAGCCCCGTGGCCGTCGTCGGCACCGGCACCATGGGACAGGGCATCGCCCAGGTCGCGCTGGTCGCCGGCCACCCCGTGCGGCTCTACGACGCCGCCGGCGGGCGCGCCCGTGACGCGGCCGAAGCGATCGGCGCCCGCCTGGACCGGCTGGTGGAGAAGGGCCGGCTCAGCGGCACCGACCGGGACGCGGCCCGTGCCCGTCTGAAGCCCGTGGACGCCCTCGCGGAGCTGGCCGGCTGCGCGCTGGTCGTGGAGGCCGTCCTGGAGCGGCTGGACGTCAAACAGCAGCTCTTCGGCGAGCTGGAGGAGATCGTCGCCGAGGACTGCCTGCTCGCCACCAACACCTCCTCGCTGTCGGTGACGGCCGTCGCCGGTCCCCTGCGCCACCCCGGCCGCTTCGTGGGCCTGCACTTCTTCAATCCGGCCCCGCTGCTGCCGCTGGTCGAGGTCGTCTCCGGGTTCGCCACCGACGTCACGTCGGCCACGCGCGCGTACGAGACCGCCCGCGCCTGGGGCAAGACCCCGGTGGCCTGCGCGGACACCCCCGGCTTCATCGTCAACCGCATCGCGCGGCCCTTCTACGCCGAGGCGTTCGCGGTCTTCGAGGCGCAGGCCGCCGACCCCGCGACCATCGACGCGGTCCTGCGCGAGTGCGGCGGGTTCCGGATGGGCGCGTTCGAGCTGACCGACCTCATCGGCCAGGACGTCAACGAGTCCGTCACGCACTCGGTGTGGCAGTCGTTCTTCCACGATGTGCGCTTCACCCCCTCCCTGGCCCAGCGCCGGCTGGTGGAGTCCGGCCGGCTCGGCCGCAAGAGCGGGCACGGCTGGTACGACCACACCGAGGGTGCCGAGCGGCCCCGGCCGCACACCGCCGACAGGGAGCAGCCGCCCGCCCACGTCGTCGTCCAAGGGGGCCTGGGCCCGGCGGCCGGGCTGATCCCGCTGATCCGCGAGGCGGGCATCGAGCTCCGCGCGGAGGACGCGTACGACGGCACCCGCCTGGTGCTCCCCGGCGGCGGCCGGCTGGTCCTCGCCGACGGCCAGACCTCCGTGGAGTCCCGGGACGTCGTCCACTTCGATCTCGCCCTGGACTACCGCACGGCCACCCGCATCTCACTCTCCGCCTCCCAGGAAACCTCGCCGCAGGCCCTCGCCGAGGCCACCGGCCTGTTCCAGGCACTCGGCAAGGAGGTCAGCGTCATCGGCGACGTACCCGGCATGATCGTCGCCCGCACGGTCGCCCGGATCATCGACCTCGCCCACGAGGCCGTCGCCAAGGGCGTGGCCACCGAGGAGGACATCGACACCGCGATGCGCCTGGGCGTCAACTACCCGCTCGGCCCCTTCGAGTGGGACCGCAGGCTCGGCTCCGACTTCGCCTTCGACGTCCTGTACGAGATGCACGACCGCGATCCGTCCGGACGTTATGCGCCCTCCCTCGCGCTGTACCGCCACGCGTATGCCACCGACAAGCGGGAGGGCACCTCATGACCACGGCCCGGCGCGACACGTACACCCCCGAGACGCTGCTCGCCGTCGCCGTCCGCGTCTTCAACGAGCGTGGCTACGACGGCACCTCCATGGAGCACCTCTCCAAGGCGGCCGGAATCTCCAAGTCGTCGATCTACCACCACGTCAGCGGCAAGGAGGAACTGCTGCGCCGCGCCGTCAGCCGTGCCCTGGACGGCCTGTTCGCCATCCTGGACGAGGAGCACGCGCGCGTGGGGCGCCCCGCCGACCGGCTGGAACACGTCGTGCGCCGCATGGTCGAGGTGCTCATAGCCGAGCTGCCCTATGTGACGCTGCTGCTGCGCGTGCGCGGTAACACCGCCACCGAGCGGTGGGCGCTGGATCGCCGCCGCGACTTCGACCACCGGGTCGCCGAACTGCTCAAGGCGGCCACCGCCGAGGGGGACGTGGGCGGCGATGTGGAGGTCCGCCTGGCCACCCGGCTGGTCTTCGGGATGATCAACTCGATCGTGGAGTGGTACCGGCCGGATCCGCGGGGCGCGAGCGCCCGCGACGTGTCCGACGCCGTCGTCCGGCTGGTGTTCTCGGGACTGCGCCGGAGCTGACCTCAGCCGTCCGGCTCCAGGTCCTCCTCCTCGAACACCAGCAGCGTGCGGGTGCTGAGCACCTCGGGGATCGCCTGGAGCCGGGTGAGCACCAGCTCGCGCAGCGCCCGGTTGTCGGGCGTGTGCACCAGCAGCAGCACGTCGTAGTCGCCGCCCACGAGGGCGATGTGGGAGGCGCCGGGCAGCTGTCTGAGCTGTTCGCGAACCGTGCGCCAGGTGTTCTGGACGATCTTCAGCGTGATGTACGCCGACGTGCTGTGACCTGCGCGCTCGTGGTCCACGCGCGCGCTGAATCCCCGGATCACGCCGTCCTCGACGAGACGGTTGATGCGCGCGTAGGCGTTGGCGCGTGAGACATGGACGCGTTCGGCGACGGAGCGTATCGAGGCGCGGCCGTCCGCCTGGAGGATCTTCAGGATGTCCTGATCGATGGCGTCCAGCGGGCGCGGCTGCACAGCGGTGCCGTCCTGCGGCCTGTCGGCCATTTGTTCAGGTCCCATGTCCCCCCGCTCTGCCGCCGTGGACGTCCTGCGTTCATTCCAGGCTGTGGAGAACCGTTTGTCCACAGCCTGGAGGGGCCTGTAGCCAAAATGTGCCGGCGACCGAACAATCGGTAGGTGAGGCGGGTCACAGCCGACACGCCTCCCGTAGCCGCTCCCACGAGGAGGTGCCGTCATGACGGTTCTGGAGCAGCGGGGCGCGTACCGGCCATCGCCGCCGCCCGCCTGGCAGCCCCGTATGGACCCCGCGCCGCTGCTGCCCGACGCCGAGCCGTACCGCGTCCTCGGCACGGAGGCGGCCGCCAAGGCCGACCCGGACCTGCTGCGCCGGCTGTACACCCAGCTGGTGCGCGGGCGCCGTTACAACACGCAGGCCACCGCGCTGACCAAGCAGGGCCGCCTCGCCGTGTACCCCTCCAGCACCGGCCAGGAGGCCTGCGAGGTCGCCGCCGCCCTGGCCCTCGAAGAGCGCGACTGGCTCTTCCCCAGTTACCGCGACACCCTGGCGGTCGTCGCCCGGGGCGTCGACCCGGTCGAGGCACTCACCCTGCTGCGCGGTGACTGGCACAGCGGCTACGACCCCTACGCCCATCGCGTGGCCCCCCTCAGCACCCCACTGGCCACGCAGCTTCCGCACGCCGTCGGCCTCGCGCACGCCGCCCGCCTCAAGGGTGACGACGTGGTGGCGCTCGCCATGGTCGGCGACGGCGGCACCAGCGAGGGCGACTTCCACGAGGCCCTGAACTTCGCCGCCGTCTGGCAGGCACCGGTCGTCTTCCTGGTGCAGAACAACGGCTTCGCCATCTCCGTCCCGCTCGCCAAGCAGACCGCCGCGCCCTCCCTGGCCCACAAGGCCGTCGGATACGGCATGCCGGGCCGGCTGGTCGACGGCAACGACGCGGCGGCCGTGCACGAGGTCCTCAGCGATGCCGTACGGCACGCGCGTGCGGGCGGTGGCCCCACCCTGGTGGAGGCGGTGACGTACCGCATCGAGGCCCACACCAACGCCGACGACGCCACCCGCTACCGCGGCGACACCGAGGTCGAGGCCTGGCGTGCCCACGATCCGATCCAGCTGCTGGAACAGGAGCTGACCGCCCGCGGACTGCTCGACGACGCCGGTGCCGAGGCCGCCCGGCAGGACGCCGAGACGATGGCCGCCGACTTGCGTGAGCGTATGAACAGGGACCCCGAACTCGACCCCATGGACCTCTTCGACCACGTCTACGCCGAGACCACCGCCCAACTGCGGGATCAGCGCGCCCTGTTGCGGGCCGAGCTGGATGCCGAGCAGGAGCAGCACGGCGAGCAGGAAGGCGGCGCCCGATGACCACCGTGGCCGTCAAGCCCGCCACCATGGCTCAGGCCCTCACGCGCGCGATGCGTGACGCGATGGCCGCCGACCCCTCCGTGCATGTCATGGGCGAGGACGTCGGCACCCTCGGCGGTGTCTTCCGGGTCACCGACGGGCTCGCCAAGGAGTTCGGCGAGGACCGCTGCACCGACACCCCGCTCGCCGAGGCAGGCATCCTCGGCGCCGCCGTCGGCATGGCCATGTACGGCCTGCGCCCGGTGGTGGAGATGCAGTTCGACGCCTTCGCCTACCCGGCGTTCGAGCAGCTGATCAGCCATGTCTCCCGGATGCGCAACCGCACGCGCGGCAGGATGCCGCTGCCGATCACCGTCCGCGTCCCCTACGGCGGCGGCATCGGCGGCGTCGAGCACCACAGCGACTCCTCCGAGGCCTACTACATGGCCACTCCGGGCCTGCACGTCGTCACACCGGCGACGGTCGCCGATGCCTACGGGCTGCTGCGCCAGGCCATCGCCTCCGACGACCCGGTCGTCTTCCTGGAGCCCAAGCGGCTGTACTGGTCCAAGGACTCCTGGAACCCCGAGCATCCGACGGACGTCGAGCCGATCGGCCGGGCGGTCGTCCGGCGCCCCGGCCGTGGCGCCACGCTCATCACCTACGGTCCGTCCGTGCCGGTCTGCCTGGAGGCCGCCGAGGCCGCACAGGCGGAGGGCTGGGACCTGGAGGTCGTCGACCTGCGTTCCCTGGTGCCGTTCGACGACGAGACGGTCTGCGCGGCCGTGCGGCGCACCGGACGTGCGGTCGTCGTCCACGAGTCCACCGGGTTCGGCGGGCCGGGCGGCGAGATCGCGGCCCGCATCACCGAGCGCTGCTTCCACCATCTGGAGGCGCCGGTGCTGCGCGTGGCCGGTTTGGACATCCCCTACCCGCCGCCCATGCTGGAGCGGCACCACCTGCCCGGCGTCGACCGCATCCTGGACGCCGTGGCCCGGCTGCAGTGGGAGGCGGAGGGCTGATGGCACAGGTGCTGGAGTTCAAGCTCCCCGACCTCGGCGAAGGACTCACCGAGGCCGAGATCGTCCGCTGGCTGGTGCAGGTCGGTGACGTCGTCGCCATCGACCAGCCGGTCGTCGAGGTCGAGACGGCCAAGGCGATGGTCGAGGTTCCCTGCCCCTACGGCGGTGTGGTCACCGCCCGCTTCGGCGAGGAGGGCACGGAACTTCCCGTCGGGGCACCCCTGTTGACGGTGGCCGTGGGCGAACCCGCGGCCGAGCCGGAGGGCTCCGGCAACGTCCTGGTCGGCTACGGCACGCAGGCCCCGGCGGCACGGCGGCGCCGGGTGCGGGCTACGACGGCGGGCACCGCAGCCCACAACGGGCAGGGCAGGCGACCCGAACCCGCTCCCACGCCTCACGCTCGCGTGACGGCCCCAGCCCCGGCGCCCACCCTCGCCGACGGTCCGGTCGCGGTGATCTCCCCGCTGGTGCGCAGGCTCGCCCGCGACAACGGCGTGGACCTGCGGCAACTGGCCGGCTCGGGACCCGACGGGCTGATCCTGCGGGCCGACGTCGAGGACGTACTGCGGGCCAAGGCCGCGCCGGCCCGCGCGGTCGGAGAACCGGCCGCACCGATCACCACGGTCGAGGAACCCCTCGTACGGACTCCCGCGGCGTCTTCTTCCCGAGACGGCGTCCGTATCCCCCTCAAGGGCGTTCGCGGTGCCGTCGCCGACAAACTCTCCCGCAGCCGCCGGGAGATCCCGGACGCGACCTGCTGGGTCGACGCCGACGCCAGCGAACTCATGCGCGCGCGGGCCGCGATGAACGCCGCCGGAGGACCCAGGATCTCCCTCCTCGCGCTGCTCGCCCGCATCTGCACCGCCGCCCTCGCCCGGTTCCCCGAGCTGAACTCCTACGTCGACATCGAGGCACGCGAGGTCGTCCGACTGGAGCACGTACACCTCGGATTCGCCGCGCAGACCGAGCGCGGGCTGGTCGTGCCGGTCGTCCGGGACGCCCACGCGCGCGACGCCGAGGCGCTGAGCGCCGAGTTCGCCCGGCTCACCGAGGCGGCCCGTACCGGGACGCTCACACCCGGGGATCTCACCGGCGGCACCTTCACGTTGAACAACTACGGCGTCTTCGGGGTCGACGGCTCCACGCCGATCATCAACCACCCCGAAGCGGCCATGCTCGGTGTCGGCCGCATCGTCCCCAAGCCCTGGGTGCACGACGGCGAGCTGGCCGTGCGCCAGGTCGTGCAGCTCTCGCTCACCTTCGACCACCGGGTCTGCGACGGCGGTACAGCCGGCGGTTTCCTCAGGTACGTGGCGGACTGCGTGGAACAGCCGGCGGTGCTCCTGCGCACACTGTGACGCACACGTCCGCGAGGAGAGGCCGGCAGGACATACTCGGAGGGTGACCGATACCGCCCCCGCCGCAACCGGGCCCGCCGTGCCGTACGACGCCGTCGTGCTGGCCGGTGGTGCCGCCCGGCGGCTCGGCGGCGCCGACAAGCCCGGCGTGCGGGTGGGAGGCCGCGCCCTGCTCGACCGGGTGCTCACGGCCTGCGCGGGTGCCCGTACGACCGTCGTCGTCGCCGCCCGGCGGCCCACCGTGCGGCCGGTGCGCTGGGCGTGCGAGGAGCCGCCCGGCGCCGGCCCGGTGGCCGCGCTGGAGGCAGGGCTGCGGCTCACCACGGCCGAACACGCCGTCGTCCTCTCCGCCGACCTGCCCTTCCTCGGACAGGGCACCGTCGAGCGCCTGCTGGGCGCCCTGCTGGACTCCGGAGCCGACGGCGCGCTGCTCACCGACGCACAGGGCCGCGACCAGCCGCTGGTGGCCGCCTACCGTGCCCCCGCGCTGCGCGCCGAGCTGACCGCCCTCGCCGCGCACGACGGCCTCACCGGACTACCCCTGCGCCGGCTGACCGGCGCCCTCCGCCTCACCCGCGTCCCGGACCCGCTCGCGTCCTTCGACTGCGACACCTGGGACGACATCGCCGACGCCAGGGCACGCATCAGGGAGCATGAGCACGTGCTGGATGAATGGATCACCGCAGTCAAGGATGAACTGGGCATCGACCTGGACGTCGACACCGGCGTCCTGCTCGACCTGGCCCGGGACGCCGCGCACGGCGTTGCCCGGCCCGCCGCCCCGCTGACCACCTTCCTCGTCGGCTACGCCGCGGCCCAGGGCAAGGGAGGTACCGAGGCCGTCGCCGAGGCCGCCCGCAAGGCCGCGGCACTGGCCCTGCGGTGGGAAGAGGAGAACAACGGGGGCACGCAGGACAGAAGCGGGGGCCCGAGCGCCCCGGACGCCGGATGACCGCCCCCGGAACCAAGGCCGGGGCGCCCGCCGCGGACAGCGACGACCTCGACGTCGAGGAGGCCCTGGCCCTGGTGAGGGAGCCCAAGGACGACAGCACCGCCCCCGCCCCCCGGCGCCGGCCACCGGCCGACGGAACCGGCGGGCAGGAGCGGCACCAGGCCACCCCGTGGCCGCAGGCCCGCGAGCTCGCCGCCCGCGCCGCGCGCTCCGGCGCCCGCCGCGCCCCCGTCTCCATGCCGCTGGGTGACGCCCTCGGGCTCGTCCTGGCCGCGCCCCTCGACGCGCTCACCGACCTGCCTTCCTTCGACACCTCCGCGATGGACGGCTGGGCGGTCGCCGGACCCGGCCCTTGGGAAGTGCGCGACGAGGGCGTACTCGCCGGGCACGCCCAGCCCGAGCCGCTCACCGACGGCGAAGCGGTCCGCATCGCGACCGGCGCTCGCATCCCCGTCGACACCACCGCCGTGCTGCGCACCGAGCACGGCCGTACGGACACCCAGGGCCGACTGCACGCTACACGCGACATCGTGCACGGCCAGGACATCCGGCCGCGCGGCCAGGAGTGCCGCAGCGGCGACCAGTTGTCGCCCGCCGGCACCCTGGTCACCCCCGCCGTGCTGGGCCTCGCCGCGGCGGCCGGATACGACACCGTCACCGCCGTACTCCGGCCTCGTGTCGACGTCCTCGTCCTCGGCGACGAGTTGCTGACCGAGGGTCTTCCGCACGACGGGCTGATCCGGGACGCGCTGGGACCCATGCTGCCGCCCTGGCTGCGCGCGCTCGGCGCCGAGGTCGTCGCGGTGCGCCGGATCGGCGACGACGCCCGCGCCCTGCGCAAGGCGGTCACCGGTTCCGGCGCCGACCTGATCGTCACCACGGGCGGCACCGCCGCCGGACCCGTCGACCACGTCCACCCCGTCCTGGAACGCATCGGCGCCGAACTCCTCGTCGACGGCGTCAAGGTGCGCCCCGGCCACCCCATGCTGCTCGCCCGCACCAAGGACGACCAGCACCTCGTCGGCCTGCCCGGAAACCCCCTCGCGGCCGTCTCCGGCCTGCTCACGCTCGCCGAGCCGCTACTGGGGACCCTCGCCGCCCGGCCCGCTCCGGAGCCGTACACGTTGCCGCTCAGGGACGCGGTGCAGGGGCATCCGTACGACACCCGGCTCATCCCCGTGGTGTTGCGCGGCGACCGTGCCGTACCGCTGCATTACAACGGCCCGGCCATGCTGCGTGGCATCGCCGCCGCCGACGCGCTGGCCGTCGTACCGCCGGGCGGGGCCCGGCAGGGCGAGGAGACGGAACTGCTGGACCTGCCGTGGGCGGCCGCCGGGATCGGGGTGTGTTTCACGTGAAACTGCCGGGTCATGACGCCATCGCCCGCCAGGCGGGCGAGCACCTGGTGACCCATCGGGTGAAACTCCCGAGGAAAGTGGTGGAGCGTCCGGTCCGCCAGGTCGTCAAACGGCTGGTCATGGCCCTGGCGGTGCTGGTCGCCACCGCGTTGATCGTCTACGCCGACCGCGAGGGCTACAACGACAACTCCGACGGCTCGGTCGACTTCCTCGACGCGTTCTACTACGCGACCGTCACCCTCTCCACCACCGGATACGGCGACATCACCCCGGTCAGTGACGGTGCCCGGCTGATCAACATCTTCGTCATCACGCCTCTGCGCGTGCTGTTCCTGATCATTCTGATCGGCACCACGCTGGAGGTGCTCACGGAACGCACCCGGGAGGAATGGCGCCTGAACCGCTGGAGGTCCACCTTGCGTGACCACACCGTCGTCGTCGGCTTCGGTACCAAGGGGCGGTCCGCCATCGAGACCGTCTGCGCGACCGGTCTGAAGAAGGAGCAGGTGGTCGTCGTCGACCCCAGCTCCAAGGTGATAGAAGCGGCGGCCGCGGACGGCTACGCCGGGGTCATAGGGGACGCCACTCGCAGTGACGTGCTCAAGCGTGCCGAGGTGCACAAGGCGCGGCAGATCATCGTCGCCCCGCAGCGCGATGACACCTCCGTCCTCGTCACCCTGACCGCCCGCCAGCTCAACCGCGGCGCGAAGATCGTGGCCGCCGTCCGCGAGGAGGAGAACGCCCCGCTGCTCAAGCAGTCCGGCGCGGACGCAGTGATCACCAGCTCCGGCGCGGCCGGCCGGCTGCTCGGCCTCTCGGTGCTCAGCCCCGCGGCCGGAATGGTCATGGAGGACCTGATCCAGCAGGGCAGCGGCCTGGACATCGTCGAACGCCCGGTCGTCCGCGGCGAGGTGGGCAGGAAACCGCGCGAGACGGACGACCTCGTCGTGAGCATCGTCCGTGGACACCGGGTGCTCGGCTACGACGACCCGTCGATCGGCACCCTCCAGCTGACGGACCGTCTGATCACCATCGTGCGCGCCTCCCCCAGCGCCCAGGTCACCCCGCACATCCGGCCGCTGCCCCACGACTGACCGGGCGCCGAAATCCCGGGGGGCGGGGCTGCCCCGGAGCCGGCACCCGCGGGGAGTAGCGTCGCGTGCATGCATGCGATCACGATTCCCGAACCTGGTGGTCCCGAGGCGCTGGTGTGGGCGGAGGTCCCCGATCCGGTGCCCAGCGAAGGCGAGGTGCTGGTCGAGGTGGTGGCCAGCGCCGTCAACCGTGCCGACGTCCTGCAGCGTCAGGGCTTCTACAACCCGCCGCCCGGCGCCTCTGCCTACCCCGGCCTGGAGTGCTCCGGCAGGATCGCCGAGATCGGCCCCGGAGTGTCCGGATGGTCCGTCGGTGACGAGGTGTGCGCGCTGCTGTCGGGCGGCGGCTACGCCGAGAAGGTCGCCGTACCGGCCGGACAGCTGCTGCCCGTGCCCGAGGGCGTCGACCTCGAGCAGGCGGCCGCGCTGCCCGAGGTGGTCTGCACCGTGTGGTCCAACGTGTTCATGGTGGCGCACCTGCGTCCCGGCGAGACACTGCTGGTACACGGCGGCTCCAGCGGCATCGGCACGATGGCGATCCAGCTGGCCAAGGCCTTCGGCGCCAAGGTCGCGGTGACCGCGGGCACCAAGGAGAAGCTGGACTACTGCGCCGAGCTGGGCGCGGACATCATGATCAACTATCGCGAGCAGGACTTCGTCACCGAGATCCAGCAGGCCACCGACGGTGCGGGCGCCGATGTCATCCTCGACAACATGGGCGCCAAGTACCTGGACCGCAACGTGCAGGCGCTCGCCGTCAACGGACGCCTCGCGATCATCGGCATGCAGGGGGGTGTGAAGGCCGAGCTGAACATCGGCACGCTGCTGAACAAGCGGGCCGCCATCAGCGCGACCTCGCTGCGCGCCCGTCCGCTCGACGAGAAGGCGGCCATCGTGGCGGCCGTACGCGAGCATGTGTGGCCGCTGCTCACCACCGGGCAGGTCCGCCCGGTCGTGGACCGCGAGCTGCCGATGCCGGAGGCGGCCGAGGCACACCGGGTGCTGGAGGCGAGCGGTCACATCGGCAAGGTGCTGCTGGTCGCGCCGTAGCGGGGCGCGGGGCGGGTCAGCTCCTGCGGAGCCTGAGTCCCAGGAGCGCCAGACCCAGGCCCAGGCCGATGAGCACCAGCCCGCTGCCCAGCGGAAGAATCCGCAGGACCGGCTCGGTGGCGGCTTCGCCCTGCTGGACGGGGTGCTGGGCGGCGGGCGAGCGGGTGGGCTGGAGACCGGCCTCCTCGGGCGGCGGGGAGGCACCCGGCGTCCCGCCGGGGACGTCCGCGGTCTCCGGTTCCTCCGGCTGGAGGGCGTCGGCGTCGGGAGCCCGGGTGGGCCCGGTGTCGTCGTCACCTTCCACCTCGGCCGCGGGGCCGTCCGGCCGTCCCGGCCGCATCCTCCCCTCACCGGCCCGGCTCCCCGCCCGCGACGGCTCGGAGACGGGGTGGGAGAGGCGGGAGGGGCGGGCCGAGGCGGAGACGGAGTCGGACGGTGTGGGCACGGTCCAGCCACCGGCGGGGGAGCCCTGGTGAGGCCGCCCCTGGTCCGGCCGGACCGCGTGCTCGTGCCCGGGGTGATCCGGTCGCACGTGGTCCGGATGGGCTGAGCCGTCCGGTTGGGCCGGGCCGTCCGGTTGGGCCGGGCCTGCGGACGGTGGCGTCGCGTCGGGCTCGGCGGCGTACGCGAGCGCGGTGCCGTAAGCGGTGGCGGCGCCGTAGACCGGCAGAGTCGCCGTGAGTAGGAGCAGCAGCCGTACACAGCGGAGTGTGAGTCGCAGCCATGAAGTCACTTCGGTGACCTCCCGGAGCCCAGGTGCCGTGACCGATGGATTACGGACGGGAATAAGCCTCACATTCCATGGTGAACAGGGCATATCGGGTTGGGCCGACAGGGCTAAAGGGTGGATCACCCCCACGAGGGGGCACGACGGTGATGAGGTGTAGGCGTGCGAGAGAATGGCGGCATGGAGATGCCGAGGAACGAACGGTCGCCGGAGAAATCCCAGATCCTGGTCGTGGGCCAGGACGGCATGGCTATTGGTGGCGGCGGAGACGAGGACTCCCGCGAGATTCCGGTGACGGAGCAGGTCGAGCAGCCGGCCAAGGTGATGCGGATCGGCAGCATGATCAAGCAGCTCCTGGAGGAGGTGCGCGTCGCTCCCCTGGACGAGGCGAGCCGGGCCCGGCTCAAGGAGATCCACCGCAGCTCGGTGAAGGAGCTGGAGGACGGCCTGGCCCCGGAGCTGGTCGAGGAACTGGAGCGGCTTTCCCTGCCGTTCACCGACGAGGTGACCCCGAGCGACGCGGAACTGCGCATCGCACAGGCGCAGTTGGTGGGCTGGCTGGAGGGGCTCTTCCACGGAATCCAGACGACGCTGTTCGCCCAGCAGATGGCCGCGCGGGCCCAGTTGGAGCAGATGCGCCGCGCGCTCCCGCCGGGCATGACCGGTCAGGAGGGCGGCGACGACCCCCGCGCCGGCGGCCGCTCGGGCGGACCGTACCTGTAAGCGGCCGCGCCCCTGTGAGCGGCCGGCCCCTGTGAGGGGACCGTTCTTGTAAGCCGTCCACCCGACCCTGTAAGCCGTCCACTCGACTTGACCACTGCACGCTTGAGGGCCCGGCGGACGACCGCCGGGCCCTCTCGCATGCGGACGACAGGGGTTACTGGGGCTCGCCCGTCGAGACGCTCAGCTCGATCTTGCCGATGTCCTTGGGGTCGACATCCGTGCCCTCGGAGGGGAACTGGTCGATGACGGTGCCCTCGCCCCAGGTGTTCTCGTTCTCCTTCTTGATGCTCGCGACCCAGCCCGCGGCCTGGAGGCACTCCTTCACGGAGTTGATGTCCTTGTAGCGGAAGTCGGGCAGCTGGATCTTGTCCGGATCGTCGTACGACTCGTCCGGGTCCGTGCACTTGTCCTTGTCGATCCGCCGGGAGGTGTCCGGACCGCGGTAGCCGGTCTTGTGGGAGGCGGACGCCGAGGCGCTCGCGCCGCCGCGGCCGCCCTGGTCGCCACCGCCGTTGTCGCGGAGGGTCAGCGCGACGATCAGGCCGCCGACCACGACGAGCGCCACGGCGACCGAGCCGATGATCACCGGCTTGTTGCTCTTGCCGCCACCGGAGGGCCGCCCGCCCGGCTGGGGCGAGATCGTGTACGGCGGCGGGGTCACGGCGGCCTGCGGTCCGTAGCCCACCGGAGGCGTCTGGTAGCCGCCCTGCTGCGGGTAGCCGTAGGCCGGGGCGGGGGCGGGCGTCGGCGGGCCGTACGGGCTCGGGGTGGGCGCCGGCTGGTACGGCGTCTGCACCGGGCCGCTGGGCGGCGGGGTCGTCTGGCCGACCGGCGGGAACACCGCGGAGCCGACGCCCGAGCCGCTCTGCACCGGTCCGGCGCCCGGCACGATGCTGGGCGCGGCCGGCTGGAGGGAGGCGGCGACGCGCAGGCACTCGGCGCGCATGGACTCGGCGGTCGGGAAACGCTCGTTCGGGTTCTTCTTCAGTGCGCGGGCGACCAGTGCGTCCAGCGCCGGCGGCAGCGCGCGGTTGATCGAGGAGGGAGTCACCGGCTCCTCCTGCACATGCGCGTACGCGATCGCCAGCGGGGAGTCGGCGTTGAACGGCAGCCGCCCGGTGACCAGCTGGAACAGCATGATGCCGACCGAGTACAGGTCGGAGCGGGCGTCCACGCCGCGGCCGAGGGCCTGCTCGGGCGAGAGGTACTGCGGGGTGCCGACGACCATGCCGGTCTGGGTCATCGACGTGACGCCGGACTGCATGGCGCGGGCGATGCCGAAGTCCATGACCTTCACGACTCCGCGCTTGGTCATCATCACGTTGCCCGGCTTGATGTCGCGGTGGACCAGCCCCATCTCGTGGCTGATCTCCAGCGCCGCCAGCACGTCCGCGGTGATCTTCAGCGCCTTGTCGGCGGGCATCGCGCCGTACTGGCGGATGTCCTCCTCCAGGACCGAGCCCAGCGGGCGGCCCTCGATGTACTCCATGACGATGTACGGCGTCGGCATGCCGGTGCCCGCGGCGGAGCCGCTGTCGGCCAGCGCGTCCTCACCGGTGTCGAAGACGGAGACGATGTTGGTGTGCGTGAGCTTGGCCACGGCCTGGGCCTCGCGCCGGAAGCGCTCGCGGAAGGCCTGCTCCCGGCCCAGCTCGGTGTGGAGCGTCTTGATCGCGACCTGGCGGTCCAGCACGGCGTCGTACGCCAGGTGCACCGAGGCCATGCCGCCCTCGCCGAGCAAGTCGCGCAGCTGGTAGCGGCCGCCGGCCAGCGCCTGCCCCGCGTACCGGCCGTGTGCGCCGTCCTGGCTCATCTCTCCGCGTCCCCCACTGGCCGTCCGGCGCCGTCGCCCAGCGAACAGGCCTTGATCGAATGTGTCATTCCCGGCCAAGTCTGCCCGAGGGCACCGACACGTCAAGCTCGGTGCCCGTTCCGTGACCGTCTGCGAAAGAAGCGTCGCGGAAGCGTTACGCCGGACGTACGACCAGCACACAGAATTTGCACGAGAGCGCGTGCTAGAGGTTTCATGGCCGGTCCGTCTCAGGCCGGCCCCGGTACCGGATCCGGACCGGAGGCCACCGTGAAGGCTGTAGCGTGGCCGACGGAGACCGTAACAACACCGCGCGCACCGCGGGCAGAAACGACGGCGAGGACCGATGGCACAGACGCACAGCGCCCAGGGCCCGTCCGACCCCGAGGCGACTGGCGGCGGCATGTCAGAGACGCCGGAGATGTGGGGTAACGGCGGGCTCGTCGGCGACGGCCGGTACCGGCTCACCCACCGGCTCGGCCGGGGCGGCATGGCCGAGGTGTTCGCGGCCGAGGACGTGCGCCTGGGCCGTACGGTCGCGGTCAAGCTGCTCCGCGCCGACCTGGCCGAGGACCCGGTCTCCAAGGCCCGCTTCACCCGCGAGGCCCAGTCGGTCGCCGGCCTCAACCACCACGCGATCGTCGCCGTGTACGACTCCGGCGAGGACTACGTGGGCGGCCAGTCCGTGCCGTACATCGTGATGGAGCTGGTCGAGGGCCGCACCATCCGCGACCTGCTGATGAACGCCGAGGCGCCGGGCCCCGAGCAGGCCCTGATCATCGTCTCCGGGGTACTGGAGGCGCTCGCCTACTCGCACCAGCACGGCATCGTGCACCGCGACATCAAGCCGGCCAACGTCATCATCACGCACAACGGTGCCGTGAAGGTGATGGACTTCGGCATCGCCCGCGCCCTGCACGGCGCGTCGACAACGATGACGCAGACCGGCATGGTCATGGGCACCCCGCAGTACCTCTCCCCGGAGCAGGCGCTCGGCAAGGCCGTCGACCACCGCTCCGACCTGTACGCGACCGGCTGCCTGCTGTACGAACTGCTCGCCCTCAGGCCCCCGTTCACCGGTGAGACCCCCCTGTCGGTGGTCTACCAGCACGTCCAGGACATCCCGACCCCGCCCTCGGAGGTCTCCGACGCCGTACCGCCGGAGCTGGACGGCCTGGTCATGCGCTCCCTCGCCAAGGACCCCGACGACCGGTTCCAGACGGCCGAGGAGATGCGCGGCCTGATCCAGTACGGCCTGCAGATGCTGTACGACCAGGGCGGCCACACCGGCACCTGGAACACGGGCCCGGTGGGGACGCACGACGGCCGGCACACCCCGGTGGGCGGTTTCGCCGGGACGACCGCCATGCAGCACCCCGGCGACTTCGGCGCGGGCACCGCGCAGATCCCGCAGCCGATCCTGCCCACCGGGTACGGGGGCGGCGACGACGGCGGCTTCGAGGGGCACGGCAACAAGGGCGGCGGACGCGGCAAGGTGGTGATCCTCGCCGTCCTCGCGGTCATCGCGATCGCGGCGGGCGTCGCGCTGGCGCTCAAGGGCACCGGCGCCGGCGGCGGCAGCGGCACCGACACCAAGCCGACGACGACGCACTCCAAGAGCACGAAGGGCCACTCGGCCTCCCCGAGCCCGTCCGAGGAGAGGACGGACCAGCCCACCGATCCCTCCACCGACACCGGCTCGGGCTCGGGCACGGGCTCCAACTGGCCGCCGCCGTACACGCCGTCGTACACGCCGTCCCGGTCGGCCAGCTCGGAACCGAGCGACGAGCCGTCCGACCCGCAGACCTCGCAGTCGCAGCCCACGGACCCCGCGGACGGTGGCACGGACACGGGGACGACGGTCGGCGGTACGGACACGGGCACCACGGTCGGCGGTACGGACACGGGGACCACGGACGGTGGCAACACCACCGATGGGACCACCACGGACGGCGGCACGGGCGACACCGCCGGTTGAAGGACACCCACGGCGCCCGGGCCGACGTCCCGCTGACCCGCTGACCCGACCCGGCCGCCCGGATCAGCGCACGAACGCGTCGCACACCGCGTCGTACTCGCGCGTCCACCACACCGCGAGGGCGGAGGCGGCCGGGAACTGGCAGTCCGCGCGCGTGTCGCCGCGCTCGTAGTGCCAGCGCAGCATCCAGAAGTCGTTCAGCCGCTCCCACCACACCCGGTGCACGGCCGCCGCCAGCTCCGAGGGCGGGGCGCCGGCCGCCCGCCGGTACGCGCGCGCGTAGGCCCGCACTTTCGGCAGGTCCAGCGCCCCGGCGGGCCGTACGAAGAAGATCGCGGCGGCGCGTACGGCCTCCTCGGCGCGGGGCTGCACGCCGAGCCGGTCCCAGTCGACGATGGCCGCCGGCGCGTCGTCCTTGTAGAGCAGGTTGAACGGGTGGAAGTCGCCGTGCACCCAGCCCACCGAGGCACCGCGCGGCGGGCGCCGGCCCGCGTGCTGCTCCAGCAGGGCGCGGCGCTCCAGGAGGCGGTGCCGGGCCAGCTCGTCGAAGGCGTCGGCGGGGCGGTGCCGGCGGACGTGGGCGAGCAGGTCGTCGATGAGGGCGAAGGTGTCGGCCGGATCGGCGCTCTCCACGGGATGGGGGCTCGTGGCCGGGCGGGTGCGCCCCTTGGGCGGCATCACACGCTCCAGACAGGCGTGCACGGCGCCCAGGAGCGCCCCCAGGCGCGCGCTCTCCCCGCGCGTGAGCTGGCCGCCGTGGCGGTGCCTGCCGTCGATCCAGGGGTGCAGGGCGTAGGCGTGGCCGCCGACGACGGCGACTGTGCGGCCCTCGCGGTGCGCGAGCGGCACGGCGACCGGGACACCGAGGTCGGCCAGGCGCTGGGTGGCCCGGTGCCGGCGTTCGATGGCGGCCGGGTCGGCGGTGTCGGGGTCGAAGTGGTGCTTGAGGAAGTAGCGGCCGCGGGTGGTGCGGAGCCGGTAGCCGCGGTTGAGCAGGCCCTGGTCGACCGGTTCACAGGTGAGGGCGGTACCGGCGGCGTACAGGCGCAGCAGGGCGCCCAAAGGGGGCGCGTGGGGTACGAGGGGTGGTACACAAGAGCGCGGCACGCGCCAGATGCTAGGGCACGAAAAGCCGCTGTGAGCTGGGGCTTGTCACAGCCAGTCGCCCACGGTCGCTTTCGGTCACACGGCGCATCGTGACGAACTCCGGAGCGACGATCAGGGGCCCGGACACGGAGGGCTCGGCGTCGTCGTGAAGAAATACCCTGACTTTTCCGTCTTCGCGCCGCTGGTCAGTCTCGACACGCAAACTCTTCCCGTGACCTGGGTGAGCGGGATAACGTGCGGTAGCTCCGGCCTCCAGCAAGGCTGTGACCAGCACGCTTACGTGCCGCCTCGATTTACTTGGAAATCCAAGCAAAATCGCAGGTCAGGTGGGGTTTCCCAGAAATGTGGAGCACTGGGTAACGTGATGGTTGCAGGGCGCTCGCCGGGGCACCTGTCACGCCTGTTCCCGGCCGAGTGGCACCCACCCTGTGCCGGTGGTCGAGAACAGGTGAGCCGCACTGGCCTACCGGCAACCCCGGGGGCCGGAACGACGGAGGAGCACACGTGACCGTGGACAGCAGTGCCGCGCGCAAGCCGCGACGCAGCGCCGCAGGCAAAGCCGGCACCACCGGCAGCAAGACCGGCACCACCGGCGACACGACCGGAGCCACCGGCACCAAGCGCACCACCCGCACCACGCGCAGCACCGCGAAGAAGAGCGCGGAGACCGAGCTGGTGCAGCTTCTGACCCCCGAGGGCAAGCGGGTCAAGAACGCCGAGTACGACGCCTACGTCGCCGGCATCACCCCGGAGGAGCTGCGCGGCCTGTACCGCGACATGGTGCTCACCCGCCGCTTCGACGCCGAGGCCACCGCTCTGCAGCGCCAGGGCGAGCTGGGCCTGTGGGCCTCGCTGCTGGGCCAGGAGGCCGCCCAGATCGGCTCCGGCCGGGCCACCCGCGAGGACGACTACGTCTTCCCGACCTACCGCGAGCACGGCGTCGCCTGGTGCCGCGGGGTCGACCCGACCAACCTGCTCGGCATGTTCCGAGGCGTCAACAACGGCGGCTGGGACCCGAACGGCAACAACTTCCACCTCTACACGATCGTCATCGGCTCCCAGACGCTGCACGCCACCGGCTACGCGATGGGCATCGCCAAGGACGGCGCGGACTCGGCGGTCATCGCCTACTTCGGTGACGGCGCCTCCAGCCAGGGTGACGTGGCCGAATCGTTCACCTTCTCGGCGGTCTACAACGCGCCGGTGGTCTTCTTCTGCCAGAACAACCAGTGGGCGATCTCCGAGCCCACCGAGAAGCAGAGCCGCGTACCGCTGTACCAGCGCGCCCAGGGCTTCGGCTTCCCGGGCGTACGGGTGGACGGCAACGACGTGCTGGCCTGTCTGGCGGTCACCAAGTGGGCGCTGGAGCGCGCCCGCAACGGCGAGGGCCCCACCCTGGTCGAGGCGTACACCTACCGCATGGGCGCCCACACCACCTCCGACGACCCCTCCCGCTACCGGGGCGACGAGGAGCGGGCCGCCTGGGAGGCGAAGGACCCGATCCTGCGGCTTCGCCGGTACCTGGAGGCTTCAAACCACACGGACGAGGCATTCTTCGCGGAACTGGAGACCGAGTCCGAGGCGTTGGGCAAACGAGTGCGCGAAGCGGTCCGCGCCATGCCCGACCCGGACCGCTTCGCCATCTTCGAGAACGCGTACGCGGACGGGCACGCGCTCGTCGACGAGGAGCGAGCCCAGTTCGCCGCCTACCAGGCGTCGTTCGCAGATGCTGAAGGGGGTCACTGACATGGCCGAGAAGATGGCGATGGCCAAGGCCATCAACGAGTCGCTGCGCCGTGCCCTGGACGCCGACCCCAAGGTCCTCGTCATGGGCGAGGACGTCGGCAAGCTCGGCGGTGTCTTCCGCGTGACGGACGGCCTGCAGAAGGACTTCGGCGAGGAGCGGGTCATCGACACCCCGCTGGCCGAGTCCGGCATCGTCGGCACCGCGATCGGCCTCGCCCTGCGCGGCTACCGCCCGGTGGTGGAGATCCAGTTCGACGGCTTCGTCTTCCCGGCCTACGACCAGATCGTCACCCAGCTCGCCAAGATGCACGCCCGCTCGCTGGGCAAGGTGAAGATGCCGGTCGTCGTCCGTATCCCCTACGGCGGTGGCATCGGCGCGGTCGAGCACCACTCCGAGTCCCCCGAGGCGCTGTTCGCGCACGTGGCCGGCCTGAAGATCGTCAGCCCGTCCAACGCTTCCGACGCGTACTGGATGATGCAGCAGGCCATCCAGAGCGACGACCCGGTGATCTACTTCGAGCCCAAGCGCCGGTACTGGGACAAGGCCGAGGTCGACCCCGAGGCCATCCCCGCCCCGCTCCACAAGGCCCAGGTCGCCCGCGAGGGCACCGACCTCACCCTGGCCGCCTACGGCCCTATGGTGAAGCTCTGCCAGGAGGTCGCCGCCGCCGCGGCCGAGGAGGGCAAGTCCATCGAGGTCCTGGACCTGCGCACGGTGTCGCCGCTGGACTTCGACGCGATCCAGGCGTCGGTGGAGAAGACCCGCCGGCTGGTCGTGGTGCACGAGGCGCCGGTGTTCTTCGGTTCGGGCGCGGAGATCGCCGCGCGGATCACCGAGCGTTGCTTCTACCACCTGGAGGCTCCGGTGCTCCGGGTCGGCGGCTACCACGCCCCGTATCCACCGGCGCGCCTGGAGGAGGAGTACCTGCCGGACCTGGACCGCGTGCTCGACGCCGTCGACCGCTCGCTGGCGTACTGAGGAGAGGGTCGTGACGACGATGACGGAAGCGTCCGTACGCGAGTTCAAGATGCCGGACGTCGGTGAGGGACTCACCGAGGCCGAGATCCTCAAGTGGTACGTCCAGCCCGGTGACACGGTCACCGACGGCCAGGTGGTGTGCGAGGTCGAGACCGCCAAGGCGGCCGTCGAACTCCCCATCCCCTACGACGGTGTGGTCCGTGAACTGCGCTTCCCGGAAGGCACCACGGTGGACGTGGGCACGGCCATCATCACGGTGGACGTGGCGGGCGGCGCGGCACAGGCACCCGCCGAGCAGCCGACGGCGGAGCCCGAGGAGCCCGCCCAGCCGGCCGAGGAGCCGAAGAAGGAGGCCCGCCAGCCGGTCCTCGTCGGCTACGGCGTGTCCACTTCCTCCACCAAGCGCCGCCCCCGCAAGGGCCCGGAGGTCACCGTCCCGGCACCGGCCCAGGCGATCCAGACGGAGCTGAACGGCCACGCCCCGGTCGCGCAGAAGTCCCGCCCGCTGGCCAAGCCGCCGGTGCGCAAGCTGGCCAAGGACCTCGGCGTCGACCTCGCCAGGATCACCCCGTCCGGCCCGGACGGCGTCATCACCCGCGAGGACGTCCACGCGGCGGCCACGCCCACGGCAGTTTCCGAGCCGGTGGCCCAGACCCCCGCCGCGGCCCGTCCGGCCCCCGCGCCCGCCGTGACCTACGACGGTGCGCGTGAGACGCGTATCCCGGTCAAGGGTGTGCGCAAGGCGACGGCGGCGGCGATGGTCGGTTCGGCGTTCACGGCGCCGCATGTCACGGAGTTCGTGACGGTGGACGTGACCCGCACCCTGAAGCTGGTCGAGGAGCTGAAGCAGGACAAGGAGATGCAGGGCCTGCGGGTGAACCCGCTGCTGCTCATCGCCAAGGCCCTGCTGGTCGCCATCAAGCGCAACCCGGACGTCAACGCGTCCTGGGACGAGGCGAACCAGGAGATCGTGCTCAAGCACTACGTCAACCTGGGCATCGCGGCGGCGACTCCGCGCGGTCTGATCGTGCCGAACATCAAGGACGCCCACGCCAAGACGCTGCCGCAGCTGGCGGAGTCGCTGGGCGAACTGGTGTCGACGGCCCGCGAGGGCAAGACCTCGCCGGCCGCGATGCAGGGCGGCACGGTGACCATCACCAACGTGGGCGTCTTCGGTGTCGACACCGGCACGCCGATCCTCAACCCCGGGGAGTCCGCGATCCTCGCGGTCGGCGCGATCAAGCTCCAGCCGTGGGTCCACAAGGGCAAGGTCAAGCCGCGCCAGGTCACCACGCTCGCGTTGAGCTTCGATCACCGTCTGGTGGACGGAGAGCTGGGCTCGAAGGTGCTGGCGGACGTGGCGGCGATCCTGGAGCAGCCCAAGCGCCTGATCACCTGGGCATGAGCCGAGGGGGCCGCGCACCCGACGCCGGGTGCGCGGCTCAGTCCTCGCCGACCTGGATCAGCACGGCGAAGCGGTGGCCGTCGGTGCCGGCGACGAGGGTGTCGAAGGTGCAGGCTGAGACGCCGGTCCAGGCGCCGTCGAGTTCCGGGTCGCGGTTGGACCACCATCGGGCGCCCGGCCCGAGGAGTTCCACCACGCGCTGGGCGACGGCATCGGCGTCGGCGCGTTCCATGAAGGTGGCACCGGGCCATACGAGGCACTCGGATGCCAGACGGCCCATGAGTTCCGCGGCCCTCCCGGCGGAGCAGGGCTCCAGCGCCGCCTCCACCTGCTGAGCGGAAGCGGGGCCCGCCGGATCGCTCGCGTGCTGCTGCCAGTCCCTTCGGTGCAACCACTGGACGAGCAGGTGCACCTCGGATGCCACGGCGGCCGGAACATCGCTCGCCCCGCCGGTGGCCGGCCGAAGCCGTCCCGAGTGGACGTACACCCGCTGCCGGTGGGTGAGTTCCTTCATCAGCTGGGACAACTCGTCATCGGCCCGCGTCACTTCGCCTCCTCTCCTACGGTTCCTCAGCGCGGCCCTGCCGGTTCCGGGTCTGGGTCCGCGCGGAGCCAGTGGCGGCCGGTGCTCCAGCCGAGCAGGCGGCGGCCGGTGCCCGCGTCGGCCGGGTCGCCGGACATGACCTGGCGAAGCCCGGTGAGGGCGGGGGCGAGCCGTCCGGCCACGTGCCAGGGCTGCCGTGCCATGTCCTCGGTCAGCCGGTCCACGGTGCGCCGCTGCTCGTCCGGCGTGCACAGCGCCAGGTGGAACACCATCTGCCGCCAGGCGTAGGCGGCATCCTTGATGGTGCCGAGCGGTCGCGGGTTGTGGTGGACGCGTGCGGTCAGCCGGCACACCGTGTCGAAGCAGCGCAGGGCCAGCTCGTCCCAGCCGGCGCCGGGGTCGATGCCGATCCGGTGGACC
Organism: Streptomyces sp. NPDC045022; assembly: GCF_056432605.1. Classification (NCBI taxonomy): domain Bacteria; kingdom Bacillati; phylum Actinomycetota; class Actinomycetes; order Kitasatosporales; family Streptomycetaceae; genus Streptomyces; species Streptomyces sp. NPDC045022. The sequence goes on from NZ_JBWKIR010000004.1 coordinate 384,623, forward strand.
AGGGTGGCCAGATTGTGCGTGGTGAGGATCTGCGCCTGCTCGATCACCGTGCCGTTCGCGGCGACCCAGGAGCCGGACGTCCCCGTCCCCGGTGCCAACTCCGCGGCCCGCCGCCGGCACAGCGCGGCGAACCCGGGCGACGTACGGGCCCCGCCCGGCCGGCGCGACGCCTCTCCCGCCTCGCCGACAGCCAGGTTGCGTACGGCCCGGTAGTCGATGGCGTAATACCGCTCGTACAAGGACCCCCCGCCGAGGAGTTCGGCCGCGACACGCGCGGCGGCGAGGAACTTGGGGGTGAACGCGTCCATGAAGATGTCGGCGGCGAGTTCCTCCACGAGGGGTGCGCCCAGTTCGGCCTGGCGGACGAGCACGGACAGCTCGCGGATCAGCGGGTTGGGCAGGATCGTGCCCGGGAAGGCCCGCACGGCCAGCCCGCCCAGCTGTCGCAGCGCGGCGGCCGCCACCTCGCCCGCCCCGTCGTCGGCCGGGTGGCCGGCGACCGCCCGCACCCACGGCAGCTCCTCCACCCGGACCTGCCGCTGGAGGTTGAGCAGCAGCAGGGAGCGGCGATTGCGGAACGCGCGGTAGTTGGCGGCGGCCAGCGTGCGCAGGGCCGGATCGCGGTGCTGCTCGGCGGTGGTGGCGGCGACGAGCTGGGGGACCAGTTCCGCCAGCACCTCAGCGGAGGGGACGACCCCACGCTCCACGAGCGTGCCGACGGGTGCGCTGAGCGCGGCCTCGACGGGCCGGCGCATGGCGGGCGGGATGCCCGCGCCGACCGGGACACCGGCCCCGCGGGCCTCCTCCTCACTCACCGGCGCGACCACCGGCTCGACCTCGCTCACCCCGCCGTCCTGCGGCAGACCGGACAGGCGCCCCAGCACGACGCGGGCGAGCGCGTGGTGCGAGGGCAACGCGGCCTGGGCGGCCTGCTTCCGCCGCAGTTCCGTGTGCCGCTCGGAGCCGGGCCGCCCGCGCCGCCGGACCATGGAACCGACGGCGTGCCGCAGCATCCCGAGCCGCCGCGGCTCCAGCTCCCGCCCGGCGGCGATCTCCTCCAGCGCGGCGCGCAGGATGCCCAGGTTCTCCTTGGGCTTGCGGTGCTTGGTGCAGTGGGTGTGACGCCGGGCCAGGTCGCGGTAGCGACGCAACAGCCCGGCGGAGCGCTCGTGCCAGGAGTCGTTGGTTCCGGGGATCCGTATGCACCCCTCCTCGTCCGTGACCTCCAGCCAGTGCAGGAGCAGTTCGTCGCCGAAGGGCTGCCAGACGGCGAGGGCCTCGCGCTGGGTCTCGACCCTCGTGCTGGGGCGTCGGCGCGCGAGGGCCGCGGAGGCACCGGCGACGGTGGAGCGGTGCACGGCGTCGGGCCGGGCCGCGGGCCGGCCGGACGGCCGCGGGCTGAACCGCAGCCGGTCCGCGAACGGCGCCAGCTCCTCCACCAGGTCCAGGGCGGCGTCCGTCTCCCCGGCCCGCACCAGCCAGGCCACGGTGAGCAGGGCGGCCTCCTCGGGGACGGTCACCTCGTAGCATCCGCTGTCGAGAAGCCCGTACAGGTGCGCGAGTCCGTCTTCCGACAGGAAGTACCCGAACAGCTCCTGCCGCTCCGTGGATACACCGGCCCGGCGCGCGGTGGCGGTCTCGAAGTCGAGCAGGGGGCCGCCCGCGCTCGGCTCGCCGGTGGCGAAACCGCCCCGGACGATCTCGGGTGTGACCCACGAGGGCAGTCCGGCGACGGGCGTGCGGGAGCCGATCGTCAGCAGACCGTTCGCCATCCCGTCCAGCACGGCACGCCAGCTGCGTCCGCGCTCCTGCGCGCGCCGGCGGGTCTCCGGATCCTGGTGCGTGGCGGCCGTACGGAACGCGGCGGCCAGCCGACCGGCCGCGTATCCCGGGTTCACTTGGGCGAGGTGCTGCTGCTCAGCGTCGTCATTCATAGCCGACGTGGCGGGTTCCGCCCCCGCGCCCTCCGGGACCAGAGCCCGGTGCTCTACTGCTGAGCTACACGTCGATGGGCCGACGCTAGACAGTCAGGGGACGTTCGTACAAACGGGTTTTCGCGCGGCGCGCCGACCACATGTGATTTCCGCCCACACCGTCTTGCCGACGGTCAGCAGCTCCACGGCCCACCTGTCCGCCAGTGCCCCGACGAGGAACAGACCACGCCCGAACTGCAACTGTGGACGGTCCGGCACGAAGGGGCACTTCAGCCCCGCGCTTGGGCCCGGTTCACCGGGCATCTCGCAGACAGGCCCACCGCACCCGCACCCTGACGGGACATCAGGGGAGTGTAGGGGCAGGACCAGGGGGATCACCGATAGTGACCGTCCTGGTGCTCGCGGCACTCTTGGTACATGCCGAAAGCCACTGCTCACCGCCCCGGTTCCCCGCTCCTCCGACGTGCCGCGGTCACCGCTGCCGGCGCCGCTGTCCTCGCGGCCGCCACAGTGGTGAGCGCACAGGGCACGGCGTACTCCGCTCCTGCCGCCGCCACCTCGTCGGCGACCGACTTCAGTGACTGCCCCTCGCTTCCGGACGGCGTCGACCCGGCCCGCTGGAGATGCGAAGTACACACGGCTGCGCCCCGCTTGACGATCGGCAAGGTCACGGTGACGCTCGCGCCGATCACCATGACGCACGCCGAGGGGCCCCTGCCGGACGGCGGCAACGGGCAGGTGTGGGGGGCGATGCACAGTGCGCCGACCGCCGTTCCGGGCGGGCTGACCGGCACGCCCGCCGGTGAGCGCTCGCCGGTCCTGGGGCTGGCGATACAGCCGGAGTACGGCGGCCGGTCCGACTTCTACACCGGGGGGTTCAGCCTGCGCTTCCGGCTCGTCGGCCCGCTGTTGCCGCGCGGCTGCACCGTCGGGGCGAGCGCACCCGTCGACTTCCGGCTGAAGCGCTCGGGCCCGTCCAAGTGGGTCTCCCAGGACCCGCCGGTGATCGAGTTCTCGGCGTACGACGACACCTTCGCCGCCCCGGCCGCCGAACACTGCGGACCGCTCACCAGAGCCCTCGACCGGCGGCTCGGACTGCCGGCCGCCGACGGAAACCTGATGTCCTACGACGCCTCGTACACCTTCAAGACCTACGACCGGCTTCGCTAGGAGCGGCACACCCCTCCCGGACAGCGGTACGGGCCCGCCGCTGTCCGCGACGGGCCCGTGGGTGCCGGCCGGCGTCAGCCGAGCTTGGCGAAGCCGTAGGTGAGGAGCTTCTTCGCGTCCGTCTCGCGCTGGGCGATCGAGGTGGAGGCGAGGACGGTACCAATGACCGTCTTGCCGTTCCGGGTCGCGGCGAAGACCAGGCAGTACTTGGCCTCGGGGCCGGAGCCGGTCTTCACGCCGATGGTGCCGCTGTAGCTGCTGAGGAGCCCGTTGGTGTTCGTCCACGGGTTCATCGTGCGAGTGCTGCCGGTCTTGGTGATCGTCTTCGCGGTGTACGACTTCGTCTTGACGATCGTGCGGAACGTGGAACTCTTCATCGCGCTGCTGGCGATCTTCGTCAGGTCGCGCGGCGTCGAGTAGTTGGAGCCCTGGCCGATGCCGTCGAAGGAGTCGAAGTGCGTGTTCTTCAGACCCAGGTTCTTGGCGGCGGTGTTCATCTTGCCGATGAAGTTGCTCACGCGCGTGGCACGGGTGGATCCGGTGCCGTACTTGTCGGCGAGTGCGTAGGCGGCGTCGCAGCCGGACGGCAGCATCAGGCCGTACAGCAGCTGGCGGACGGTGACCTTGTCGCCGACGATCAGGTGAGCCTGGGAGGCGTTGTTCTTGACGACGTAGTCGCTGTACGCCTTCTGGATCGTCACCTTGGCGTCCAGGTTGAGGTTCGACTGCGCGAGCACGACCTTGGCGGTCATGATCTTGGTGGTGGAACCGGTGGACCGCTTGGTGTCGGCGGCCTTGGTGTACAGCGAGGAACCGTTCGCGTCGTTCATCACGTAGCCGCCCTGGGCCACGATCGAAGGCGCGGTGACGGCCTGCGCGGGCGCCGCGGTGATGGCACCGGTGGCGAGCAGCGCGCCGGAGGTGACGGCGACGGCAGCGGCTCGGCGGATGCGGTTGCCCTTAATGCCGGTAATCAAAGTGAGATACCCCGATTGTCGTGAATGCCCCTGAAGTGCGGCCGAGTTGAGGTGGCGCGAATGTGGGGCCGCAGGTGTGTGACACGTAAGTAGCACACAAGGTTGTGCGGGCGCCGCGTGGGATTTTCGTCACGCCCGCATGGTGGACACCGCTCCCGTATGCGTCCGTGTTGTATCTATCGTGTCGGCATGAACACGGCCGTTCAGCAGACCACGCACCAGACCCTCAAGCAGCCACCCGCCGCCGACCGCGTCTATGCCCACGTCAAGCAGGGCGTTCTCGACCGCCGCTACGAGGGCGGAACCCTCCTCACCGAGGGTGAGCTGGCCGAGGCCGTCGGGGTCTCGCGCACGCCGGTCCGGGAGGCGCTGCTGCGGCTTGAGGCCGAGGGCCTGATCCGGCTCTATCCGAAGAAGGGCGCCCTGGTGCTGCCCGTCTCCGCGCAGGAGATCGCCGACGTGGTGGAGACCCGGCTGCTGGTGGAGGAGCACGCCGCCCGTAAGGCCGTACCCGCCCCGGCGGTCCTGCTGGAGCGGCTGACGGAGCTGCTGGAGCGGCAGAAGGCGCAGGCCGCCGCCGGCGACCTGGCCGGGGCCGCGGTCACCGACCGCTGCTTCCACGCCGAGATCGTGCGCAGCGGCGGCAACGAGATCCTCTCCCGGCTGTACGACCAGCTGCGCGACCGCCAGCTGCGGATGGGCGTCGCCGTGATGCACTCGCACCCGGACCGGATCGCCAAGACGCTCGCCGAGCACGAGGAGATCCTCGAGGCGCTGCGCGCCTCAGACGCGGAGGCGGCCGTCGGGGTCGTCCACCGGCACGTGAGCTGGTTCTCGCACCTCGCGCGGGGTGAGGTCCGGTGACCAACGCCACCCTTCCAGGTGACCCTCCGGGCGGCCGACGCGCGATCGCCGTCTGGTCCATAGGCGTCGCCGTCTACTTCGTCGCGGTCATCTTCCGCACCTCGCTGGGCGTCGCGGGGCTCGACGCGGCCGACCGCTTCCATGTGAACGCCTCCGCGCTGTCGACCTTCTCGATCCTCCAGCTGCTGGTCTACGCCGGCATGCAGATACCCGTCGGCCTGCTGGTCGACCGGCTCGGCACCAAGAAGGTGCTGAGCATCGGCGCCGTGCTGTTCACGGCCGGGCAGCTGGGCTTCGCCTTCTCCCCCTCCTACGGCACCGCGCTCGCCTCCCGCGCCCTGCTGGGCTGCGGCGACGCGATGACCTTCATCAGCGTGCTGCGGCTCGGCACGCGCTGGTTCCCGGCCCGGCGCGGCCCCATGGTCGCGCAGCTCGCGGGCCTGGTCGGCATGGCGGGCAACCTGGTCTCCACCCTGGTGCTCGCCCGGCTGCTGCACGGCATCGGCTGGACGCCGGCGTTCGCGGGCAGCGCGCTCGCGGGCGTGGTCGTCCTGGCCTTGACGCTGCTCTTCCTCAAGGACCACCCCGAAGGGCACGAGCCCCAGCCGTCCCCGCACCGGGGCGCGGTCTATGTGCGCCGGCAGATCGCCGCGGCCTGGCGCGAGCCGGGCACCCGTCTCGGCCTGTGGGTGCACTTCACGACCCAGTTCCCGGCGATGGTGTTCCTGCTGCTGTGGGGCCTGCCGTTCCTGGTCCAGGCGCAGGGACTCAGCCGGGCCACGGCCGGTGAGCTGCTCACCCTGGTCGTCCTGTCGAACATGGTGATCGGGCTCGTCTACGGCCAGATCGTCGCCCGGCACCACGCGGCCCGGCTGCCCCTGGCGCTCGGCACGGTGGGGGCGACGGCGCTGCTGTGGGCGGTGACGCTGACCTACCCCGGCGAACACGCGCCGATGTGGCTGCTGGTGGTGCTGTGCGCGGTGCTCGGCGCGTGCGGACCGGCCTCGATGCTCGGCTTCGACTTCGCCCGGCCGGCCAACCCGCCCGAGCGACAGGGCACCGCGTCCGGCATCACCAACATGGGTGGTTTCGTCGCCTCCATGACGACGTTGTTCGCGATCGGCGTGCTGCTGGACGCCACCGGCGACGACTACACCGTGGCCTTCTCCGCGGTCTTCGTCCTGCAGGCGCTGGGCGTCAGCCAGATCCTCCGGCTGCGGGCCCGGGCTGCCCGCCGCGAGCGGGAGCGGTTGGTGGCGAGCCGCGTGGAGACGGTGCACGTGCCCGCTGCCTGAGCGGGATCCACCGCCCCACGCGCGACTCGCCGTCGGGCGAGGTCCACCGCCCCACCCGCGACTCGCCGTCGGGCGGGGTCCACCGCCCCACGCGCGACTCGCCGTCGGCGGCTCCCCGCCGCCGGCGCGCGGGCCGGGGCGGCCGGCTGCCGGCGCGGCCGGGCGGCCCGGCAGAGTGTCAGCGCGCCACCGGTACCAGGGTGAGGTAGGCGAGCCCCAACACGCCCCGGTAGCTCATCCACTGCGCCCGATGCCGGTCCAGGCGTGCCCGGGTCTCGGCGGCCAGCGGATGCTCCGGGTGCCCGGCGAGCCAGACCTCCGCGTCCGCCTGGTACGCCGACTCGAACTCCTCCCACTCCTCGAGGCCGGCCGTCTCCGTCCACTCCGGCCGGAAGCCGGCCTCGACGGCCAGGTCGAGGAGGGTCGCGAGGTCGTAGTGGTCGGCCGCGGTGGCGCCCGGCCACATGCCGGACAGCTCGGCCTCGGTGGGCGTCCGCTGCCAGAAGCCCTCGCCGAGCAGCACGCGCCCGCCGTCGGTCACCAGCCGGCGCAGCTCGCGCAGGGCCTCGGTGGTGGACGGCTCGGCGGTGCTCAACGCCTGGCTCGCGCCGAGGCACAGCACCACATCGGCGGGCCCGCGCCGCGTCTCCAGGGCGGACTCCTCGACGAACTCGACCCGGTCCGCGAGCCCGCGCGCCTCGGCGGTGCGCCGTGCCCTGGCCAGATCCTCGCCGTTGACGTCGATACCGGTGCCCTTGGCGCCCGGTACGGCGTCCAGGAGGCGGAGCAGCAGCTCGGCCCAGCCGCAGCCGATGTCCAGCACGGTGTGGGGGCGGGTCGCCGCGAGCCGTTGGACCATCCTGTCGGCGCGGGGCTCGGCGAGGGGGCCGTGGAAGGTGAGGCGGCTGAGGCGGGGTGGGGTGTCGGTCATAGCGGGGACGCTAGGCGGTTCTCCCACCCGCCCACCACTGGTTTCCGGTCCGCCCGGAGGCCGGACGGCCTTTCGCCCCGCTCCCTACGGTGTCACCGTGAAGTTGCGCAGGATCGCCGTGGCCAGGTCCTGGTCGCCCTCGGTCTTCACCCGGTCCGCGACCGACTCCGGGGTGACCCGGCCGCAGGCGAGGCGGACGTAGGTCTCCCAGTCGAGGGTGAGGGCGGCGGCGGGGCCGAGGGCCGGGACGGTCTCCAGGGTGCCACGCCCCTGGATGTCGACGCGGATCGTCCGCAGGAACTCGACCGGCCCGTGCACGTCGAACACGATCGCCGAACTGCGGGGCGCGGCCGCGTCCTTCGCGACGACCCTGGGCAGCGCTTCCAGCAGGACGTCCCGGGCGACGTAGGCGCCCGGCGAGTCGAGGTTGCCGGGGCGGCCGAGGGCGGTGCGGAGGTCCTGTTCGTGCACCCATACGTCGAAGGCCCGGATCCGGTAGGCATGTTCGAGGGTGATGTCCTTGCCCAGCGGGCCACGCACCGTGGTGCCGGGGTCGCGGGACTCGTTGCGCAGCTGGCGGTTGCGGCGGATGACCGTGTACTCCAGCTCGGCCGTCATCTCCGGCGCCGTGTGGTGGCGGCGGACGTCGACCTGCATCTCCATGTAGCGCTGGTGCTCGGTGGCGACGTGGAAGAGATCACTGGGCAGGGAGTGGATGGGACGCGGGTCACCGAGCATCTCGCAGTCCATGCCGATCACATGGGACACGATGTCCCGCACCGACCAGCCGGGGCACGGGGTCCGCCGGTTCCACTCGCCGTCGACGAGCGACTGCACCATCTCGGATATCGCTTCGATGGAGTGCGTCCAGGCGTCGGCGTAGGGCTGGAGGGTGGGATGCAGACTCACGGAAACGGGACCCCTCGGCGGTCGGTACACGGGCAGGTTGTGTGGCGGCGTTGCCAGCGGGCGGTGGCTGCACTCGGCGGGTGTCTTGGGTCTCCTCCCGGTTCTCGGCTGCGCTCGAACAGGGAGGACCCCCAAGCTACGCTGCTGTGAGGCACCCCGGCAGTGCTTTCGTGTGACGATCGTAGGCCCGTGTGGACGACTCGAATGCCAGGACGGTGGTAGTGTGCGCGCCTCGCTGATCCAGATCGCCGTGGACGAGGACGAATCGGTCGACTCCCGGCGGCAGCGCGTGGCCGCGCTGGTGCGGGAGCAGGCCGGTGCCGATCTCGTGGTTCTGCCCGAACTGTGGACCACCGGCGCCTTCGCCTACGAGGACTTCGGCCGGGAGGCCGAACCGCTCGAAGGACCGACGTACGAGGCGCTGGCCAAGGCGGCGAGCGACGCGGGCGTGTGGCTGCACGCCGGGTCCATCCCCGAGCGAGACCCGGACGGCCCCCTGTACAACACCTCACTCGTCTTCTCCCCCTCCGGAGACCTGGCCGCGGCCTACCGCAAGATCCACCGCTTCGGCTTCGACAAGGGCGAGGCCGTGCTGATGGGCGCCGGGCGGGACCTGGTCACGGTCCGGCTGCCCGGGACCACCCTCGGCGTGGCCACCTGCTACGACCTCCGTTTCCCCGAACTCTTCCGCGGGCTGGTGGACGCCGGCGCCGAGGTGCTGGTGCTCCCGGCGGGCTGGCCCGAGCGGCGACGCGCGCACTGGACGCTGCTGGCCCAGGCGCGGGCGGTGGAGAACCAGGCGTTCGTGCTCGCCTGTGGAACGGCCGGGACGCACGCGGGAGTTCCGCAGGCGGGTCACTCGATCGTGGTCGATCCGTGGGGCGAGGTGCTCGCGGAGGCCGGTCCCGGCGAGGAGATCCTCACGGTCGATTTCGACCCGGCGAAGGTGGCGGCCACCCGCGAGCAGTTCCCGGCCCTGAAGGACCGGGTGCTCGGCCTGGAGCCACCCCGGCAGCGGGGTTAGGGCCTCTCGTTCGGACCATGCCGGGCTCAGTCCTCCTCCCCCTCCTTCTCCGCCAGGTGGATCACGCACACCGCGACCGCGATGAGCAGCGCCGGATCGGCGTCGTCCCGTACGACGTCGACACCGTAGGTGTCCCGGACGTGCAGCCGGCGCCGGGAGATCACGGCGAGGAGTTCCCCGTCGTACTCGACGGCGAACTCCCGGTCCAGGATCTTGCCGCTGACGTCCAGTTCGGTGCCGTCGACCAGGGAGACCCGGTAGTGGTTGCGCAGCAGGGACAGCCGTTTGCGCTTGATCCTGGCCAGGCCCTCGCCGTCCCGTTCGATCACCATCGTGTCGCGCAGCGCGAACATCTTCTGGTGGATGTCGATCAGGACCCGCCCCTGGGTGTCCTTGAGCTCGAAGGTGTCCCGCAGCCGCATCGCCTTGCCGTCGACGAGGAACACCTTCCGGCCGTGCTCGTCCTCGATCCACCAGTCGTCACCGATGCCGAGGATGCGGTCGCGTACGAGGAATCTCATGCGGATACCGTTCCCCGGCACGGGGCGATCGTCACGGAGCCGGACGGAGGGAGCGGACGAGGTGGCGCTTCCTGACCGGCCCGGCACTCCTGCTCCCGGCTCACCGGCCCACACCTCCCCCTGATTCCAGGACCCCCGTCGGTCCGAAGCGCCGTCGGTAGTCCGATGGGCTCAGCCCCGTCTCCCGCCGCAGCCGCGCCCGCAGATTGGCCGCCGTCCCCAGGCCGCTGCGGGCCGCCACGGTGTCCAGCCGCTCCTCGCCCCGCTCGATCAGCCGGCACGCCAGCGCCACCCGCTCACCGGTGAGCCAGGCCAGCGGAGTCGTACCGAGCTGGGCGCGGAAGCGGCGGTGGAGGGTGGCGGGGGACACCGCCGCGCGGGCCGCCAGGTCCGCGACCGTCAGCGGCTCGCCCAGCCGCTCCTGCGCCCAGGCCAGCAGCGGGCCGAGCGACTCGTCGGGCAGGTCCGGCACCGGCCGTTCCACGAACTGCCGCTGCCCGCCGTCGCGGTGGGCGGCGAACACCAGGCGCCGGGAGACGGCGCTGGCCAGTTCGGCCCCGTGGTCCCGGCGCCAGAGGTGCAGTCCGAGGTCGAGCGCGGCCGCACTGCCCGCGGCGGTGAGGACATCGCCCTCGTCGACGAACAGCACGTCCGGTTCCAGCAGCACCTTCGGATGCAGCTCCCGGAACGCGTCCGCCCACATCCAATGGGTGGTGGCGCGGCGGCCGTCCAGCAATCCGGCCTCGGCGAGCGCGAAGCTGCCGGTGCAGAAGCTGACGACGCGGGCACCACGCGCGTGCGTGCGGCGGATCGCGGCCAGGACGTCGGGCCCGCGCGGCACGACGTTGTCCGGGCGGCCGGGCACGATCAGGGTGTCGGCCCCGTCCACCGCCTCCAGACCGGGCAGAGCGCTCATGGTGAAGAACCCGTGGTTCATCCGCACCTCGGGGGTGGGCGCGCACAGCGTCACGTCGTAGAGGGGCGCGGTCAGGCCCAGTTCCGGCCGGGGCAGCCCGAACAGCTCGGTGGCGACACCGACCTCGAACGGGTTGGTTCCGGCGTCGACGATCACCGCGACCCGGTGCGGGCCTTGAGAGGATCGTTGCGGCATACGCGATTTCTAGCACTCGCACGACGGCGCGCGACACCGCACGATGAGCCCATGGAACCGATCTCCCTGGACAAGGCCCTCGCCTCCTTCACCGAGCGGTGGAGCCCCCGCATCGTCACCACCGTCAACGACTACGACGTCCGCGTGGCCAAGGTGCAGGGCGAGCACCTGTGGCACGCCCACGAGCACACCGACGAGTTCTTCCTGGTGCTCGACGGCGAACTGCACATCGGTCTGCGCGAACCGGCCGGCGAGCGCACGGTCGTCCTTCCCAAGGGCGCGGTGTTCACCGTCCCACGCGGCACCGAGCACAAGCCGTACGCGCCCGTGCCCACCGAGATCCTGGTCTTCGAGCCCACCGGGACCCTCAGCGTCGGCGACCGGCACGACGAGGTGCCCGGCCATGTGGACGCGACCACGGGTCACGCCCTCTCCTGACTCCTCGACCCCGCCCGAGCCGCTGCTCAAGGGCGAGGGAGCGGACACGGGCCTCTCCCGGGAGCCGGAGCCGAACCCGGCCGTGACGCCCGCGCCCACCAGCAGGACGGGGGCGTTCCGGTTCGCCTCACCGAGGGTGCGGCGAACCGACTGCCACTCGTCCTGGCGAGGATGGACCGGCAGTAGGCCGGAGCGTCACGTCAGACGCCGTAGCCGTCCGTGTAGCCCTCGCCGTGGTGGTGATGGTGCGGGGTCTCCTCGACGACCGGTGCCGTCGGCGGGACCACGACCCGCCGGCGTCGCGCGATTCCGCTGAACGTCGCGACGCCGATCAGGCCGACGGCCATCAGGATCAGGCCGACGACCGTGAGGTTGACGCCCTGCATGTCCCAGTCCGTTGCGAACGTGAGGATGGCCCCCACGGCTATGAGGATGATGCATCCACCGAGCCCCATGAGGCTTCGCCTCCCCTTCCGGTTCCGGAATCTCCGGTGCCGTCCGGGTACCCGGCGGGGCCCGGACTAGCCCTCCAGGAATGCCGTCAGCGCGTTCGCCAGCAGGAACGGGTCGTCGGCGCCGCAGAGTTCGCGGACGCTGTGCATCGAGAGGATCGCGACGCCGATGTCGACCGTGCGGATGCCGTGCCGGGCCGCGGTGATCGGTCCGATGGTGGTGCCGCACGGCATGGAGTTGTTGGAGACGAAGGTCTGGAAGGGGACGTCGGCCCGCTCGCAGGCGGCGGCGAACACCGCGCGGCCCGAACCGTCCGTGGCGTAGCGGTTGTTGACGTTGACCTTGAGGATCGGGCCGCCGTTGACCCGCGGGTGGTGCGTCGGGTCGTGCCGCTCGGCGTAGTTGGGGTGGACGGCGTGGCCGGTGTCGGAGGACAGACAGACCGAGCCGGCGAGGGCCCGGGCCCGGGCCTCGAACGAGCCTCCGCGCGCGAACACCGAGCGCTCCAGCACCGTGCCCAGCAGCGGCCCGTCGGCGCCGGTGTCCGACTGCGAGCCGTTCTCCTCGTGGTCGAAGGCGGCCAGCACGGGGATGCGGGTGAGAGCGGCGCCGGAGGCCGCGGCGGCGGCCAGCGCGGCCACGCCCGCATGCACCGAAAGCAGGTTGTCCATGCGCGGACCGGCGACCAGCTCGCGGTCCCGGCCCAGGTACGACGGCGGCTCCACCGGGTGCGCCATCAGGTCCCAGCCGGTCACGGAGCCCGCCTGGAGCCCCGCCTCCTGCTCCAGGAAGGCGATCAGGTCGCCCTCCAGCACGTCGTCGCCGAGGCCCCACACCGGCTGCATGTGCCGCTGCTTGTCGAGCTTGAGCCCCTCGGTGGCGACCGAACGGTCCAGGTGGATGGCGAGCTGGGGCACCCGCAGCAGCGGCCGGTCCACGTTCACGAGCACCGTGGAGCCGTCGCGCAGGGTGAGCCGGCCGGCCAGCCCCAGATCCCGGTCCAGCCAGGAGTTCAGCAGGGGGCCGCCGTAGATCTCCACGGTGACCTGGCGCCAGCCGTGCGCCCCGGTGTCCGGGCGTGGCTTGACCCGCAGGCTCGGGGAGTCGGTGTGCGCGCCGACGATGTGGAACGGTGTGTGCGGTTCGGCGCCCTCGGGGACGTACCAGGCCACGATCGCGCCGCCGCGCAGCACGTACTTTCCGCCGCTCGTGCCGTCCCAGGCGTCCGTCTCGGCGACCTGCCTGAAGCCTGCCTTCTCCAGCCGTTCGGCGGTGTTCGCCACGGCGTGGTACGGCGACGGGCTCGCCGCCAGGAAGGTCATCAGGTCGTCGGTGTGGCCGCGGTCGAAGCGGGCTGCTGCGCTCATGGGGTTCACCTTAACGACGTGCACGGGCCCGCTCCCGGGAAAGGGAAGCGGGCCCGTGCGGGGAATCGGCGGGGGACGTCCGGAACGTCTGGAACGTCTAGAACGCAGCCTCGTCCAGCTCCATCAGGTCCAGCTCGACGGTCCCGGCGACCTTGCGGGCCAGCGTGACGCCGGGCAGGACGTTCGCCGCGAAGAACTTCGCCGCGGCGATCTTGCCGGTGTAGAACGCCTTGTCCTTCGCCGAGGCCGTGGCCAGCTTCTCGGCGGCGATCGCGGCGCCCTTCAGCAGCAGGTAGCCGACGACGACGTCACCGGATGCCATCAGCAGCCGGGTGGTGTTCAGGCCCACCTTGTAGATGTTCTTGGTGTCCTGCTCGGTGGCCGCGAGGTCGGTCAGCATCAGGCCGACGATGGCCTCCAGCTCCACGGCCGCCTTGGCCAGCTGCTCGCGGGCGCCGGCCAGCTCATCGCCACCGGTGCCGAGCGCCAGGAACTTCTTGATGTCCTCGGCGAGCGAGTTCAGCGCGGCACCCTGGTTGCGGACGATCTTCCGGAAGAAGAAGTCCTGGCCCTGGATCGCCGTGGTGCCCTCGTACAGGGTGTCGATCTTGGAGTCCCGGATGTACTGCTCGATCGGGTACTCCTGCAGGAAGCCGGAGCCGCCGAAGGTCTGCAGCGACTGGGCGAGCTGCTCGTAGCCCTTCTCGGAGCCGTAGCCCTTGACGATGGGCAGGAGCAGGTCGTTCAGGGCCTCCAGGGCGGCGGTGTCCTCGCCGGCGGCCTCCTTGACCTGGATCTCGTCCTGGATCGCGGCGGTGTGCAGCACCAGGGCGCGCATGCCCTCCGCGTACGCCTTCTGCGTCATCAGCGAGCGGCGCACGTCGGGGTGGTGGGTGATGGTGACCTTCGGCGCCGCCTTGTCCATGAAGTTCGCCAGGTCCGGGCCCTGGACCCGCTCCTTGGCGTACTCCAGCGCGTTCAGGTAGCCCGTGGACAGCGTGGAGATCGCCTTCGTGCCGACCATCATGCGGGCGAACTCGATGATGCGGAACATCTGGCGGATGCCGTCGTGCTTGTCGCCGATCAGCCAGCCCTTGGCCGGGTGCTGGTCGCCGAAGGTCATCTCGCACGTGTTGGAGGCCTTCAGGCCCATCTTGTGCTCGACGTTGGTGGCGTAGACGCCGTTGCGCTCGCCCAGCTCGCCGGTCTCGAAGTCGAAGAGGTACTTGGGCACGAGGAAGAGGGACAGGCCCTTGGTGCCGGGGCCGGCGCCCTCGGGACGCGCGAGCACGTAGTGGAGGATGTTCTCCGACATGTCGTGCTCACCGGAGGTGATGAAGCGCTTCACGCCCTCGATGTGCCAGGAGCCGTCCTCCTGCTGGACCGCCTTGGTGCGGCCGGCGCCCACGTCCGAGCCGGCGTCCGGCTCGGTGAGCACCATGGTGGAGCCCCACTGCTTCTCGACGGCGACCGAGGCGATGTGCTTCTGGACCTCGTTGCCCTCCTCGAAGAGGATGCCGGCGAACGCCGGGCCCGAGGAGTACATCCACACGGCCGGGTTGGCGCCCAGGATCAGCTCGGCGTAGGCCCAGATCAGGGAGCGGGGCGAGGTGGTGCCGCCGATCTCCTCGGGCAGGCCGAGCCGCCAGTACTCGGAGTCCATGAAGGCCTGGTAGCTCTTCTTGAAGGACGCCGGGACCGGCGCGGTGTTGGTCTCGGGGTCGAAGACCGGCGGGTTGCGGTCGGCGTCGGCGAAGGACTCGGCCAGCTCGTTCTCCGAGAGGCGGGTCATCTCCTCGAGGATGCTCTTGGCGGTGTCGACGTCCATCTCCTCGAACGGGCCGGTGCCGTACACCTTGTCGCGCCCCAGTACTTCGAAGAGGTTGAACTCGATGTCGCGGAGATTCGGCTTGTAGTGCCCCATGGCGACGGCTCCGTAGAGAGATCGGCGAGGCACTGACTCCTCGCACCTAGTTCACGTACCAACAAGTAGCACGATGATGCTACCCGTCGGTAATAAGAAGCAACCCCTGCCGGTACAAGTGTGAGAAGGGTCTACTCCACCACGCCCGGGTCTCTGCTCGGTACCCTTGCGCCCATGTACGGATACGGCCAGCCCATGGACGGTGGAACGGCTCAGCAGCAGTACGCCCCGCCGCAGCAGCAGATGCCGGGCGGTGCCGGCGGATACGGCCAGCAGCCGCCGCTCTACCCCGAGCCGTCCCCGCCCTCCCTCGCGGACGCGGTGCGCGCCTTCACCACGGGCCAGATGGCCGCCGAGGACTTCCAGCAGATCTTCGCCACGTCGAAGGTGTACTGCCCGCGCGGCGACACCCCCGGTTTCCTGGCCCTGCACAACACCCAGCAGCCGGTGATCCCGATGTTCACCTCGCTGAAGGAGCTGCGCCGGTACGCGGGCAAGGAGTCGAAGTACTTCGTCATCACCGGCGCCGAGGTGATCGACCTGCTGCCGACCGGTTACGGCTTCGTCCTGGACATGGAGGGCGAGCACCGGATGGTGTTCGACGCGAAGGCGGTCGAGCAGATGGTCGACTTCGCGATGCGTCGCATGTACGGCGGCGGCTGAGTCCCGCGCCTCGCGCACCCCGAGCCCGGAGGGAATTACCTCCGGGCTTTCCTCGTTACGGTGGCAGGAAGTTCAACGCTCAACTAAAGTGGGCGTACCAAGGAGGTACCGACCATGCCCGCAGTGACTGTCGAGAACCCGTTGACGCTGCCCCGTGTGACCGCACCCGCCGACGCCGTGGCACGCCCCGTGCTCGCCGTCACGACCGCCCCGAGCGGTTTCGAGGGTGAGGGCTTCCCGGTGCGCCGTGCGTTCGCCGGGATCAACTACCGCCACCTCGACCCGTTCATCATGATGGACCAGATGGGCGAGGTGGAGTACGCGCCGGGCGAGCCCAAGGGCACCCCCTGGCACCCGCACCGCGGCTTCGAGACCGTCACCTACATCATCGACGGGATCTTCGACCACCAGGACTCCAACGGCGGTGGCGGCACCATCACCAACGGCGACACCCAGTGGATGACGGCGGGCTCCGGTCTGCTGCACATCGAGGCGCCGCCGGAGGCCCTCGTCGTGTCCGGCGGTCTCTTCCACGGTCTCCAGCTGTGGGTGAATCTCCCGGCCAGGGACAAGATGATGGCGCCGCGCTACCAGGACATCCGAAGCCGTTCCGTCCAGCTGCTCACCTCCCCCGACGGGGGCGCGCTGCTGCGCGTCATCGCCGGTGAGCTGGACGGTCACGAGGGCCCCGGCATCACCCACACGCCGATCACGATGGTCCACGCGACCCTGGCGCCGGGCGCGGAGGTCACCCTGCCCTGGCGGGAGGACTTCAACGGCCTGGCGTACGTGATGGCCGGGCGCGGCTCGGTGGGTGCCGAGCGGCGCCCGATCCACTTGGGGCAGACGGCGGTCTTCGGGGCCGGCGGCTCGCTGACCGTCCGCGCGGACGAGAAGCAGGACTCCCACACCCCGGACCTGGAAGTGGTGCTGCTGGGCGGACAGCCGATCCGTGAGCCGATGGCCCACTACGGCCCGTTCGTCATGAACACCAAGGAGGAACTGATGCAGGCCTTCGAGGACTTCCAGAAGGGCCGCCTGGGGACCATTCCGGCCGTGCACGGGATGTCGGAGGGCGGAATGGTCTCCTAGTAATGGGCCGGGTCGGTGACCCGCAGCGGTGATCGCTGCGTCGCTGACCTGGCCTTCGGCGATCGCAGACCGTGGTCCGTAGCCCCCATTGCCGCGCGTGGCTTTGTCCACGAGAAGGTTCGACAGCACCGCTACGTGGCAGATCGCGGCCGCGCTCCAGGCGGTGAAGCACCCGCCGGCGCAACCCGGGTCAGGCCGGCTCGCCGAGGAAATCCAGCGCCCGGCGATACTGCTCTTCCACCCGCTCCAGCCCCTCCGCCTGCTCCGGGAGAACACGGACGACCTGCTCGTAGAGGGCCACGGCCTCTCTGCCCAGCCGGTTGATCTCCCCCCACGCGCTCGGGCCCTCGGCCTCAGCCAGCAAGGGACACAACCGCGCCTTCACATCCGCCGCCCACATGGCCACCTCCACAGGTGTCGGCCGCTGTGGGCGCAGCGCCGCCTGCCGCGAGGAGCGGCGGACCAGCGCGGCAACCCCCTCCGCGGAGCTGTCCGGCAGAAGCGACTCGTACAAGGCCAATGAGCTACGTGCCGCCCTGACCCCTTCAGCGGGAGTACCGGACGCCGCAAGGAACGCCGCATGGTTGTAGAGCACCGATGCCAGAGCCAGCGTGTGGTCGACTTCTTCCGGCTCAGCTACCCGCAACTGCCGCACCGCCTCCAGCGCCTTACTGCTGCTCGCCAAGGCACGCTCGGGGTAACCGCGTTGCAGGTACCGGATCGCTGCCTGGCTCTCGCGGTCCGCGATCTTTTGCAGCTTTCTTGGACTCGCCGCCATACGCCCCCCTGCTCCCGGACCGGGAAGCCCCCCCGGTCGGTAAGACAACGACCTCTGCGATCACGCGTGGGGGAAGCGTAGGCGGCCAGGGCGGTGACGCGCTACGCTCCCGCGAAGCTCAACGGTTCTGTGTCTCGGGGCCGTTGCGAGGGCCGGTGCGCTTCGGCCCCTGTCTTCGTACCCCTACGACGAGAAGGCGGCCGCCCAGGACCAGAAGCGCCGGGTCCACCACCGCGGTGCGCGGTGATGGCACGGGCGGCAGGCGGGTCACGCTGCGGTGTCGGGTGCGGTGTCGGCCGGCCTGAGGGACTTGCCGGTGCGGTCGTGCCGGCGGTCTTCAGCGCGAGACGCGCCGCCGGGGCTGTGACGGGCTCGGGGTGTGGCAGGGGTCGGTGCAAGGTCGCCGACATGATGCGGACCCGTCTCCGGGCCGCTGGTTCGGCGCCCCGGGTTTCATCTCTCACCGAGAACGACCCGGCGTCGAAGCCGGTGTGCGGAATGCCCTCGGTGTTGTCCCCCTACTCCGCACGCGCCGGGGCGGCTGTGGAGACGACCTGGGTATTCGGGGAAGCGGCTGTCGATACCGGCGGAGCGCGTTCTGGGGATGTGGCGGGTGTTCCTCTTTGTTCCGTTCAGCCCGTCGTCCGACCGGGTGGGAAAGGGACGCCATCCGGCCCACCGGACATTTTATATGTATTACGCGATTCGCTCGATAGGTCGGCAAAACCGCCCAAATGAGTCGTAATCCGGCGAATGTTCCTGACTAATATGCCGGGGGCAGAAAACCGGCGATTCTGCGCGACTGAGAACCGCCGAATACGTCACTTTCCCCTCACAGGAGTTGGCCCTTCGATGACGCTCAATATCCCTGTCGCGCTTCTGCGGCGCACTTTGTCGGTATGGACCGCGGCGGTACTTGCCGTGGTGATCTCCGCTGTCCTAGTCGCCGTGACTTCGACGCAGGCGAGTGCCCTCGTCACGTTTGTGGATCTGGGCAGGGCGGACAGCTTCGCGGTACTGGCCGGTTCGGCGACCACCAACACCGGCCCCTCGGTGATCACTGGAGATGTCGGAGTGTTTCCGGGAACGTCCATCTCCGGCTACGGGCCGCCCGCCGTGGTGAACGGGACCCTGCACTCTGCGGA
The DNA here is from genome assembly GCF_056432605.1 of Streptomyces sp. NPDC045022. NCBI lineage: Bacteria > Bacillati > Actinomycetota > Actinomycetes > Kitasatosporales > Streptomycetaceae > Streptomyces > Streptomyces sp. NPDC045022. The sequence continues at coordinate 403,219 of NZ_JBWKIR010000004.1, forward strand.
CACTGTGGCTCAGGATGCTCAGACCGACCTGGCCGCGGCGTACGACGCCGCCGCCGGACAGGCCTCCAATGGAGCACTTCCCCCGGACGCCGCTGGCCTGACTCTGGTTCCGGGCGTCTACACCGCCTCCTCCACGCTGGACCTCAACGGCACCCTCACCCTGGATGCGCAGGGGGACCCCAACGCCGTCTGGGTGTTCCAGATCGGTTCGGGTCTCACGACGGGGTCCGGCAGCAGCGTCTCCCTCATCAACGGCGCCTCGCCGTGCAATGTGTTCTGGCAGGTCGGCAGTTCGGCCACTCTCGGCACCAGCACTGCCTTCGTGGGCAACATCCTGGCCATGACCTCGATCACTGCCAACACGAGCGCGAACATCGAGGGGCGGGCGCTGGCCCGTAACGGTGCCGTGACGCTGGACACCAACAGGATCACCCGGCCGGAGTGCGGTACCGGCACTACCGGCACGACCGGCACTACCGGCACGACCGGTACTACCGGAACGGACGGCACTACCGGTACCGGCACTACCGGTACTACCGGAACGGACGGCACTACCGGTACCGGCACTACCGGTACTACCGGAACGGACGGCACTACCGGTACCGGTACTACGGGAACGGCCGGTACTACGGGAACGGCCGGTACTACGGGAACGGCCGGTACTACGGGAACGGCCGGTACTACGGGAACGGCCGGTACTACGGGAACGGCCGGCACTACGGGAACGACCGGCACTACGGGAACGACCGGCACTACGGGAACGACCGGCACTACCGGTACCACCGGCACCAGCGGCACTGTCGGAACGACTGGAACCACCGGAACCAGCGGCACTGTGGGGACCACCGGCACTACCGGCACTAGCGGCACTGTCGGGACGACCGGGACCACCGGCACTACCGGAACCACCGGCAGTACTGGCACTACCGGAGCCACCACCGGAACTACCGGAACTACCGGAACCACCACCGGAACTACCGGAACCACTGGCGCCATCACGGGAACCACCGGAACCACTGGCGCCACCACGGGAACCACCGGAACCACTGGCGCCACCACGGGAACCACCGGAACCACTGGCGCCACCGGAACGACCGGTGGGAACGACCACGGCTGCAAGCCCGACGGACATGGCCACAAGCCCGATGAGCACTACGGCTACGGCGAAAAGCCCGGAAAGCTCGAAAAGCCCGGCAAGGGCGATGACTACGGCTGTGATCGTGCCTAGCGTGCACGGTCCACTCCGACAGGGTGAGTGCTCGGGGGCAGCCGTCCAAGTGCGGGAGTAGGACGGGTGGCGTGCGGCGCGGATCGTCGTCGATTCCGCCGCACGCCGTCGGCGAAAGCTCAGGAGAACCAGGTGAGAGAAGTCGGGACGGAAAGGCCGGATGGAGCCGTGCGGGGTGGCGTTGCATCACCGGATGCCGACGAGTCGGACGCGGCCGGCGCTGGGCCGACCGCGCAGAAGGGGGGCGGGAGACCGCCTGCATTCCAAGCTCCTTCGGAGCCGCCCGTCACACTCAGGGCCGGAGTACGCGTCACCGTGGTCCTGTGTCTGGCGACGGCCCTGGTCCACGTGCTCCTGGTGTTCCTGCAGGTGGCACCACCAAATCCCATCTCCCGGCAGTACAGCCGGCAGATCAACGCCTGGATCTTCCCGTTGTTCGAACAGAACTGGCGACTCTTCGCCCCGGACCCGGAATCGGTCAACCGGAAGATTTCGGCAAGAACCGCGCACACCGCCCCGGACGGCACCGTCCAGGTCAGCGGATGGTTCGACCTGACCGCCGTCGACACCACCGCGGTGAAACACGACCCCTTCCCGAGCCACACAGCACAGAACATGCTGCGCCGGGCTTGGATTTCCTACCTCGAGACGCACGGCGGTGACGACCATTCGCGCTCGCAGCGCGCCCTGATGATCCAGCGATACCTGCGCAACATCGCCGCGGATCGCGTCGCCGCCCATCGCCACGGCACGTTCGACTTCATCCAGTTGCGGGTGATCACCGTGCCCATCGCCGTGCCGCACGCAGCGGGCGGCCCCGGTCCCGGCACGGCCGCACATGGGCCGGCCGACACTCGTTACCTGCCCTGGTGGAAGGTGGCCCGCCATGCGACAGACTGAGCAGACATCGTTCGCGGCGGCCAGGCCGCGGCGCCCGGGACACGGCACCGAGCGGGCGAGCGCACACGCGCCGCAGCCGATGTCGGTCCGTATCGCCGCGCTCCTCGCCCTCCTGCTGGAGCAGCCGATCTCCCTGTACGCCGCGGCGGCTCTGCGCATCGGGTACGGGTTCCTCTACTTCTGCTTCCTGCTGCGCGAGTTCCCCCACCGCGACGAGATCTGGGGTCCCGGCTCACCGTGGACGCCGGCACTGGCCAGGCAACTCTTCGACCAGACCGGCTGGGCCAGCATCCTCACACTGTCCGACAGTCGGGCCTACTTCGAGGTCTGCTACGCGGCAGCCCTCATCACCTGCGCACTGTTCATGCTGGGCTGGCGGACCAGAGCGGTGTCCGTGCTGTTCGCGGTCGTAGTGACGTCGTTCCACGCCAGGGCGATCTACATGGCGGACGGAGGGGACAACCTCATGCTCCTCATGGCCCTCTATCTCGTGTTCACCGCATGTGGCCGGCGATGGTCCCTCGACGCGCGCAGGACCCGGCTCCGAGCGTCCGCCGACAAGACCGCCCGGCTCCCGCTGGACCAGGCATCGGGCGAGTTCCGAGGTCACCTCCGCGAGGCGCGCCTGACAGTGATCACCGTGCTGCACAACTGCGGCATGCTCGTCATCGCCGTCCAGGTCTGCTTCCTCTACGGATCCGCGGGCCTGTACAAGGTGCAGGGCGCCTCCTGGGGCAACGGCACCGCCCTCCACTACGTCCTGAACCTCGACCTGTTCCAGCCCTGGCCCGAGCTCTCCGCCGTGGCGGACGAACACGACCTGCTGATCGCCGTCACCTGCTACCTGACGGTGCTGTTGCAGGTGGCCTTCCCGTTCGTCCTGTTCGGCAGGCTGAAGTACGCCGTATTGACGGTGCTGTTGAGCATGCACGTGGGTATCGCGGTGTTCCTGGGTCTGCCGCTCTTTTCCGGTGCCATGATCGTCGCGGACGCCGTGTTCCTTCCGGACCGTTTCTACCGGTCTCTCGGACCGCTGTTGCGCCGCACCACCCGGCGGACACCCGTCCCGGGGGCGGTAGCTCCGTCCCGCGGAGAGCCGGCACTCGTGCCGCCGCAGCACACACCGCCGAGACAGTGAGGGCCCCGATCCGAGAAGGTCTGGTCAGGGCGCGGGGCCTCTCCACGGGGCCCGCCGGTTCGGTCACGCGGTGATGCGCCAGTCAAGGACCTCGGCGGGGCGCTCGGCACTGTCGGGTTCTCGCCGGGCGCCGACCGTGGCCGGGAGGCGTCGGGGACAGTGGCCGGCGGCCCCGGTGTCGCTCGCCGCGTTCCCCGCCCCACCACCGCCAAGCGTCTCGAGCAGGACCTTCGCGCGGCCCGCCCCCCGGACCACGCCGGCCGCGTCAGGTCCGCCAAGACCGGGTCGGCGGCCTGCTGGTAGCCCGCCGGCAGGTGGCGGAAGGCCCGGTATGCGGGAGGCGTGGGCCGCCTGGGCACGGTCCCCACCGTGCACGGCATGACGGAGAGCGGCCCGCAGGGCTGACGGGAGGTCACCCACCCGGCCCCGCGTGAGAGGACACCCGCCGACGGCCGTGATCCGCTGGACGCGTGCACCTGCTGCCCGACCCCGTCCGCCGGCTCGCCGCCTGGTGTGCCGTGGTGCTGCTCGTCGCCGGGGTGGGGTGGGTCGGGGTGCGGCTGTGCGCGGAGCTGCGCACGGCCGTCATCCCGGTGCTGCTCGCGCTGCTCGGTACCGCGCTGCTCGGGCCGTTGCACCGGCGGCTCGTGCGGGCCGGGGTGCAGCCGTCGGTGGCGGCCGGGCTCACCTGTGTCGCCGTCGTGGCCGTCGTGGGCGGTGCCGTGTACATCGTCGTCGCCGCGCTCATCGACACCGGCGGCGAGATCATCACCTCGCTCCGGGACGCCGCCAAGGCCGTCTCCCGGCACTTCGGGGCCGCCGGTACCAGTCTCGACGACCTCGCCGCCAACTCCCGCGAGCTGCTGGGCAAGTTCGGCGGTACGGCCGCGTCCAACGTCATCAGCGGGGTCAGTGTCGTCGGCGAGAGCATCGCGATGGCCGTGCTGGCGCTGCTGCTCGTCTTCTTCTTCCTGCGCGACTCCCACCGGGCCGTCAAGGGCCTGCGCGCCGTCGCGCCCGGCGGCACCGCCGACACCGTGGAGGCCATCGCCCGGCGCGCCTTCGAGGCGGTCGAGGGCTTCATGCGCGGAACCACCGTCATCGCCCTCATCGACGCCCTCTGCATCACCGTCGGTCTGCTGATCCTCCAGGTGCCCGGCGCCATCGGCCTCGGCGCGCTCGTCTTCGTCGGCGCCTACATCCCGTACCTCGGCGCCTTCATCTCCGGCGCGGTGTCCGTGCTGGTCGCCCTCGCCGACCGGGGTTTCGTCATTGCGCTGTGGGTCCTCGGGGTGGTGCTCGCGGTGCAGGTACTGGAAGGGCACGTGCTGCAGCCGGTCATCCAGAGCCGGACCGTGCAGATGCACCCGGCCGTGGTGCTGCTGGCCATCACCGCCGGCGCCTCCGTCGCGGGCATCCTCGGCATGCTGCTCGCGGTGCCGCTGACCGCGGCCGCCTTCGGGGTCGTACAGGAGCTGAGGACGGGTCACGCGGGGCCGGGAACGTCCGACGCGGCAGCCGGGCCGCCGAACGCGGCTGCGCCGGATCCCCTCGCCAAACCCTCCGACACACCTCCCGACCCGTCCGGCTCGTAGAGCTCGAACCAGATGCTCTTGCCGCTGCCCCGCGGGACCACTCCCCACGCGTCCGCGATGAGCTCGATCAGTATCAGACCGCGGCCGGAGGAGGCCAGCTCGCCGGGGCGGCGCTTGTGGGGCAGGTCGTCGCCCGCGTCGGTGACCTCCACCCGCAGCCGTCGCCCGGCGGCGTCCCCGGTCACCTCGGCGAGCAGCAGCGCGTCGGCGTCGGTGTGCACGAGGACGTTGGTGACCATCTCCGAGACCAGCAGTACCGCCGAGTCGACCTGGTCGGCGGAGAGCCAGTCGTGCAGCAGCTCGCGCAGGTGCTGGCGGGCCTCGGCGATCCGTTCCGGCTCGTCCTGCGCCACCGACAGCAGCGTGCGCCGCACCTTCGGCCGCCCGGTCACGGTGTCGCCGCAACCGCAGCCATCCCCGGGCCGGCACAGCAGCACCAGCGCGATGTCGTCCTCGCGGCGGTCGGCCAGCGGTCCGGTGGTGTGGTGCGAGGACGGCCCGTGCACCGCCTGCACCAGGGCGTCGGCGAGCGTCTCCACATCGCCCTGGTGGTCCTCCAGGACCGTGCGCAGCCGCCGCCAGCCGCTCTCCATGTCGTGCCCGCCGGTCTCGATCAGGCCGTCGGTGCAGAGCATCAGCGTCTCCCCGGGTTCCAGGGCGAACCCGGTCGTCGGATAGTCCGCGTCGGGGTCGACGCCCAGCGGCAGCCCGCCCGCCGTCGGCCGCATCATCACCGTGCCGTCGGCCATCCGGATCGCCGGGTCCGGGTGCCCGGCACGGGCGATCTCCAGCATCCCGGTCGCCGGATCGGCCTCCACGTACACACAGGTCGCGAAGCGGAGGTCGGACAGGTGATCGTCCCGGGAGTCGTCGTGCGTGATGCCGTGCAGGAAGCGGGAGGCACGGGAGAGGACGGCGTCCGGCCGGTGGCCCTCGGAGGCGTAGGCACGCAGGGCGATGCGCAGCTGCCCCATCAACCCCGCCGCGCGGACGTCATGGCCCTGGACGTCCCCGACGACCAGCGCGAAGCGGCCGGAGGGCAGCGGGATCATGTCGTACCAGTCGCCGCCGACCTGCAGTCCGCCACCGGTCGGGATGTAACGGGCGGCCACCCGCATGCCGGGGATCTCCGGGCCCAGCGACGGCAGCATGGAGCGCTGCAGGCCCTCGGTCAGCTCCCGCTCGGACTCCGCGGCACCGGCCCGGGACAGCGCCTGGGCGAGCATCCGGGCCACCGTGGCCAGGACCGCGCGCTCGTCCGGGGTGAACGCCACGGGATAGGTGAAGGCCGCCATCCAGGCACCCATCGGGCGTCCGGCCACCGTCAGCGGCAGAAAGGCCCAGGAATGGCGGCCGAAGGGCCGGACGAGCGGCCAGGTCGCCGGGTAGCGGCTCTCGTACTGCTCCGGTGAGGACAGGTACACCGCGCGTCCGGTGCGCACCACCTCGGCCGCCGGGTAGTCGGCGGCCAGTGGCATGTCGGCGAAGGGCCGGATGCCGTCGGGCTGGTGACCGTGGTGGCCGATGATCGTCAGCCAGTCCCCCTCCACCCCGAACACCACGAACCCGTCCGGGGAGAAGCCCGGCATCGACAGGCCGCCCGCCACCCGCAGCACCTCCGCCGTGGACCGGGCCTCGGCCAGGGCCCTCCCCGCGTCCAGCAGGAACGCCTCGCGGGAGCGCCGCCAGTCCCCGGTGACCGCGTTGCGTGCCGCCGCCGTGCCCGGGACGGGCTCGGTGACCTCCTGCAGCGTGCCGATCAGCTCGTAGGACCTGCGGTCCGGGTCGAAGGACGGCTTCGAACGGCTGCGGACGACCCGTATCACCTGGCCCCGCTCGTCCATGATCCGGATCCGCACCTCGGCGAGCGTGCCCTCGTCGACCGCCAGCGGCACGACACCGGTGATCTCGTTCCAGTCCTCCGGGTGGAGACGGGCGCGGGTCTGGGACTCGGTGAGGGTGGTCGGCTCCGCGGGCAGCCCGAGCAGCCGCGCCGCCTCCGCGTCGACGGTGACCAGTCCGGTGGCCGTGTCCCAGTGCCACAGACCGGTCGCGAGGGCGGCGAGGACGTCACCGACAAACGGCAGGGACTCGCCTGTACGCATTGCCCTACTTTAAGAAGATCCGATCGATACCTGCCACCGTGGGGCGGGCGGGCCGTAATGGTGGGGAGCCGATCACGGGGTGCCCGGTACCCTTGATGGGTCCGGGCCCCAGTGCCCGTTCCCGCCGAGGAGAGCACCTTCGGCAACACCACGAACGAAGGACGATGAACGACGATGCATCGGTACAGGTCCCACACCTGCGGCCAGCTCCGCGCCTCTGACGTCGGCACCGACGTCCGGCTGAGTGGCTGGCTGCACAATCGGCGCGACCTGGGCGGCATCCTCTTCATCGATCTGCGCGACCACTACGGCATCACGCAGTTGGTCGCCCGTCCCGGCACGCCCTCCTACGAGGCCCTGGACAAGATCTCCAAGGAATCCACGGTCCGCGTCGACGGCCGGGTTGTTTCACGTGGAACCGAGAACGTGAACCCGGACCTGCCCACCGGCGAGATCGAGGTCGAGGTCGCCGAGGTCGAGCTGCTCGGCGCGGCCGCCCCGCTGCCCTTCACGATCAACACCGAGGACGGGGTCAACGAGGAGCGGCGCCTGGAGTACCGCTTCCTGGACCTGCGCCGCGAGCGGATGCACCGCAACATCATGCTGCGTACGGCCGTGATCTCGGCCATGCGCCACAAGATGTCGGCGATGGGCTTCAACGAGATGGCGACGCCGATCCTGTCCGCCACCTCCCCCGAGGGCGCCCGCGACTACGTGGTCCCCTCCCGGGTGCACCCGGGCAAGTTCTACGCGCTGCCGCAGGCCCCGCAGCAGTTCAAGCAGCTGCTGATGATCTCCGGCTTCGACCGCTACTTCCAGATCGCGCCCTGCTTCCGCGACGAGGACGCCCGCGCGGACCGTTCGCCGGGCGAGTTCTACCAGCTCGACGTCGAGATGAGCTTCGTCGAGCAGGAGGACGTCTTCCAGCCGATCGAGAAGCTGATGACCGAACTCTTCGAGGAGTTCGGCGGCGGCCGGCACGTCACCTCTCCCTTCCCCCGCATCCCGTTCCGCGAGGCGATGCTGAAGTACGGCTCCGACAAGCCGGACCTGCGCGCCAAGCTGGAGCTGGTGGACATCACCGATGTCTTCGAGGGCTCGGAGTTCAAGGCGTTCGCGGGCAAGCACGTGCGCGCGCTGCCGGTGCCGGATGTCTCCGCCCAGCCCCGAAAGTTCTTCGACCAGCTCGGTGAGTACGCCGTCGAGCAGGGCGCCAAGGGCCTGGCCTGGGTGCGCGTGGCCGAGGACGGCTCGCTGACCGGCCCGATCGCGAAGTTCCTGACCGAGGCGAACGTCGCCGAGCTGACCAAGCGTCTCTCGCTGGCCGCCGGGCACGCCGTCTTCTTCGGCGCGGGCGAGTACGACGAGGTCTCGAAGATCATGGGCGCGGTCCGGGTGGAGGCCGCCAAGCGGGCCGGCCACTTCGAGGACGGCGTCTTCCGGTTCTGCTGGATCGTCGACTTCCCGATGTACGAGAAGGACGAGGAGACCGGCGGGATCGACTTCTCGCACAACCCGTTCTCGATGCCGCAGGGCGGCCTGGAGGCCCTGGAGACCCAGGACCCGCTGGACATCCTCGGCTGGCAGTACGACATCGTCTGCAACGGCGTCGAGCTGTCCTCCGGCGCGATCCGGAACCACGAGCCGGAGATCATGCTCAAGGCCTTCGAGATCGCCGGCTACGACCGTGAGACCGTCGAGGAGAAGTTCGCGGGCATGCTCCGCGCGTTCCGCTTCGGCGCCCCGCCGCACGGTGGCATCGCCCCCGGCGTGGACCGGATCGTGATGCTCCTCGCGGACGAGCCCAACATCCGCGAGACCATCTCCTTCCCGCTCAACGGCAACGCCCAGGACCTGATGATGGGCGCCCCGACCGAGCTGGACGAGTCCCGCCTGCGGGAGCTGCACCTGGACATCCGCAAGCCGCAGCCGAAGTAGGCCGCGAGCGACGCAGAGGGCTCGGAACCGGTGCCGGTTCCGAGCCCTTCCGCTTGCCGTTCGCGCCCCCGGGGTCAGGACAGGGTCTCGTAGCCGCCCCAGCCCGTGGCGATCTTCGCGAGGGCGCCGAAGGTGAGGCTCACTCGTCGGCGTCGGGATCGGGCTCCTCGTCCGGGGAGGCGCCGTCCTCCAGCAGCCGTTCGGCGATGTCGTCGGACCAGTGCTGGGCCCAGGCGCGCAGCGCCGTGATCTGCGGCTCGTCGAGCCCGTAGCGCAGGAACTCCCGGTCGGCGTAGAAGTCCGTGCCGGTCAGCCGGGACTGGAGGGTGGGCAGGTCGAAGGGGTCGTGGGCGTGCCGGCGGCCCAGTTCCTCCAGGCCGGGCAGGGAGAAGTGGGCGGCGGCGGCCCGGGCGTCGATGAGGTCGACGGCGGCGCCCCGGTCGTACAGCGCGCGGATCTTCGTGCCGACGGCGTCCTCGAGGGAGAGGGCCGGGCCGTAATCGGTGAGTTCCGGCGGCTGCCAGAAGGCCTCTTTGTGCAGCGCGAGGGCGCAGGGTTCGCCGCTCGGCGGGTCCGTGACGGTCAACTGCGCGGTGCGTACGCCGACGGGTCCGACGCGCACCTGCCGGCCCCGCGCCTCCAGTGTCGCGCTGACGGCACCGGCGATCCGGTCCATCGCCTCGGAACTCTCCGTGGCGAAGTCGAGGTCGGCGTGCGGGCGCCGCAGCAGTCCGTGCGCCTGAAGGGCGTATCCACCGGCGAGCACCAGCCCGTACGGGCCGCCCGCCGTGACGACGTCCGCGAGGAGCCGCCGGTGAGGTTCGGGGAGGTTCACGACACCCGTACCTTGCCAGAAAAAATCTCCCGTTTCCTGTCACACGGCGGCGCGCAGCGGGTTCAGAGGGGTGTCCGCAGCTCGACCGAGCCGTCACACAGGAGCCCGTCATGCGTATCGCCACCATCGTCGTCACCCTGCTCGCCGCCCTCATGGCCGGGTTCTCCGGGACCGTGCTGCTCATGCGGGTGGAGTGGATCGTGAAGGCACTCGACGACTACTCGGTCCCCCGGGCGTGGTGGACCTGGCTGGGGCTGGCCGAGGCCGCCGGGGCCATCGGACTGCTGGTCGGGCTGTTCGTGCCGGTGATCGGGGTGCTGGCCGGGGCCGGCCTGGTGCTCTACTTCGCCGGGGCCGCCGTCACGGTGGCGCGGGCCCGGTGGTACGCGCACATCCCGTACCCGCTGGTCTACGCCGTCCCGGTGGTCGGGGCGCTCGTGCTCGGTCACGCGGCCTGAGGGAAATCTCCCCGGCCCGGCCGGCAACCTCCCCGCGTGCGGCGGCGGCCACTGCTCACGCCGGAGGCCTGGGCGCACTTCGTGGCGTACACGTCGGACAGCTGAACGGCCCGGGGGGCAGCTCACTCCCGGGCCGCTCGACACACCCGAAGCAGCCTTACGCACCGCTCGTCAGGTCGGGGTGAACAGTAAGTCGGCAGGTACGCGCTCCAGCGGTACGCCCAAGCTCACGTTCAGCAAGTTGAACCGGAGCAGGTCGAGTAGTTCCGGTGAAGCGTCCAGATCGTCGATCATGATCGCGCCGTGGGTCAGGCTTCGGCCCGGTCCGCGGTGTTCCCCGCGTCCTCGGCGAAGAGGTCGTCGACGCTCTTCACGTGGGGCGTCCGGTCCAGCCAGCGGTTGAGGAGGTCGAGGTCGGTGCAGCCCGCGATGCGGCCCCGGGCATCCTTGGGGACGGAGATGCCCCGTGCTTCGAGGAAGCGAAGGATGGCCTTGGCCTCACCCCTGGCTTCGCCCTTGGCCTGGCCTTCCAGGTAGGTCTCCTCCAGCAGGGTGCCCCGGCCGGGGAAGAAGTTGGTGAAACTCATCAGCTTTCTCCATGTCTGTCGGGCCGGAGTGTCCCCCAGGCCGATCTCCAGTAGGCCGCTGAAGTACAGGGCGGTCTGCGGGTCTGTCTCCTGCAGGGCGCCGAACAGGGCCTCCAGTATGGCTGTGGACTCCGGATTCTTGCTATGCGTGATGGCGGAGAACGTCGCCATCGCCAGGTTCCGCGCGGCCGTACGCCGGTCGGTGATCACCGGTACGTTGTCCGGGCTCAGGACCAGGGGATGGGTGCTGTGGGTGGTCCAGCCGCGCACCTCGCAGGTGAACGGCCCGGTCGCCCACCGGGCGGTGGGTCGGTCGGTGCAGGTGACGAGGAGCAGCACCGGAAGGCAGAACTTCTCGTGGAGATACGCCACGTAGTACGACCAGCTCGTCACCTTGCGGTTGTCGCGCCGACCCTGCGTCTCGATGGCGAGCAGGAAGGGGTCCCCGTCGGACGGTTCGACACGCAGGACGGTGTCCACACGTCTCTCCAGAGGCTGAATCTCCGTCACGTCGGCGCTGAGGACCGACACCGACGCCTTCGCGGACATCGGGACGCCGAGGAGGCCGAAGACAGGGGTGAGGAGCTCCGGCCTGTCCTGGAAGATCCGGTGAGATGCCTCGTGGGTGGATGTGACCATGCGGTCAACGTAGGTGGATCAAGAGCCGGGGTGTTCTGCGGAGGGAGTGGTTCACTCGTTCGGGTAACGAGGAAACGTTCACGCCTCCTCGATCGGCGCTCGCGAGCGCGCAGAGGCCCGGAAACGCGGTGTTTCCGGGCCTCTGTTGTTGCGGAGGTGGGTCAGGCGGTCGGCTTCTCCTCCAGGCGGGGGAAGAGGACCGCGCCCTTGGTGACGGTGGAGCCCGCCGGGAGCTTGCCCCACTCGCCGGACTCCTGGACCCGCTGGGCGGCCAGGGCGCCGAGGGAGGCCTCCGCGCCCAGGGAGTCCCAGAGCTTCTGGGAGGTGTCCGGCATGACCGGGTTCAGCAACACGGCCACCGCGCGGAGGGCCTCCGCGGCGGTGTAGAGGATGGTCGCGAGGCGGGCCTGGCCCTCCTCGGAGGTGTCCTTGGCGACCTTCCACGGCTCCTGCTCGGTGAGGTAACCGTTGACCTGCTTGACGAAGTCGAAGACGGCCAGGATGCCGCCCTGGAAGTCCAGCTCGTCGCCGATCTTCCGGTCGGCTTCCGCCACGGCCTTGGCGAGCCCCTCGTGGACTGCCTTCTCCGCCTCGCCGACGGCCGTCGCCTCGGGCAGCGCGCCACCGAAGTACTTGCCGACCATGGCGGCCACGCGGGAGGCGAGGTTGCCGTAGTCGTTGGCCAGCTCGCTCGTGTAGCGGGCGGAGAAGTCCTCCCAGGAGAACGAGCCGTCCTGGCCGAAGGCGATCGCGCGCAGGAAGTACCAGCGGTACGCGTCCACGCCGAAGTGGGTCGTCAGGTCCTGCGGCTTGATGCCGGTCAGGTTCGACTTGGACATCTTCTCGCCGCCGACCATCAGCCAGCCGTTGGCGGCGATCCTGCCGGGCAGCGGGAGCCCCTGCGCCATCAGCATCGCCGGCCAGATCACCGCGTGGAAGCGCAGGATGTCCTTGCCGACCAGGTGGACGTCGGCCGGGAAGGTGGCCTCGAACTTCTCCTGGTTCTCGTTGTAGCCGACCGCCGTGGCGTAGTTCAGCAGCGCGTCGACCCACACGTAGATCACGTGCTTGGCGTCCCAGGGGATCGGAATGCCCCAGTCGAACGTCGAGCGGGAGATGGACAGGTCCTGCAGGCCCTGGCGGACGAAGTTCACGACCTCGTTGCGCGCGGACTCGGGCTGGATGAAGTCCGGGTTGGACTCGTAGTGGGCCAGGAGCTTGTCGGTGTACTCGCTCAGCTTGAAGAAGTAGTTCTCCTCGCTGAGGATCTCCACCGGCTTCTTGTGAATCGGGCACAGCTTCTGACCTGCGAAGTCACCCTCGCCGTCGAGCAGCTCGCCGGGGAGCTTGTACTCCTCGCAGCCGACGCAGTACGGGCCCTCGTAGCCGCCCTTGTAGATCTCGCCCTTGTCGTACAGGTCCTGCACGAACTCCTGGACGCGGTCGGTGTGCCGCTTCTGCGTGGTGCGGATGAAGTCGTCGTTCGCGATCTCCAGATGCTCCCAGAGGGGCTTCCAGGCCTCGGTGACGAGCTTGTCGGCCCACTCCTGAGGGGTGACCCCGTTGGCCTCGGCCGTGCGCATGATCTTCTGACCGTGCTCGTCCGTGCCGGTGAGGTACCACACCTTCTCGCCGCGCTGACGGTGCCAGCGGGTGAGCACGTCGCCTGCGACGGTCGTATAGGCGTGGCCCAGGTGAGGAGCGTCGTTGACGTAGTAGATGGGGGTCGAGACGTAGTACGCCTTCGCCCCCTGCTTCTCGGATCCAGTGGCCGCCATAAGTCGAAATCCTACTGGCCCGCCGAAGATCGACTCACACGTGTTTCGGGGGGTGGACGGGACGTACGGGTGTCCACCCCCCTGACTGGGCGGGCCTACGGGCGCCAGTTCGCCAGTACGCCCTCGTACAGCTCCGTGTCCGTCAGCTCGCGGGGGGTGGGGCCCGCGTGGAAGAAGGACGTGTTGCCGGTCTTCAGCTTGCGGAGGTAGTCGAAGGCCTTGTTGTCGTGCTCACCGAAGGCGACGAAGGAGAAGAAGAGGGCGGGGTGCGACTCGGCTGCCGCCGTGAGGGCCTGGGTGGCGGGGGTCTTCGCGTCCGGGGCGCCGTCGGTCTGGAAGATCACGAGGGCGGGCGGTGCGGTGGCCGGGTCCGGGTGGTGCTTCTCGTAATGGGTGACCACGGCTTCCACGGCGGTGTGGTAGCTGGTACGGCCCATGCGGCCGAGGCCGGCGTGGACGTCGTCGATCTTGGTCTCGTGGTCCGGGGTGAGGGTGAGGTCCGTGGTGCCGTCCACCTCCGTGGAGAAGAAGACGACGTGGACCGTGGACTCCGGGTCCAGGTGGGCGGCGAGGGCGAGGGTCTGGTCGGCGAGGGCCTGCGCGGAACCGTCCTTGTAGTACGGGCGCATGCTCGCCGAGCGGTCGAGCACGAGGTAGAGCTTTGCCCGGGTGCCGGTGAGGTCGGTCTTCTTCAGGGCGGCTGTGGCGGCCTTGTAGGCGGTGGTGAGGGAGGGGGTGCGGGACTTGACCTTGGTGAGGGGGGTGGCGGGCTTGTGCGGGACCGTCGCCTCGGCTTCGCCTTCGGCGTCCGTGTTCCCACCCGCACCACCCGTGCGGGTCTCGTCGTCGGCCGCGGGTGGCCCCTGCGGGGTGTCCTCGCCGTCGGCGGCTTGCGGCTGGGTCGTCGCCTCGGCGGGCTCGTCGGCCGTCGCCGGTTCCGCCTCGGCTTCGCCTTCGGCGTCCGTGTTCCCACCCGCACCACCCGTGCTGCTCTCGTCGTCGGCCGCGGGTGGCCCCTGCGGGGTGTCCTCGCCGTCGGCGGCTTGCGGCTCGGCCGTCGCCTCGGCCGGTACGGCGGACTCGTCGGCCGCCGCCGCCTCGGGCTCCGTTTCCGGCTCTGCCTCTGCCTCTGCCTTCGCCTGGGGTTCTGCCGCAGCCGCCGCTTCAGCCTGAGGCTCCGCCGTAGCCTCCGCCTTGGGCTCGGCTTCAGGCTGGGGCTCCGCCTCCGCCTTGGGTTCTGCCTCTGCCTTCGCTTCAGGCTCCGCCTTGGGCTCCGCCTCCGCCTTGGGCTCTGCCTCTGCCTTCGCTTCAGGGGCGGCCGGGGGCTTCGCCTCTGTCTCGGGCTTTGGCTGTGCCTCGGGCTTCTGCTCGGTCTTCGCTGCGGGCTTCTGCTCCGGCTGGGGGCGTTCCCCGGTCTCCCCCTCAGTCGGCTCCGACGGGTGGGGGACCTTCACGCTGTCGAAGGCCGCTGCCACGAGGTCGTGTTCCACGGGGGCCGCCTGGCGGGGCTCGGGGATCTCGGGGGTGCGGGGCTCGGCGGCCTCGGGAGTCGTGGCGCGGGGCTCGGAGGCGCCGGTGTGCTCCGCGGACGGGGTTTCCGGGGCCCGGGTTTCAGGCGTCCGGGTCTCCGGCGTCCGGGTCTCCGGCGTCCGGGCTTCCGGCGTCCGGGCTTCCGGCGTCCGAGGTTCCGGGGTCCGAGCTTCCGAGGTTCGGGTTTCCGAGGCCCGAGCTTCCCGGGGCCGGGATTCTCCAGTGCCGGATTCCGCTGTGGTGGATTCCGTGGACGGTTCCGGGGTGGAGGACTGCGTGGGGAGTCGGTCCGCACCCTCCGCCTCGGTGGCTCGTGCCTTGCGTGAGCGGCCGAATGCGTTTCGCAGGAGAGTGAGAATGCCCATGTGCGCAACCCTTCGTGAGTTGATGCCCGTTTCAATCCCTGGCCAGGACGGACACGTAAGGTTAGCGAAGCGCTCAGTGGGGGGATGCGATCGACCGGGCCGCCGCCACTTCCTGGCGCAGGGGCTCCAGGACGCTGCCCGCGGGACCGGTGAGGTCCGTGCGCACGGCGAGCAGCGTTTCCGCGTTGCGGACGCCCTCCGCCAGCTCCCGGAGTTGCAGGGTGACCTGGGCGATCTCGGCCGTGGACGGAGGGGCGGCCCCGTGCCGGACACGGACGCGGGCCGCCGTCGTGGCGTCCACGATGCGTTCGACGGCGACGACCAGCGGCCACCAGGCGGCGGCACGCCGACCGGTCGGCGGGGGTTCGGTCAGGGCCCGCTGGAACTCGGTGCGGATGACGGAGAGGTCGCGGTAGAGGCGGCGGCGCATGCGGGCCCGGGCGGCCGGGTCGGCGTCCGTGCCGAACGCCGCTTCCACGTAGGCCGCCGTGTCCGCGACCGCGTCGGCGAGGCGGTCGCCGACGCGGGTGTGCCAGCTCTCCGGCCACAGGAGGTAACCGGCGATCAGGGCGATCGCGCAACCGAGGAGCGAGTCGGTCAGCCTGGGGAGCAGCAGTGCCGTTCCCTGGTGGTTGAGGATGTCGGAGAGCAGGAGGATCACCGGGGTGATGGCTGCCGTCTGGTAGCCGTAGCCCCGCGGGGTCAGCGCGGGGATGAGGGGGGCCAGCACGAGCATGGCCAGGACGTCCCACCAGCCCAGGGGCACCTCCGCGAGAACCACCGCCGCGATCACCAGGCCGGCCACCGTGCCGAGGGCGCGCAGCAGGGCGCGGGAGAAGACCGAGCCGAAGTCGGGCTTGAGGACGAAGGTGATGGTCAGGGCCACCCAGTAGGAGCGCGGTACCGGGATCAGGGAGACGAGGGCCTGGGCGATGCCGATGCAGACCGCCAGGCGCAGGCCGTAGCGCCAGGAGTTGGCGGAGAGGGTCACGCTGCGGGCCGCTCGGGCCGAGCGGATGCCGAGGTCGGCGGGGCGGCCGAGGCGGTCGTCGATGCCCCGCGGGTCCACGTCGGGGGCCGTGACGACCTCGGCCACGTGGCGCAGGGCGTGGTCCACCGCGCGGGCCGTCTCCGTGGTGGGCAGGGGGAGGTCCAGGGCTGCCGGGCCGGTGTGGCCCGTCTCGACAGCCTGCGCGAGTCGGTGGACGGACTCCGGGATCCGCGGGGGGAGGGGACGGCCCGCCAGGTGGGCCGCGGGGGCCGCCTCGACCACCGGGGTGATCGCGTTCAACTGGGCCAGCAGACGGGTCAGTTCGGGGCTGCGGCCGTGGTGGCGGGCGCGCCGGGCCAGGATCAGGTCGTAGGACTGGTTCAGGGACTGGGTGACGGCGCGGCGGGCCTCGTCGTACTCCTCGGTGCGGTCCGTGCCGGAGACGGAGAGGAGGGCCGCGGCCGTGCGGTACGTGGCGGCGACCGCCGCGCGTTCGGGGACCTTCGAGCGCAACGGCCAGGCCAGCAGGGCGAGCAGGAGGACGAGGAGGCCGCCGCCGGTCATCAGGGCCGGGGCCACCCACCAGGGGGACGGGAGCGGGAGGCCCGCGCCCACCACGCAGTTCAGGAGCAGGAGCAGGCCCGAGACCGACGCCACGGCGCCGATCGTCGAGATCATGCCGGACAGCAACGCGACCCCGGTGACCGCGGCGACCGCGTACCAGCCGTGCCCGTACACCAGCGCGCCCAGCGTCACGCCGACCGCGCCGAACAGCTGCGGGACCGCGATGTTGAGGATGCGCATGCGGTAGGCGTCCGCGGTGTCGCCGATGACGCCGGACAGGGCGCCCATGGAGGCGAGCGCACCGTAGGCCGGGCGGCCGGCCGCGAGGCCGATCGCCAGCGGGAGGGTCATGGCGACGGCGGCGCGGGCGACGGCGGCCCAGTTGACGGGTGCCTGCTGGGGTTGGAGGTTCCGGACCAGCCAGTCGGGAGGGGTGAGGCCGATGGGGAACTCTCGGGACATGCGCCCATTATGGGGCTTCGGTGCGGTCGGTCCGGTGGCGTGGGGGTGGCCGGTTCGGCTCATTCGCGCTGGTGGAGCGCGAGATCGACGACGAGGGCGCGATGGTCGGTGCCCGTCAGGCGCAGGAAGTGGGCGCCGGTCGCGGTGAAGTCCGGTGAGACCAGGACATGGTCGATCTGGGCGCCGATGACGGAGGCGGTGCGCGAGGGCCAGCTGGGGGCGCGGTCGTGGCCGGCGAGGCGGGCCGCGTCGGTCAGGCCGGTGTCCAGGATGCGGCGGAAGGCCGCGTGGTCCTGGGAGGCGTTGAAGTCGCCCGCGAGGACGGTGGGGGTGTCCTCGCCGGACGCCGCGAAGACCCGGAGCCTGCCGAGTTCGCGGCGCCACGGGCCGAGCCGGCCCGGCAGCGGGGGCATGGGGTGGGCGAGCTGGAGGCGTACGGCGTGGCCGCGCACGTCGGCGACGGCGCCGGGCATGCCCATGGTGCCGGCGACGCCCTCGGCCGGCTCGAGCGGGAAGCGGCTGAGGATCAGGGAGCCGTGGGAGCCGGCCGCGCGTACCGCCTGCCGGTGGGGGTAGGTGTCCGCGAAGTCGGCTTCCAGGGTGGACTGGCAGGTGTACTCGCACTCCTCCACGAACACCACGTCCGGATGCCGGTCGCGGATGACCGGCACCAGGGCGGGGGTGCCGCGCCCGAACTCGACGTTCGAGGTGAGCACGCGGACGGCGGCGAGGGGCGGACCACCGGGCTCGCTGATGGTGCCGTACGGCTCGAGGTACCAGGCGAGCAGGCCCAGGACGGCGACGCCCCACACCAGGCCCGTCCACCACCGGGCCAGCGGTGCGCAGAGCAGGGCGAAGCCGGTCGGCAGGAGCAGCCAGGGCAGGAAGGCGAGGAGTTGGGGTACGGGGGTGATGCCGTCGGTGTCGGCCACCCGGCAGCCGACAACCACGCTCACGCCGGCCAGCGGCAGTCCGGCACACCAGGTGCCGAGCCTGCGTCCGCGGCGTTGGGTCACGGGAGCGAGCCTACGATCACCCGTCCAGCCGCGCCAGGAATCCGGCCAGCGCCCGGTTGAACTCCTCCGGCCGCTCCAGGTTGGGCAGGTGGGCGGCGCCCTCGATGACGTGCAGCCGGGAGTCGGGCAGGGCCGCGTGCATCGCCTCGGCGCCGGAGACGGGTGTGTAGGTGTCGTCGGCGCCGACCACGACCAGGGTGGGCACCCGCACCCTGGTCAACAGGTCCCGGTAGTCGGGGCGTTCGGCCCGGCCGCGCAGGGCGGCCGCGGCGCCCTCGGGGGAGGTGGCCGTCATCATGCGGTGGACGTGGGCCTTGACGTCGGGGCGCGCGTAGGGGGCGACCATCTTGTCCAGTACCTCGTCGGCGTAGCCCCGCATGCCTTCGGCGAGCAGCCGGTCGGCCGTCGCTTTGCGGCCCCGCCTGCCCTCGGGGGTCTCCGCGTCCGGGAAGGTGTCGGCGAGGACCAGGCCGCGGAACCGGTCGCCGAAGCGGTCGTAGCACTCCATGGCGATCTGGCCGCCCATGGACAGGCCGGCGAGGACGAAGGCGTCCACCTCCAGGAATTCCAGCAGGCCGGCGATGTCCTGGGCGTGCCGGGAGAGCGGGACCGTGCCGGGGGTCACCGGGGAGGCGCCGTAGCCGCGCAGGTCGGGGACGATCACCCGGCGGCCGGCGGAGAACTCCGTCAGCTGGGGGTCCCACATCGTGCGGTCGAAGGGGTGGCCGTGGACGAGGACGAGGGGAACCCGGGTCGACATGCCGGGGCCTTTGTCCTCGTATGCGAGGAAGGGAGGCATGTGATCGACCCTAGGCGGGCCAACTCCTCGGTGCAATAAAATCTTTGCCCTCGGTGCAATCGTGGGCACCGGCAGGGACAGGGGGACAGGTGGACGACTACCGGCGCATCGCCGACCGGATCGCCGACGACATCAGCGGCGGACGACTACGGCCGGGCCAACGGCTGCCGCCGCAGCGGGCGTTCGCCCGACGGCACGGGATCGCGCCCTCGACGGCCGGGCGGGTGTACACCGAACTCGTCCGCCGGGGGCTGGTGGTGGGCGAGGTCGGGCGCGGCACGTTCGTGCGGGCCACCGAGCCGGACGGGCAGCCGGGGCACGCCCTGGCCGAGGCGGCCGGTGCCGCAGCCGTGAACCTGGAACTCAACTACCCCAGCGCCGAAGGCCAGTCGGAGCTGCTGGCCCTGGCCCTCGCGCCGCTGCTGCGGCCGGACGCGCTGGGGCAGGCGCTGCGGCCGGCCGCGGCCGCCGGCACCCCGGCCGCCCGGGAGGCGGTGGCCTCCCTGCTGGCCCAGGGGGGTCTGCGGTCCGGCGCCGCGCGGGTCCTGTTCACCGGCAACGCCCGGCAGGCGATCGCCGCCACCCTGGCTTCGCTGGTGCGGCCCGGTGGCCGGGTGGGCGTGGAGCCGCTGACGTATCCGCTGGTCAAGGAGATCGCCGGCCGCCTGGGCAGCGTCCTGGTCCCGATCGCGACGGACGAGGAGGGGCCGCTGCCCGAATCCGTCACCGCCGCCCACCGCACCGCCCCCCTGTCCGCCCTCTACCTCCAGCCGACCCTGCACAACCCCACGTCGCGGACGACGAGCGCCGGGCGGCTCGCGCACCTGGCCGATACCGTCCACAGGCTGGGGATACCGGTGGTCGAGGACCGGATCTGGTCCTTTCTGCACCCGGGCGGCACACCCCCGCTGGCCGCGCTCGCGCCGGGGCTCGTCCACCTCGTCGACGGGCTGTCCAAGAGGGTCGCGCCGGGGCTGACGGTCGGCTTCGCCGTCGTACCGGAGGGGCGTACCGAGGCGGTGGCGCGGGCCATCCGGTCCGGCGGGTGGAGCGCGGGCGCCTTCGCGCTGGAGGCGGCCGTGCGGTGGATCGTGGACGGAACGGTGGACCGGCTGGTGACGGCCAAGCGGCAGGACGCGCGGCACCGGCAGCGGCTGGTCGCCGAGGAGCTGGCCGGGTTCGCCGTACGGTCCCACCCGGCGGCCTACTTCGCCTGGTGGGAGCTGCCCGCGCCGTGGCGGGCGGACACCTTCACGGCCGCCGCGCGGGCGCACGGGATCGCGGTCACGCCGGGCACCGCCTTCTCGGTCGGCGCCGGTCGCGCGCCGGACGCGGTCAGGCTTGGGCTCGCGTCGGCGCCTGAGCCGGAGCTGAAGCGGGCGCTGGCGACTCTCGCCGGCGTCGCGCGGGGCGGGCCAGCCGCAGATGCCGGGTGAGCCAGGCGGTGAGGGCGACGGCGAGGCCGAGGCCGAGCAGCAGCCAGGCTGCCGTGCGCAGGGTGCCGGTGAGGGCGTCGTAGACGGCGCCCACGGCCGGGCGGGGCACGTCGGCGGGCAGGTCGGCGAGGGTCAGACCGCGGCCGATGGTGAGGGCCAGGACGAGCAGGGCGCCGCCGAGAGCCGTACCCAGCCCGGTCGCGGCGACGGCCCGGCGGCGGTGGACGGCCAGACCGATGCCGGCGACGGCGAAGACGACCGCCGTCACCGGCAGCCAGAAACCGGCGACCTCGAGCACGTTGAACCCCTTTCGCAGGGCGACCAGCTCGCCCGCCGGCAGCACGGCGACCGCGGTGTGCTCCACCGGGATGCGCTGCGCGAGCGGCACATGGTCGAGGGTGAGCTGGCGCTTGACCTGGGCGGTGACGGGGGCGAAGTCGACGGTGACGTCGCGCTCGTCGTCCTCGCGCAGCGCGCGCAGGACCGCGTCGTGCGTGACCCGGTTGCCGGTGTCCCAGGCCAGCCGGAACGCCTCGGTATGGGTGAAGGACCGCACCGCGTCGTGCACGAACGGACGGACGGAACCGCGCAGCGGGCGCACGTCCAGATGCTGGTCCACCGCGCGCATGATCCCGTCACCGACCGTGTCCGCGACGGCCTCCCGCACGTCCGGGTCGGCGGCGAGCGGGGCCATCGTGGTGACGTACCGGCCCGTGTCGGCGAGCCCGTACGCCGCCCAGGCCGCCAGCGCGCCGAACGGCACGAGCAGGCAGGACAGGATGATCAGTACGGCCGACAGGGCGCTCCTGAGGCGTGGAAACACGCTTCCAGGCAAGGGCTCCGGGGGCCGTGGCGCGAGCGGGAGGACTGCATCCGGGCGGAAATCCGGGCCGAACGGGTGGCATCCGGCGCCGCCCCGCGTGGGGGCCGGGTAGTCCACCCCTCCGGTGGAGGGTTCCCCCGGACGGGTGTTTCCTGGTGCTGGGGAGGCTGGTGGGGAGGGAGCACAGGGGAGTGCGTGGGCCCCCGGCCGGAGTCCGGCCGGGGGCCCACGCGCGTGCGGCGCGTTCAGCGGATGCGGTGCCCCGCCGGGTCCTCGTGCGTGTAGTAGCGGTAGAACAGCACCACGAAAGTGGGCACGGCGACCGCGAGACCCAGGCCCATGGACGCCACCACCGCGTGACCGCGGCCGCTCAGGCTGTACAGGAAACCCACCGCGATGCCCGTGAAGGCCGCCCACAGCACCGCGCGCACCTCGCGCTTCTGACGCACCGCGAACGACTCCAGGCCCCGGTACACGGCGAAGAACACGATGCCGGTCACCACACCGAACAGCAGGTTCCAGCCGGTGATGGGACCTCCGTTGCGCGTGTTCGCGGCGGCCCAGTACCCGTAGACCAGACCGAGCACCACGGGCAGCGCCCACCTGGCCATCGCGTGGGTCCGGGCGTCGAACACGTCGGGCGGACGGGCGCGCACATCGGTCGCCCGGGCCTCCGCCGCGGGCGTGCGGCCGGGTCGGGGCGTGCCGCCGGGCGCGGGTGCCGCTTGAGCCATGACAGCTCTCCTCTCTCCTCGCCCCCGCTCTCCAGCGCACACCTGGGAGCAGGGCCCGGCAAGTCGGCCAGGAGGGTGACGGATGCGGATGCGTGCCGTTCCCTCCCGTGTTTCCCTGGAGAACGCCGGAGAACATGAAGGGCTGCCCGCCGTGACGGAGATGGAGTACGCGCGGCGGCGCCGGCTGCTGCGGGTACACGGCCGGAGCGTCGCCTGGGTGGTGCCCCTGCTGCTGCTCGTCGGCATCGCGCTCGTCGACTTCAGCACTCCCGAGCGCTTCCGGATCATCTCCTGGATCGTCCTGGTCCCGGGCATCGCCGCCGCGATCTGCGGGGTGTGGACGACGGCCGCCTTCAGCCTGCTGTCGGTGGTGACGTACGTCGCAGTCGACAGCGCCTGGCCCGAGCAGTACAAGGCCGGCTTCGCCGACTTCGTCCTGGTGGCCGTAGGTGGTCTGCTGGCCGTGCTGGCCGCCGTCGTGCGGGTGCGCCGGGAACGGCAGACGCTGCACATCCGGGACATCGCCGAGACCACCCGCCGTACCGTGCTGCGCCCGCTGCCGCCGCGCTGGGCCGGCCTGGAACACGCGGGGGTCTATCTGGCCGCCGACGTCGACGCCCGGGTCGGCGGCGACTTCTACGACATCCAGCCCGGCCCGCACGGCACCCGCGTCCTCGTCGGCGATGTGCAGGGCAAGGGCCTCGGCGCGGTGGAGGCCGCCGCCGCGCTGCTCGGCACCTTCCGCGAGGCCGGGTACCACGAGCCGGACCTCGCGACCGTCGCCGAACGCCTGGAGACCCGGATGCTCCGGCACCGATCCCACAGAATCGCGCTCGGCCGGGACGACGGTGACCGCTTCGCCACCGCCGTGCTGATCGGCTTCCCCGAGGACGCCACGGACACGATCGAGATCGTCAACTTCGGCCACGAACCCCCGCTCGCCGTCGGCCCGCACGGGGCCCGCGAGCTGCCCAGCGGCGACGGGCTCCCGCTCGGCCTCGCCGAACTGGCGGGCGGCCTGCCGTCCGTGCACCGCGTGCCGCTCGCCGCCGACGAGACCCTGCTGCTGGTCACCGACGGGGTGACCGAGGCCCGCGACGAGCCCGGCGCCTTCTATCCACTGGCCCGCGAGGTCGACCGCGCGGTCATCGCCGACCCGAGCCGCGCCGATCCCCGGCGGCTGGTCCGCCGGGTCCGCGACGGCGTGTTGCGGCACAGCGGCGGCCGGCTGGGGGACGACACCACGGTGTTCGCCGTGCGCCGGCCGCGGGAGGCGGGCGAAGCCCCCGAACGGGGACGTTTGCAGACCTGAGGCGCGGGTTTGCAGCAGCAGCGGCTACGGTGCTGGCTGGAGAGCGGATCTACAGAGCCCACGGATCCACCGGGCCCACGGTTACAGGGTCTACGGATCCACAGGGTCTACGGATCCACAGGGTCTACAGGGGGAGGACCGATGCCCGGAACCGTGCTGCTGATCGCGGCCTCGCCGCTGGGCCGTGGGCGCCTGGTGGACGCGGCCGGTGTGCTGCCGGTGCTGGCCGCCGTCGCCCCGGCCGTGCTGTCCGGCACCGACACGGCCAACGTGGTGGAGCTGGCCGACCCGCTGGAGCCGCAGGCCGTCCTCACCCGGCTGCGCGCCGCCGCGGCCGCTCCCGGCCCGCTGACCGTGTATCTCACCGGCCAGCTCCACCTGGACCGCCGCCAGCGGCAGCCGCATCTGGCGCTGGCCCGCACCACCGCGGCCACCGTCCGCTACACCGCGCTGCCCTGGCAGTGGATCCGCGAGGAGCTGCGGTTGCGTTCCGCCGCGCAGACCGCGCTCGTGGTCGACCTGCACGCGGACGCGGAGGCCTGGCGGTACGCCGCCGAACGCGGGCTCGACCCCGGCCCCACCACCGCCGTTTACGGTCGCATCGCCCCCGCGCGGCCGGCCGGCCGGCGGGGCCTGGCCGAGCCGTCGTACATGAAGGCGGTGGCGACGCTGCTGCGGAGCGGACACCGGCCGCCGTTGGAGGTGGTGCACCAGCAGGTGCTGGCCCGGATCGCGAAGGAAGCCACGGGAAACCTGCTGCTGGCCAGCCCCGGCGGCTTCGCCCCCGGACCCACGGCCGTCGATCCGCACGCCGCCATCAGCGCCGCCGTGCAGGCCGGGCGGCACGGCGAGGCCGACACGATCGCCGCCCGGTACGAGCTGGCCGCCGTACAGGCGCACGGACCCGCCTCCGAGGACGCCCTGCACTGGACGGAGGTCCGGGCGGATCTCGCGATGTTCGCGGGGGACGCGGTGCGCAGCTGCCGGGCCTGGCTGGGGCTCGCCGGGGTGCGGCTGGCCGCGGGGCAGGCCGTGGACGCGCCCGCCGTGGAGGCGGCCGTGGACCGCGCCCACCACCAGTGGGGCCGCATCGAGGACACGGCGCGGGCCCGTGAACTGGGGCCCGCCCTCGCGGAGTTGAGACTCAGGGTGCCGGGGCGCCACAGCGGCGCGCTGGAGAACGTCCAGCGGCAGCTGCGGCAGCTCCAGGCCCAGTAGGCCGCACCGGGTGAAGGCGAAGTACTTCCAGGCCCACTAGTGCCGCGGCAGGCAACGTTCGCCCCGTCGCGGCGCCCGGCACGCACTCTCGCCGCACCGGCCGAAAGCCCAAGTACATCCAGTACGAGGACTTCCGGCCGGCACGCCGAGAGCACGCACCGGACGCCGCTCCTTGACGGGCAAACGTTGCCTGCCGCGGCACTAGGTCATGTCACGGACAACAGCGCGAGAGTTCCGGAGACCAGCGTGCGGACACCCGGGGCAACCGTGGACGGATCGGGTGCGAAGTGCGGGCTGTGGTTGCTCGGCACGGCCTGGAACTTCTCGGTAAGGGTGTCACCGGGGGCCTGCTCCCACACCTCGGCCGGGGTGGTCGTCACGAACCAGTCCGGCAGCGCGTCCATGTCGGCCCGCAGCAGCACGGTCGGCCCGTCCCCGTTGCGCAGCCGGCCCACGACCCCGGTGCCGCCGACGCCCTCGGCGGTCTCGAACCCGGCGTCGCGCAGCCGGCCGGCGAGCTTCCCGGCGGTGCGGTGCTCGCGCAGGGACAGCTCGGGATGGCGGTGCAGATCGCGGTAGTAGTCCTCCAGGTCCGGCACCGGGAGGTCGGCCGTCAGATCGAGAGCGGTGCGGGCCGCGGTCGAGGTCACGGGAGGCAGCGTAGGCGCCCGCGGCCGGCCGGGGGGAGCCCTCAGCGGCCGACGTGCTGGACGGCCGCGGCCGCGGGTGCCCTGTCCGCCGCGCGAGCCGGGCCGGCGTTCGCCACGAGGATCAGGGCCGCCGCGGCGATCATGGCCGCGGCGACGGCCCGGGCGGTGCAGGTGCCGCCGCCCACCCGGAGCCGGGAAGGCGCCAGTTCGGGAGTGCGGCGTCCGTAGGGTGCGGATGTACGTCCGGGCACGGCGACCTCGCAACACGACAGCGGCGTATTAAGCAGGCTTAATCCGCCGTTTAACCTAGGGGCTGCGCGAGCCGAACGGCAAGAGGTATCAGGGGAGTTGGGGGCAGAGTATGCGGGAACGGGACGATCCCGAGGTCATCGGGCGGCGCGTGCAGCGCTTGCGCACCCAGCGCGGCCTGACCCAGCGGCAGCTGGCCGAGCCCGCGTACACACCGGCCTACGTCTCCACGCTGGAGGCGGGCCGGGTACGGGCCTCCGACGAGGCGCTCCGGCACATCGCGGGCCGGCTCGGGGTGGCCTTCGAGGAACTGGCCGTGGGCCGGCCCGCCCACCTCGCCACCGGCCTGCGGCTGCGTCTCACCGAGGCACAGCGCGTCCTCGCCGACGGCAGGGCGGAGGAGGCCGCCGCGCAGTACACCGCGCTGCTCGCCGAGGCGGAGACGCACGGACTCGGCTGCGAGCAGGCCACCGCGCTCCTCGGCCTCGGTGAATGCGCCCTGGAGACAGGTGAGTTGACAAGCGCGCGCGAGTGCTTCGAACGGGCCGAGGAACGCCTGGCCGGCGAGTCGCTGCCGGTGCGCGTGCCCGCGGTGCGCGGCCGGGCCGTCTCCCACTACCTCGCCGGTGAACTCCGGTACGCGGTCTACCTGCTGGAATCCACCCTCGACGAACTCAACCGCGGTGGCCTGCACGATCCCGACGCCCTCCTGCTGCTCTACGCCAGCGTCATCGGCCCGTACCTGGACATGGGCGCCCATGCCCGCGCCGCCCAGGCGGCCGAGTTCGCCCTCGCGCTCGCCCCGCGGGCCGGCGACCCCGCGCTGATCGCCCGGATGCACCGCTCGGTCGCCCGCACCCTGCTCGCCGAGGGCCGGGGCGCCGAGGCCGACGCCTCCCTCGCCAAGGCGGCCGAGCTGTACCGCCAGCTCCAGCTGCGCACCGAGCTGGCCAACTGCCACTGGATGCGCGGTTACGTCCACGCCCAGAACGGCGAGCTGGAGCGTGCGGAGGGCGAACTGCGCCAGGCGCACGCCATGCTCTCGCAGACCCGGGCCGCCCTCTACCGCAGCCAGGCCACGGTCGAACTGGCCGACGTGCTGCACCGCCGGGGACGGTCCGCCGAGGCCGCCGAACTGCTGGAGGGCGTCCTCGGGGACTTCTCCTGCGAACGCGGCGCCGTCCACGCGGCCGCGGCCCACCGGCTCCTCGGCATCATCGCCGAGGACACCCGGGACACCGAGGCCGCCGAGGAGCACTACGTCCGTGCGCTCAGCCTCCTGGAACGCGCGGGCGCCGCCGGCGACCTGGCCGACCTGTGCCGTCTCCTGGGCGACCTGCTGCGCCGCACGGGCCGCGTCGAAGCGGCCCTGGACGCCTACCGCACGGGCCTCGGCCACCGCAGCACCCCGGGCACCACGACCCTGGGTCCGGCCCCTGCCCAGCCACCGCTGTGACCTGGGGCCCGCCCCACCGTTCCCGTTCGCGGACCGGGCGGCGGCCGGCCGACCCTGACGCGAAACCCTGAGCCGCCGTGCGCGTCAGACCTGGGCCCGGCCCTGCTTGCGGATGTCCGTCAGGCGCAGCGCGCCGATCTGGACGGCGGCCTGGGTCGCGTCGTTCGGCACGTCGCCGAGACCGCCGTTGGTGAGGGCGAAGGAGTCCTCGCCGACCCGGACGGCGGCCAGGTCCATCGTGAGCAGGGAGTCGTCCCCGTCCGGCGTCGTGGTGGCGATGCTGACGCGCAGGCCCTGGCGCGCGTCCCCGACCTCGGGCAACGGGGCGTCGGCGACCCGCACGTCCTCCTGGAGCCCGTTCTCGGTGGTGGCCGTGAACCGGGCGCACCGCGCGGGCAGCGTCCGCAGCCAGGCCAGCGCGGCGTCGACGTCCGCCGGCCGGCGCGCGCCGACCTGGTAGCGCAGCTGGGCGTCGGTGTCGGCGTCGTCCAGGCCGACGGCGGCACGGGCGGGACCGCCGAGGAGTTCGTCGCTGTAGAGGGCGTCCAGCAGCCGCTGGCACTCCCCGGCCGTGGTGGCCGCCTTCAGCAGTCCGTCGCGCCAGGTCGCCGCACCGCGCGTCGCCGTCCAGGGGGCGCCCAGGTCGGACTCGGTGAGGAGCGCGGCCTGCGCCTGGTCGTCGCTGAGCGAGGAACCGTCGGCCCGCGCGGAGGCCTTGGGCGTCGGACTCGGCCGGTCGATGGTCGGGAGGGGGTGCGGCGCGGCCGCCGGGTGCCGCAGACCGAGGGCCGCGCAGCTGCCGACGGCGAGCAGGCCGACGGCGATCAGGGAGAGACGGAGGCCACGGGGGCGTATCGCGGGGGTCATGGGGGGTGCCTCCTGGGCTGCGTACCGGTCGGGGCCGGTGGGGGCCGGTGGGGGTGCCTGCTCTCACGGCACCACCGCCCCGTCCGCCTCACCAGCGCTCCGGGCCGTCCGGGTGAGCCACTGCGGAAAACGCGCGCTCGCCGGAGCCCGTGCGGGCACGTGGAAAACGCGTGGTCCGCCTCCGCACCCCCTGTTACTCTCCCGTCCATGAAGCGCGCCCAGCAG
Source organism: Streptomyces sp. NPDC045022 (assembly GCF_056432605.1). Classification (NCBI taxonomy): domain Bacteria; kingdom Bacillati; phylum Actinomycetota; class Actinomycetes; order Kitasatosporales; family Streptomycetaceae; genus Streptomyces; species Streptomyces sp. NPDC045022. The sequence continues at coordinate 431,117 of NZ_JBWKIR010000004.1, forward strand.
TGCCCGTCGAGCACGACGACGCCGGAGACCGTCCCGGCGCGCTGACACCTGACCAGCATCGAAGCCCCGGGGCGAGTGCCCCGGGGCTTCGGCGTATCCGCACCCGGTTCCTCGCCCCGCCCCACCCACGGAGGAACCGCGATGAACGACCGGCTGCCCGACCACCGCCGCCTCGGCCGCGAACTCGGCCTGTTCGACACCGACCCGCTGATGGGCGCCGGCCTGCCGTACTGGCTGCCCGACGGGGCGGTCGTCCGGCACACCTTGGAGGAGTACGTCCGGGAGGCGGAACGCGCCGCCGGATACCGGCACGTGTACTCGCCCGCGCTGGGCAAGCGGGAGCTGTACGAGGTCTCCGGGCACTGGGACCACTACCGCGACGACATGTACCCGCCGATGCGGCTGGGCGCCGAGGAGTCCGAGGAGGCCGTCCTGCGCCCCAGCCTCTGCCCCCACCACGCCCTGATCTACCGTTCCCGCTCCCACAGCTACCGCGAACTGCCCCTGCGCATCGCCGAGCTGGGAACCATGTACCGCGCCGAACGGTCAGGCGTCCTCGGCGGCCTGACCCGTGTACGCGCCATCCAGCTCAACGACGCGCACATCTTCTGCACTCTCGACCAGGCGGTGGAGGAGGCCCGCGCGGCCCTGGAGCTGATCGCCCGCGCGTACGCCGACCTCGGCATCGAGGCCGTGCGCCACCGCCTCTCCCTGCCCGGCGAGGGCGGCAAGTACGTGGCCGGCCCCGGGCTGTGGAGCCGGGCGACCGCCCTGCTGAAGGAGGTCCTCGCCGAGTCCGGGGTGGCGTACGAGGAGGCGGAGGGCGAGGCCGCCTTCTACGGCCCCAAGATCGACGTGCAGATCGCGGACCCGGCGGGCCGCGAGTCCACCCTGTCCACCGTGCAGATCGACTTCCACCAGCCCGACCGCTTCGACCTGCACTACATCGGCGCCGACGGCGCCAGGCACCGCCCGGTGATGGTGCACCGCAGCATCATCGGCAGCGTGGAGCGGGCCGTGGCCCATCTGGTCGAGGCGCACGGCGGCGCGTTCCCCGCCTGGCTGGCACCCGTGCAGCTGGTGGTGCTGCCGGTGGCCGAGGAGCAGGCGGAACAGGCGGCGGCGCTGGTGCGGCAGGCACTCGCGCTGGGCCTGCGCGCCGAACTCGCCGGCCCCGAACAGGGCAGCCTCGGCGCGCGCGTCCGCGGGGCGCGCCTGGTGCCGTACCAGGCGGTGATCGGCGCCCGCGAGGCCGAGGCGGGCCTGGCGGCCGTACGGCTCCGGGACGGCCGCCGCCCCGGCGAACTCCCCGTGTCCGGCCTGCTGCGCAGGATCGCCGACCGGGTGACCGCGCGCGGCACCACCCTGTGGGAGTGACCGCCGGCCCGACGCGGGACCGGTACCGGTCACCGCGCTCCGGCCTGATCTAAGGTCGGCACGACGTAAGGAGTCCGCCGTGACCGGTCAGCCCATCCCCGTGATCATCGACTGCGACACCGGCGTCGACGACGCCCTGGCCCTGCTGCTGGCCGTACGCCACCCGGGCCTGGACCTGCGGGCGGTGACCTGCGTGGCCGGGAACACGGACGTCGACGGGGTGGTCCGCAACACCCTCACCGTGCTGGAGCAGGCGGGCGCCCCCGACATCCCGGTGGCGCGGGGTGCCGAGCGCCCGCTGATCGAACCCGCCCGCTCGGCCCGGCATGTGCACGGCGTCGACGGCATGGGTGACCTGGGCCTGCCCGCGCCGACCCGGGCCCCGGCCGCCGAGGACGCCGTGACGCTGCTGCGCCGCGAGATCCTTGCCTCCCCACGTCCGGTGACGCTGATCCCGACCGCACCGCTGACCAACATCGCCCTGCTGCTGCGCACCCACCCCGAGGTGACCCGCAACATCGAGCGGATCGTGTTCATGGGCGGCGCGGTGACCACCGGGAACGCCACGCCGGTCGCCGAGTTCAACGTCTGGCACGACCCGGAGGCGGCGGCGATCCTGCTGACGGCCGGGGTGCCGATCACGATGTACGGCCTCGATGTCTTCATGCAGGTCGTCGTCCCCGGTCCCGAGGTGCACCGGCTGCGCGCGAGCACCGAGCCCGGCACCCGCCTGGCCGGGGAACTCCTCGCCCACCGGCCGACCACCCAGGGCGGCGAACCCGAGGCGGAGGAGGCGGGCGGCCTCGGGGACGCGGGCGCGGTGTGCGCGGTCGCCGACCCGCAGGGCGTCACCACGCGCCTCCTCCCGGTCGAGGTCTCCCTCGCCCCCGGTCCGACCCGTGGCCAGACCATCGTCGACCGCCGCCCCCGGCCCGGCGAGTCCGAGATCCACGAGGGCCGCCGCGAACAGGCCCTCGTGGATGTGGCGTTGCAGGTGGACGTGGACCGCTACGTCAAGCTCTACCTGGAGACGGTGGAGCGCCCCTAGACCTCACGAGTCGTGGGGGGCGCCCCCGGGGTCGTTCAGCCCCGGCCGGTGACCCGGCGACGACGCGTGGCGACCACCAGCGCACCGCCTCCGACCAGCAGCACGGCCGCCCCACCGGCGATCAGCGTCGAGTCGCCGCCGCCACCGGTCTCGGCGAGGTCACCGTCCCCGCCGTCCGCCGACGGCTTCAGGTTCTGGTCGTCGACCTTCACCGAGTCGTAGAAGTCGGTGCCGTTCAGCGAGAACTGGCAGCGGTCGGTGCCGGTCTCGGTGCCGGCGCCCGTGCCGGGCGCGTAGTGACCGCCCGCCTTCCAGCCGTCGCCGCCGGGCGCGCCGCCGTGGGCCCACGCGACGGATGCGGCGGCGACGGAGGCGGCGCACAGGGCGAGCGACGCGCTATGGACATGGTCATCCCGTCGCAGAAGCTCGAGAGAGCTGGAGGAAGTCAGCAGGAACACTGGGCCCATCGGTCCTGTGCGCCACGGTGTGAGGACATGGCGATCGGCCCAGTTCAGGCCTGTCAACCTGCGGCAATGCGCGGTCGGTTCGAGCCGCCACCACAACTTCATCACACAGGGAGTGATCCCCTCCGCAATGTTCGAATGTTCCCTATCCGGGCAATGTGGACAGATTCTCTACTGTCGTCCTTCCCCCGAAGGGATCCCCTATGGCAGACCTCTCGTCCAGGAACCCCGACTGGTGGCGGCAGGCCGTCATCTACCAGGTCTATCCGCGCAGCTTCGCCGACGCCGACGGCGACGGCCTCGGCGACCTCAGGGGCGTCGCCCAGCGCCTGAACCACCTCGCCGCGCTCGGTGTCGACGCCCTGTGGCTGAGCCCCTTCTACCCCTCCGAGCTGGCCGACGGCGGCTACGACGTCGCCGACCACCGGAACGTCGACCCGCGCCTCGGCACGCTCGACGACTTCGCCGCGCTGGTCGGCGAGGCCCACCGGCTCGGCCTGAAGCTCATCGTCGACCTCGTCCCCAACCACACCTCGCACCTGCACCCCTGGTTCCAGGAGGCCCTGCGGGCCGCCCCCGGCTCCGCCGCCCGCGACCGCTACGTCTTCCGCCCCGGCCGGGGCGCGCACGGCGAACTCCCGCCCACCGACTGGCAGTCCGTCTTCGGCGGCAGCGCCTGGCAGCGGACGCCCGACGGCGAGTGGTACCTGCACCTCTTCGCCCCCGAACAGCCCGACCTCAACTGGGACAACGAGGAGGTCCGCGCCGACTTCCGCACCACCCTGCGCTTCTGGTCCGACCGGGGCGTCGACGGCTTCCGCATCGATGTCGCCCACGCTCTGGCCAAGGACCTCACCGAGCCGCTGCGGGACATCGGTGACATCGGTGCCACCGGTGAGGAGGCGCTGCTGCGCGTCCCGCCGGGCAGCCACCCGTACTGGGACCGCGACGAGGTCCACGAGATCTACCGCGACTGGCGCAAGATCTTCGACGCCTACAGCCCGCCGCGCACCGCCGTCGCCGAGGCCTGGGTCCCCGGTGCCCGCCGCGCCCGGTACGCCCGCCCGGACGAACTCGGCCAGGCCTTCAACTTCGAGTACCTGGAAGCCCGGTGGGACGCGGCGGAACTCCGCCAGGTCATCACCGACGAACTGGCCACGGCCCATGCCGCCGGCGCCTCCGCGACCTGGGTGCTCTCCAACCACGACGTCGTACGCCACGCCTCGCGCCTCATGCTCCCGCCCGGTACCGACCCGGAGGCCTGGCTGCTGTCGGGCGGCAACGCACCCGCGATCGACATGGCGGCCGGTCTGCGCCGGGCCCGGGCCGCGACCCTGTTGATGCTGGCGCTGCCCGGATCGTCGTACCTCTACCAGGGCGAGGAACTGGGCCTGCACGAGGTCGCCGACCTGCCCACCGAGGTCCTCCAGGACCCCATCTGGGCGCAGACCGGGCATGTCCGCAAGGGCCGCGACGGCTGCCGGGTGCCACTGCCGTGGACGTCCACCGGCCCCTCGTACGGCTTCGGGCCCGGCGGCGCCTGGCTGCCGCAGCCGCCGTCGTTCGCGTCCTGCGCCGTCGAGGCGCAGGCCGGCACGGAGGGCTCCACCCTGGAGCTGTACCGCACCGCCCTGCGCCTGCGCCGCAAGCTGCTGGAGGGGGAGACGCTGACCTGGACCCCGGACGCCCCCGCCGGGGTCCTCGACTTCACCCGCGGCGAGGCCTGGCGCTGTGTCACCAACCTGACCGGTGAGCCGGTGCCGCTCCCACCGGGCGAGGTCCTGCTGACCAGCACACCCCTCCCCGACACAAGGGCCCTGCCCCCCGACACCACCGCCTGGCTCGCCTAGCCCACGGTCGGGGCGGCGTTGGGGCTGGGGGTGGTGCCGCCACCCGTGCCGCCGCCGGTGACAGCGTTCAGGTCCAGCGGGGTGGACGTGGCGGTCGGCGGCGGGGTGAGCACCACCTCCGGCTGGCCCGCGGCGGGGGGCGGGGGTGTCAGGTCGGACGAGGGCAGCTTCGGCGGGGTGGTCTGGTTGAAGATGGTCTGGTCAAAGTCGACCAGACCGGTCTTCTCCATCACCGTGATGTGGTCCAGGACCGTGTCGTTGGCCTGGTCCGCGAGGGCCCGCACCAGCGAGTTCTTGGTCGTCGAGCGGATCTTCGCGATGGTGTTGAAGATCGAGCCGTGCGTCATCCGCAGGATGTTGGCGAAGTCGGTGTCGAACTGCTTGCCGCTCTCCCCCTGCAGCTGGCTGACGAAGCCCTGCTGCTGCGGACTCGCCACATCGGGCAGCGTGACGTTCAGCATGGGGGCGATCTTGCGGCAGGAGGCGTCCAGCGCGGCGTGCCCGTCGATCAGGTGCTCGCTGGCCGTCTTGACCCCCTTGCTGCTGCCCTTCTGCAGCCCGATCTGACCGAGCGGGTACTCCCACAGGCCGGCCGCCCGCACCTTGACCACGAAGTCCCGGTCGCCCTCGGTGAGCGGCCCCCACTGCGTCTGGGCGATGATCCGTGTCTGCGAGCTGGAGACGGTGCTCAGGCCGAGCATGCTCGGGTAGGCGAGTGCCGCGAGGGTCAGGGCCATCGCACCGCCCACGAAGAGAGTTCCCGTCGCGTTCCGCGAAAAGCGCACCGTGCCTCCTGCCCGGTCAGGGATGCCGCCCGCAGTGACGGCGCGGGCGGTTGGGACACACAGCAGTACGCACGGGAGGCCCGTTCGTCTCGATCGCGCGGGTAAAAACTGCTCAACCCGATTCAGCGGACCGCGCTTGCCGTCTCTTGGTGCCCATGGCGCACGGTTGAGGAAAGGTTGACCCTTCTCCGGGAGAAGCCGGACCGAGCGCGGTCCTAGATTCATCGCATGCCCCTACAGCCGGTCGCCGGACCGCCCGCCGCGCTTCCCGTCCTGCCCTACCGCAAGCCCACCAAGGGCCGCGACTACTGGGTGCTGGACGACGTCCTGCCCGACGTGGACGCCGTACGGGAGCGGTGCCTGGCCAAGGACGACTGGGTCGAGGGCCACCCGTACACCTCCGAGAGCTGGCCGGGCCTGCGGGCCATGCCCGGCCTGGAGCCCGGTGAACTCGCCCGCGTCGAGCGGCTGGTCAGGAAGTCGACCGGCGCGAAGGAGCTGTGGGTGCGGCAGGCGCCCGGCGGCGGCACCCTGAACCACAACTGCGTCCAGGTCGTCGGCGAGGGCGAGAGCGAGCCCCGCCCGCACACCGACTCCCGCGCGCTGTGCCGGTACGCGGCCGTGCTGTACCTCAACCCGCACGTGCCCAAGGACTGCGGCACCAGCTTCTACCGCCAGTCCCTGCCGGGCGGCCGACTCGGCGGCAACGTCGTCCAGGCCCCGCACAACAACCTCGTCGAGGCCCTCGGCACCCGCTTCGTGGCCCCCGACGCCTTCGAGGAGGACGTCCGCGTCCCGCACAAGTACAACCGCCTGCTCCTCTACAACGCCAACCTCGTGCACAGCGCGACCGGTTACACCGGCAGGACGCTCCAGGACAAGCGCATGACGGCGGTCTTCTTCTGGATGGCCTGACCGGGCCCGGTGCGTGAGGATGGCTCGGTGACCGAACAGACAGACCAGACCACTGCCCGTCCCCTCGGGCTTCGGCCCGTTCAGCCGTGGGGGCGGTCGGCTGTCGCAGGACTGCTGCTCGCCGGGGCCGCCTGGGCGGTGCGAGGCGTGTGGGAGATCCGGCTGGCCATGGCCGGGGAGCCGTCCGCGGGGCCGCCGGATCAGGGGAACGGGGTGCATCGGCCGCTCAACGCGCTGGAGGACTCCTACCACTTCGTCACTGCGCTGGGGGGCGGTGCCGCCTTCCTCTGCGCGGTGCTCTTCGTGTCCTGGTTGTGGCGCCTGCGGGACAACGCCCGTGCCCTGTCGGGGCAGGCACCCCGATACAGCGGGATCTGGGTGTATCTCGGATGGCTCGTGCCCATCGTGAATCTGTGGGTCCCCCGCGGCATCGTCGTCGATGCTTTCGAGGCCACCGCGCCGGGGCGCAGGATCCCCGTCTCCCTCAACGTGTGGTGGGCGCTGTGGCTGGTCGGCATGCTCAGCGGGGTCGGGCTCCTCTACGAGGACTCCACCGACGAGATCATCGCCCGCGCGTACCACGAGCTGTGGCCGCTGCTCGCGAGTGACGCGGCCGTGATCGGGGCCGCCGTCGCGGGCGCGTTCGCCGTCCGGGCCGTCACCGGTGTGCAGGCGGAGCGGATGCGGGCCGGGCTGGGGCCGGTGCGCGCGGCCGGCGATCCGGTGGGCGCCGGACCGCTGTCGTAGCCGGCGGGACACCACCCGAGCGGGGCACACGGGGCGGTGGCGGTGGTGGGCCGGCACGGGGTGGTCCGGACGGGTGTGGGGCCGGCCCGCGTGCGGTACGGATGCTGGGCATGAGCAGTATCGCGATCGTGGGGGCCGGGCCCGGGCTGGGAGCCGCCGTCGCGCGTCGGTTCGGGCGCGAGGGGTACGACGTCGCCCTGGTCGCCCGGGACCGGCAGCGGCTGGACGTCATCGTCGACGGGCTCGCCGGTGAGGGGATCACCGCTCATGGGTTCGCCGCCGACGTGCGCCGGCCGGAGGAGCTGGCCGTGGCCCTGGACGCCGCCGCGAGCGAGCTGGGGACCGTCGAGGTGCTGCAGTACAGCCCCGTTCCGCACCGGGACTTCATGCGGCCCGTGCTGGACACCGGGCACCGGGATCTCATCGGGCCGATCGAGTTCTCCGTGTACGGGCCGGTCGCCGCTGTGCGGCAGGTGCTGCCGGGGATGCGGCGGCTGGGGCGCGGGACCATCCTGTTCGTCAACGGGGGGACCGCCGCCGTACCGCGTCCCGAGCGGGCCGGGACCTCGATCGCCTTCGCCGCGGAGAGCGCCTACGGGCATCTGCTGCACGAGCGGCTGGCGGCGGAGGGCATCCATGTGGCGCAGCTCGTGATTCCGGGGGCGATCGTGGCCGGGCACGCGCGGAAGGATCCCGCTGTGCTCGCGGAGACCCTGTGGGGCATGCACCGGGACCGGCACGGGTTCCGGCACTACGCCGACGACCTCGACAGCTGACGGAACCCTGTCATCCTGCGTGCAGGGACTTTGTGCGCCAATATGGTGATGTTGGCCGCATTGCTCTCTTCAAGGGGGCCTCAATGGCTGTCGAAATCCCCCCGCTCGTCACAGCGTCCCGGCTCAGGAGCCGGGGAGGGCTGCTGGGCGAGTGCCTCGCGGAGTTCCTCGGGACCTTCGTGCTGATCTCCTTCGGCTGCGGCGTGGTCGCCATGGCGGTCGCCGCGCTGCCCGGCTCGGGCCGGGCCGCGACCACCACCACGATCTTCCTCGCGGCCGGGGACTGGCTGCTGATCACCTGGGGCTGGGCCATGGCCGTCATGCTCGGCGTCTACGTCGCCGGCGGCGTCAGCGGCGCCCACCTGAACCCGGCCGTGACCCTGGCGATGGCCGTGCGCCGCGGGTTCTCCTGGGCCAAGGTCCTGCCGTACTGGTTCTCGCAGGTCGTCGGCGCCCTCACCGGGGCGGCCCTGGTCTACCTCGTCTACCGCAGCGCGATCAACGCCTTCGACGCGGCCCTGCCGGGTCCGAAGGTGAACGGGCACACCAACGCCACCTTCTCGATCTTCGCGACCTTCCCGGCGCCGTACTTCCACGGCGGCATCTGGGGGCCGCTGATCGACCAGATCGTCGGTACGGCCTTCCTGCTCATGCTGATCGCCGCCGTCATCGATCTGCGCAACCAGGCCGTGAAGGCCAACCTCGGTCCGCTGATCGTGGGCTTCGTCGTCGCCGCCATCGGCATGTCCTACGGCGCCAACGCGGGCTACGCCATCAACCCGGCGCGTGACTTCGGGCCGCGCCTGTTCACGTATGCGGCCGGCTGGGACAGCCTGGCCTTCCCGGGGAGCGTGGCCGGCGCGTTCAGCGCGTACTGGTGGATCCCGATCGTCGGCCCGCTGATCGGCGGCACGCTCGGCATCCTGATCTACGACCTGTTCATCGGCGACGTCCTGCACGTGCGCGCCGAGATGGCCGAGCTGCCCGAGCCGGGCCGGTCCCGGCCGGTGAAGACGGTCGAAGAGGGCGACGAGTACTGAACACCTCCGGCTTCGGCCCCGCCCGGCGGACCGAAGCCGCGATCTCCTCAGCGGCTTGGCCCGCCGGCATGCAGACCCTGAACATCGCCCCGATGACGGGCCGGTCCGCCGGGACGGCGGCTGGCGCACACGTACCTCGGTCCCGGCAGCACTTCCCGGGCGAGCGGCAGGTGACGACGCGGCCGGCCTGTCAGCCGAGGCACACCACGACCAGGCAGAGCTGCGTGGACGGGGTCGACGCGGGCGCCGGGGCGGTCCCGGACGTGCCGGAACCCGTGCCGGAACCGGTGCCGGTGTCCGTGCCCCCGTCGGTGGCGTCGGCGGGCGCCGGTTTCGGTGCCGTACCGGTGCGGTCGGGCGCCGCGTCGGCGGCGGCCGGGGCGGTGGTCCGCGGCTGCGGGGTGCCCGGTACGACGTGACGGGGCGGCGCGGCGGCGGCCGCACGGGCGACCGGCGCCGTACGGGGGACGGTCGGCAGGGACTGCCGCCGCGGCACGCTCGCGGCCGGTGAGTGCGCCGTGGGGCTGGTGGTGTGTGCCGCCCGCTGCGGGGTGGACGGCGTCGACACCGGCTCCGGGCGGGAGGGCTCGGCCGGCTGCTCCTCGGCCACGTCCATGCTCCTGTGGTCGGGCGCGGTGGCCGCCTGCGCCCGGTCCGCGGAGTTCCGGTCCATCGTGGCGATGGTCAGGCCGCCTCCGACGATCGCGACGGCGGTCGCCACCGCGGCCCGTCGCCGGCTCTTCTTCCAGCGGGCCAGCTGACGGCGCCGCGCCGCCCGCCCCCGCGGCGCGGGAGGCACGTCCGCGACCTCGGCGGCCGGGCCGGCGTGCGCGTCCTCGGCCGCGGGCCCGCGTTCCACGACCTCGGCACCCGGGCCGGGGTACGGGTCCCCGGTCCCGCGCCCGTGCTCGGTGAACTCGGCGGCCGGGCCGGCGTACGGTGCCTCCGCCGTCCACCCCCGGGACGCGAGGCCCGTCCTCGCCGGGCCCACGCCCCCGGCCGAGCCGCCGGAGTTGACGGTGGGCGGGGCGATGTCCGGGGCGTACGCGCCGCATCCGGGACACACCAGTGCGCCGTTGAGGTGCCGACGGCACGAGGAGCAGTAGTCCATGCGCGGTCTTCCTGAGTTGACTGCGCCGTCGGCCCGCCTGGGCCACGGCCTGGTCACGCTCGCACAGGGGATCGAGCGATCAGCCACGCTAACGAGCCTTTCGAAAGGCTGTGTGCAGCCCGTGTGGCACTCCTGCACAGATTCGAGGACCCCACGTGTAACCGGTCACATGCGCAGGCCCTCTCTTCCCCGGCCGGGTGAACCCGCCGGGGCGTTCGGGCCGACGCACCGTGTCCCGCCCCGCCGGTCGGCATAGTGGCGGGCGGCTCCGCCCCGGACCAGCAGGAGGAAACGCATGCTCGGCACAGAATTCCGCACCGGATCGCCCATCTGGATCGACCTCGGCAGCCCCGACACGGACACGGCCGTCGCCTTCTACGGCGCCGTCTTCGGGTGGCGGTTCGCGTCCGCCGGTCCCGAGGCGGGTGGCTACGGCTACTTCCAGAAGGAGGGCAGGACGGTGGCCGCTCTCGGGCCGCTGACCGAGGAGGGTGCCACGTCCGCCTGGATGACGTACTTCCGGACCGACGACGTCCGGGCCACCGCCCGTGCGGTGGTGGCCGCCGGCGGCACGGTGCGCGCCGAACCCGCGACCATGGGCGAGGTCTCCATGGCCCAGTTCACCGACCCGCAGGGCGCGAAGTTCGCCGCGCTGCAGTCCCGACAAGGCCTGGAGGCGGCGTCCGAGGACAACACGCTGGTCTGGGTCGAGCTGCACGTCGGCGACCCGGAGGCGGCGATCGGCTTCTACCGCGGGCTGTTCGGCTGGCGCACCGAGGAGATGCGGGCGCCGGGCATGACGTACCAGGTGCTCAGCATCGAGGACGGCGACCGGCAGGAGGGATCCTTCGGCGGTGTGGCCGCGCTGCAGGCCGGTCAGGAGGACGCGCGCTGGGTGCCGTACTTCGCCGTGGCCGACCCGGACGCCGTCGTCGCCGCCGTGGAGGGCAACGGCGGAACGGTGCTCATGCCGGCGGCGAACGTGCCCGACGTCGGCCGCATCGCCTGGCTGGCCGACCCGGCGCAAGCGGTGTTCGCCGTACTCAGGCCGGATCCGCGCCAGGCAGCCTGAGAGCGGCCGGGCGGACCTCCCGGCGGATGTGGGGGAGCGTCAGGTCCCCACCCCGGCCCGGCAGCTCACCGCTCCCAGTTGGCCTCGGCGAGCGCCAGCATGTGCGGGGCCGTCAGGGCGTTCCACGGATCGGCGGCGGTGGTCAGCAACCAGCGCGCCGCGTCGGCGGGTTCACCGGGCGGGACGACCAGCAGCTCCCGGCGCCCCCGCGGGCCGCAGTCCAGGGTGATGGTGTGGGCCTCGGTGTCGACGACCGAGAGGGACACTGCGATGAGGTGGCCGGGCGCCGGCACCGTGGGCGGGGCGTCGGGCCAGGCGGCGGTGTCCACGGTGACACGGGTGACCGCGCCGAGGCCGAGCGCGCCGACCAGGGCCGGCAGTTCCAGTTCCAGAGCGTCGCAGCGGGGCCACCAGGCGCCGCCCAGCGGGCCGTGGCCGGCGTCGGGGGTGAGCGTCAACCGGGGGAGGGGCATGCGGTAGGTGGGTGCCCCGGCCGGGGAGACGTGCTCGGCGGGCCTTCCGTTGGTGTCCATACGATGCGATCCCGTCCCGGACGGCTTCCGGCCGCCCATGTCTGCCATGCACCGGGAACGGCACCGCCGAGGTCGCGCCGCGCGACATGCGCTCGGTGCCGTCCACCGTACGTCCGCCCGGAGCACGAGGTGAGAGCGGGCGAGAGCGACCACGACAGGTCCGCGGCCCTAACCCAGCGAGGTGTCGGCCCAGGGAAGCGACGAGGGCTCGCGGTAACCCTCGGGGCGGACGGGCGCAGCCTCGTGGCAGGTGAAGCCCAGCCGGGTCAGTGCCCTGCTCACCTCGGCCGCGGTGAAGTCGCGACGGTCCTGCCTGGTGATGATCTGCCCGACCTGCTTGACCGGGTAGATCCGGCGGTTGACGGTCACGCAGACGCCGGCGGCGGGCTCGGGCCGGATGCCCTCCAGCGACTGCTCGACCTCGGCCTTGGTCAGGTCGAAGGGGAAACGGGCGATGACACAGCGCATGCTGCCTCCACGGGGAGCGGTCAGGGTGTGACGGTGAGAACGCCCAGGGCGAAGCCCTGCTCGTCGACCACGGGGGAGACGTCCAGCGTGCGGCCCCGCATGGCGGCCTCCGCGTCGAGCAGAGCCCACGCGGACGAGGTGAACGGTCCCCGGTCGAGCGGTATGTCCCGCAGTCGGGCCCGGTCGCTGTACGAGGAGCAGGCGCGATGAGCGGTCAGCTGAGCCCTGGTGACCAGCCCGGAGCAGCGGCCGTCGTCGTCCTGCAGGAGCAGGTGGGTGGCGCGGGCGCCGATGAGCACGGACAGTGCCACGTCGACGGTCATGTGGTCGTCGATCTGGAGTCCGGGAGCGTCCATGGCGTCGCGCGCCGTGAGGCCGGTGCCGTCGGCCGCGAAGGGCTGAGCGGGGGCACAGGGCCGGGTGGGGGAAGAGGGGTGGGCGGGGGCAGGGGGCAAGAGTGTCTCCTCTTGTGGATTCAGGGGCCCGCCTTCTTCGGCGGGGCGGACGCCGGCCACCGCCGAAGGATGCGCGTGGTTACCGGTTCCTGGCGGGGGCCGGACGCCGGGAGCGCCTCGCCCGCCCGCCCTGGCCGCGCCCGGCGGACGCGGTGCGCTGCGGGCGTTCGGCGGCCGGTGCGGCGAGGGTGACGGGCACTCCGGAGGGCGTCCGGGCACCGGTGATACGGCTCAACTCGGGCTCGCCCGGGCCGACATGCGTGGTCTGGGCGGTGATGCCGGCATCGGCCATGAGGCGGTTCACCGTACGCCGCTGGTGCGGCAGGACGAGCGTGACGACGGTGCCGGACTCGCCGGCGCGGGCGGTACGGCCGCCGCGGTGCAGGTAGTCCTTGTGGTCGCCGGGCGGGTCGACGTTCACGACGAGGTCGACGTTGTCGACGTGCAGACCGCGGGCGGCGACGTTCGTGGCCACCAGCACCGTGACGTGCCCGTCCTTGAACTGGCCGAGGGTGCGCGTGCGCTGCGGCTGGGACTTGCCGCCGTGCAGGGCCGAGGCGCGTACGCCGACCGACAGCAGGTGCCTGGCCAGCCGTTCCGCCGCGTGCTTGGTGTCCAGGAACATGATCACGCGGCCGTCGCGGGCGGCGATCTGGGTCGCGGTGGTGTGCTTGTCGTCGTCGTGGACGTGCAGCAGGTGGTGTTCCATGGTGGTGACCGCGCCCGCCGACGGGTCCACCGAGTGCACGACGGGGTCGTGCAGGTAACGGCGTACCAGCAGGTCGATGTTGCGGTCGAGCGTGGCGGAGAACAACAGCCGCTGGCCGTCGGGGCGCACCTGGTCGAGCAGCGCGGTCACCTGCGGCAGGAAGCCCATGTCGGTCATCTGGTCGGCCTCGTCCAGGACGGTGACGGCCACGCGGTCCAGCAGGCAGCCGCCGCGGTCGATGATGTCCTTGAGCCGGCCGGGGGTCGCGACGACGACCTCGGCACCGGCGCGCAGTGCGGCCGTCTGACGGCCGATCGACATGCCGCCGACCACCGTGGTCAGTCGCAGGCGCATCGCCCGCGCGTAGGGGGTGAGCGCTTCGGTGACCTGCTGGGCGAGTTCCCGGGTGGGTACGAGGACCAGGGCGAGGGGCTGCCGGGCTTCGGCCCGCTGTCCCTCCAGGCGGGCCAGCAGGGGCAGGCCGAAGGCGAGCGTCTTGCCCGAACCCGTACGTCCGCGGCCCAGGACGTCCCGGCCGGCCAGCGAGTTCGGGAGGGTCGCCGCCTGGATCGGGAAGGGTACGGTCACGCCCTCGGCGTGCAGCGCGGTGCGCAGCGGCGCGGGCAGATCGAGGTCGGCGAACGTCTCCGCCGCCGGCAGTGCCTCCGTCAGAGTGACGGGAGGGGTGAACTCGCCGAGGGGGGCGCGCCTTCGCTGCGGGCTCGTCCCTTGGGGGCTCGTCCGCGAACGGAAACGGGCGGAGCTGTTGCCGGTGCGACCGGTGCGGTTCATCGGAACCTTCCTCGATGCGTGCGGCACGTATCGAGGAATTCCTTTCGGCGGTGCGGAACCGCAACAGAATTCGCAAGAATGAGCCGAAGGGAAAACCGAAAAGGCAGGGAGGCGAAAGGTTGGGATAAACGGACTGGGGCCCGCGCCCCAAGAGCGCGGGCCCCAGCCTCGTAGAAACGCGTCAGCGTCAGGCAGGAACGATGTTCTCGGCCTGCGGGCCCTTCTGGCCCTGCGTGACGTCGAAGGTCACCTTCTGGCCTTCCTGAAGCTCGCGGAAGCCGGAGGTGGCGATGTTCGAGTAGTGCGCGAAGACGTCAGCGCCGCCGCCGTCCTGCTCGATGAAGCCGAAGCCCTTTTCCGCGTTGAACCACTTCACGGTGCCAGATGCCATATTGAATCTCCCTAGGGGCAGTGCTGGGATCCGCACTGTGCAGACCCCGAGTCGCCGCGATGATCACCCCTCCGGGAGACCCGGAAAGACCCGGAAGATTTCACGGCGAAACACAGGAAATCTCCGGCAATCAAAACTGCAACTGTTATCAGGGTAACACGGGAGGGCCCGGATCGCCCAAGGTTTCCGTCGTCCTGAGCCGGTGTGGGTGACGAACCTTTTGGTGTCCCGTAGGTAATTCTGCAACGGCGGTGACAGATATTCGCTCGCGCGGACCGTTCCGCTCAGCGGTTGCCGTCGGCGCCGGGCTCGCCCAGCCTGCGGTACTCCTCGTTCAGGCGCAGGGCCTCTTCCAGCTGGTCCTCGAGGATGATGATGCGGCACGCCGCCTCGACGGGGGTGCCCTGGTCGACGAGTTCGCGGGCGCGGGCGGCGAGGCGCAGCTGGTAGCGGGAGTAGCGGCGGTGGCCGCCCTCGGAGCGCAGCGGACTGATCAGCTTCGCCCCGCCGAGGGCTCGCAGGAAGGCGGGTGTCGTGCCGAGGAGGTCGGCGGCGCGGCCCATGGTGTAGGCGGGGTAGTCGTCGTCGTCGAGATTGCCGGCGGGTGAGTTCTCGGCTGGCATGGCACCTTCGTTTCGGGGACACGGGTGGCGTGTGGCGCCCCGGTGGTCCCAACCCTAACGTCGGTCCGCGCGAATATGTGGTGCAGATCCGGCAGATTTCCCGCTTTCGAGAAGGTCGTAATCCGAAACGGTCATGGCCGGAGCACCGAGTGGGCCGGCCGTGCGGAAGTGACCGACGGCACGTCGTGGGTGTCCGGCTGATTGCGTCGGCGGGGGATGGGTTACTCGTCGCCCAAGGGTTGAGAACGCAGCCCTGACCGGGCTCTCCGGGCGCACGTCCGGAGGGCCCACGCCGTGCCCCGCGCACCGCGTCGGCCGGCGCGGGACACGCCCCCGCCCCCGGCGCCACGGGGAGTAGCGTGGTGGGCGCGAGCGGAACCCGTGTTTCGCGCCGGTCACCGAAGACGGGTGGTTCTCATGACCAGCTCCGATACCTCCCCGGACTCCGGACGGCTGCCCAGCGGCGTCCACGCGGGAGTGCGGCCCGGATGCGCACTGCTTCGGCTGGAGACGACGGAATCGCGTGAAGGCGTCCTCGACGGTGCCTGGTGGCCACGGTCGCGTGACATCGGTGTCGAGCTTCCCGCACTGCTGAGTGCCCTCGTAGAGCACCTCGGGCCGGTGACGCGCGTCGGGCTGGACGCCGGGGCCTGGGAAGGGCTGCCCACGCGGGTCGTCATCGACGACCGGGTGGTGCACGTCGACTCCTTCGCGGTGGCCGACGACACCGTCCTGATCACCCGTGGGGACCATGACCTGTTCTCGCTGCTGGTGATCCCGCCCCGGACGGCACCCGAGGCCGCCTTCGCCGCGATGGCCCAGGCCGTCCGCGCCGACAACATCATCGGGGCGGAACAGATCCTCATCGACACCGGAAGCGGGTCCGTTCCGTCGGACTGACGGGCCGGCCCCCGGCCGGCGGTGCGGTCAGCCGCGCCACTCCCCCGGGAGGAGGGTGGCGTCGTCCCACGAGGTGCCGGACCGGTGGCCGTACCGGCCGGGACGGCGAAGCCGCTCGGCCTCCTGCGCGGCGGACGCCCGGTACAGACGTCCCGGTCACCGGCTCGCGGGGCGCGGCCCTCCCCTCCGGAGGACCAGCACACAGGGAACGACGGAGCCGGGCAGCCCGACGATCTCTCCGATGTTCTGCCAGCCCCAGGATTCGAAGGCGGCCTGTCCGAACCGGTCGGCCGAATGGAGCAGGGCGACGCCCAGCGCGGCGCGCTGTTCGGTGAGAAGGCGCTGTTGCAGACGGTGGGCGATGTCGCGGTGCTGCGTGTGCGGATGGGCTATGACCTGGGTGACGACGACGAACCGTGCGCAGGTGGTGAGCCGCTGGACGGACTCCTGCAGCCGGTCGCCGAATCCCCGCAGGCCCGGGCCGTCAGGGCCGACGGGGAACCCGAAGGCGCAGCCGACCAGCACGGTGGTCTCGGCGACCAGCAAGGCGAAGCCGGGGTGCTGGACAGTGGTGGCCAGGCGGCGCAGGAAGTGCTCCCGGTCCTGGTACGCCTCGCTGGGGGTGCCCGCGACCGACGCCATGGCCAGGTCGGCGATGTCCTCCAGCATCCCCTCGGACTGCCACCGGTTCAGCCGGCGCAGCCGGATCCCGTCTTTGAGTACGGGGCCGGCGGCGGGCGCGGCGCAGGACGGGTCCGGGAAGAGCGGGGCCCGAAGGTCATGGGGCAGGGTGGGCGGCACGGGATCGGCGGGGGCCGCGAGGAGCAGGGGCGTGCATCCCGTGACGGCGAGGAGCCGGGTGATCTGCGCACCCGGGTGGTGCAGCCGAAGGGAGGCGTGGACCCGGCCGGCGCGCTGTGACGCCGACAGGAAGATGCCCAGGCCCCTGGCATCGCAGGAACCGACCGTGCTCAGGTCGACATCGATGACGGCGACGCCGTCCCGCAGACACTGCTCCAGTGCGGCCCGCAGCAGGGGCCCCGTTGCCGGTCCGATCTCACCGGCGAGCGTGACGAGCGCCCGCTCCCCTCGGTTCCGCCGGTGGATGTCCAGCCGGGAAAGGGCCATCACGCCTCCCCTCCGTGGAGCCGCGGACCGGTACGGACATGAGGGGCCAGCGGTGCTGAGCCCGCGGGGAGTTGCTTCGACCGCGGCGGACATGATGCCGACCCGTCTCCGCGCCGATTGCTGGGGCGGCCCGGGGTTCGTCTCTCGCCGAGGACGACCCGGCGCTGCGGCCGGAGTGCGAAATGCCCTCGGTACTTCCACCGTACGACGCCTGCGCCCCTCATCGACCTGCCGCGTCCGCACAACCGCGCGGCGAGGCATCCCGCCGGCCCCGGCGACGCCCACGGCGCTCGGCGTCCCTCCGGACGGGCGCGGCGCGCCCCGAACCGGCGCGGGCGCTCCGCTACACCGGCCCTGCCGCCGTGGGCGGCCGGGCAGCGCGGCCGGGTGCGCCCCCGGCGCCGGTCCGGCGCCGAGGCGACGGGGTCCCACCGCACCCCATGATCGGCTTCCGTGCGAGGCGGGAGTGTCGGGGAAACCCATGTGTCCGGGCCGACGGAGGTGCCGCGCGTGCCGCAGCTAGCCGAGGGCGCGGCGGGGGAAAGATGCGGGTCAGAGGGCCGGCGGGGAGCGGTTCCTCGCGCTCCGCGCGTCGGCGAGAACGCGCCGGGCGCGGGTGCTCGATCAGCGTGGGGCGGGTACGGGCCGGACCGGTGCGCGGCCGAGCGATCAGCTGGGACCGCTCGCCGCTTGCCTGGCGGCACGGCGGTACTCGGCGTTGATGCGCTGAGCTTCCTCGAGCTGGTCCTCAAGAATGACGATGCGGCAGGCAGCCTCGATCGGGGTTCCCCTGTCGACCAGCTCGCGGGCGCGGGCGGCGATCCGCAGCTGGTAGCGGGAGTACCGGCGATGCCCGCCCTCCGAGCGGAGCGGAGTGATCAGGCGGGCTTCGCCGATGGCTCGGAGGAAGGCCGGAGTGGTGCCGAGCATCTCGGCGGCCCGGCCCATCGTGTATGCGGGGTAGTCGTCGTCGTCCAGACGATCGCTGAGGGGAATATCTGCTGTCATGTCACCTCGTTGTGCAACCTGCAACGCGTCGGGGGGCCCTGGTGCCGTAAGCACCAGGGCCCCGAGGAAATTCAACACCATCTGTCGGCCCTACTGCTGAGCCGACCTTCTGTTTCCGCTACCCGGCCGACGTACGGCGGGTAGCGGGGATCGCGGCTGCGTGACCGGGGACCACCATCCAATCCGGGGTCTTGCGGTACCCGGGCCGAGCACTCTCGGGCCGGGCGATCCTGATGGCGTCTGCTCCTCCGTTCTTGCTCGAACCAACCACTTGCACTGAACCGGTACTGCGGTACTTCGGGTACTGCTCGGTGATGCTGTTGGCGGCCCCTGAACCTCTGGGCCGCCCAGTGCGGCTCTCAGCCCCGTCACCGTTCTGCGAACACCTTGGCTTCGGGACTCCAGAGCCGCACTGGCCTGCGAACTCCATGTACGGCTACCCGCCAGTTCGTGTCTGCCGGGTCCTGCTTGACTGTGTCGACGGGAAAAAGCGTAACCACCACAGAGGCGAATGTCTACTCTGGCAAGAGTAGATTTCACCTGCCTGGTGGTGAAGGAATCCTGTGAGCTGCGACAACGGCTGCGGCAACCCGGCGCAGCGGGCCGCCAGCACCCTGCGAGCGGACGACAAAACGGCTGTGAGGGCCCTGCCGACGCGCGTCGGCAGGGCCCTCACAGCCGTCTCGATGGCGGTCTCCGCCTGGTTCAGGCGGGCCTGCGGGCTGACCGGGGTGAGGCGGGACAGACCCTAGGCGGCCGAGTCGAAGGCGCGCTGCCGCTGTGTCCTGCGGCGCGCCGCCTCGCCGGCGGGCCGGCCCTGGCCGGCGCGGCCCCGGCGGCCCCGCGACGAGGAGGACTCGCGGCGGGGACGTTCCGCGGCCGGCGCGGCGATGACGACCGGGACACCGGACGGAGCCTGGGCCCCGGTGATGCGGTTCAGTTCCGTTTCACCCGGACGTACCTGGGTGATCCGCGGGCTGATGTTGGCCGAAGCCATCAGCCGGGTCATGCCGCGGCGCTGGCCGGGGGTCACCAGCGTGACGACGCTGCCGGACTCGCCGGCGCGGGCGGTACGGCCGCCACGGTGCAGGTAGTCCTTGTGGTCGCCGGGCGGATCCACGTTGACGACCAGGTCGAGGTGGTCGACGTGGATCCCGCGCGCCGCGACGTTGGTCGCCACCAGTACCGTCACATGCCCGTTCTTGAACTGGGTGAGGGTCCGCGTGCGCTGCGGCTGGGACTTGCCGCCGTGCAGGGCCGCGGCACGGACGCCGCTGCTGAGCAGGTGCTGGGTCAGCCGGTCCACCGCGTGCTTGGTGTCCAGGAACATGATCACTCGGCCGTCTCGCGCCGCGATCTCGGTGGTCGTCCGGTGCTTGTCCGCGTCGTGCACGTGGAGTACGTGGTGCTCCATCGTGGTGACCGCACCGGCCGACGGGTCGACGGAGTGGACCACCGGGTCGCTCAGGTAACGGCGGACCAGCAGGTCGACGTTGCGGTCCAGGGTGGCCGAGAAGAGCATGCGCTGCCCGTCGGGACGCACCTTGTCGAGCAGGGCGGTGACCTGCGGCATGAAGCCCATGTCGGCCATCTGGTCGGCTTCGTCGAGGACCGTGATGCCGACGTCGTCCAGTCGGCAGTCGCCCCGGTCGATGAGGTCCCTGAGCCGCCCGGGCGTCGCGACGACCACCTCCGCGCCGGCGCGCAGCGCACTGGCCTGCCGGCCGACGGACGTCCCGCCGACGACGGTGGCCAGCCGCAGGTTCACGGAGCGGGCGTACGGAGTGAGCGCGTCGGTGACCTGCTGGGCGAGCTCACGGGTGGGGACGAGGATGAGGGCAAGGGGCTGCCGTGGCTCGGCACGCTGTCCCGCCGTACGGGCCAGCACGGCGAGGCCGAAGGCGAGGGTCTTGCCCGACCCGGTGCGGCCACGGCCGAGCACGTCCCGACCGGCCAGGGAGTTCGGCAGGGTCGCCGCCTGGATCGGGAACGGTTCGGTCACGCCCTCGCGGCCCAGCGCGGCCAGCAGCCGCGCCGGCAGATCGAGATCGGCGAACGCCTCGACGGCGGGCAGCGCCGGCGTGATCGTCTTCGGCAACGCGAACTCGCCCTGCACGGACTGTCGCTTTCCGTAACCCTCGGAACGGCGCGGAGCGCCGGAGCGGCCGGCGGCCGAGCCGCCGCGAAAGCGATCATGTGTGCGGGGCGTGCGTGTGCGATTCATGCGGAACCTTCCTTGATGCGGCGCGTACAAGGAATTCCCGCAGCAAATGAGCGGCGCAGAGAATCGCGAGAACGAGCCAAAAGATGATGTGGGCCATGCCCAGAAATGCGGCGAGCTGGGGCCCGCACCCCAAGGTGCGGGTCCCAGCTGCGAAGTACTACGCGTGGTGCCGGATGTCAGGCGGGGACGATGTTCTCGGCCGTCGGGCCCTTCTGTCCCTGCGCGATGTCGAACGACACCTTCTGGCCTTCCAGCAGCTCGCGGAAGCCCTGGGCGGCGATGTTCGAGTAGTGGGCGAAGACGTCGGGGCCGCCGCCGTCCTGCTCGATGAAGCCGAAGCCCTTTTCGGCGTTGAACCACTTCACGGTGCCAGTAGCCATTTCATTTCTCCTTCGGAGGCGGTGTCGGGAATTCGCCCTGTGCGGATTCCTGTTGTCGCCGTGATGATTACCCCGTCGGAAAATGAACCTTCTGGCAACCACACCTGCAACTGACGTCGACAGTAGCACGGTGCGATCGGCCCTGCGTGGTCGCCAATTCCGATCCCGTCGGCAGTCGAGGGAATACTCGCCGTGCGCCACACCTATTTCTCATGTCGCGGACACAGATATTGCTACCCGCGGGCGCGTGTTCCTGCCGCGCCTTTCCGCCGCAGCGCCATGACCTCCGGCGATGGGGCAGGCACCGCCACCCTCTGCGCCGGCGGATCGGACACGGTGAACGCACCGGACCCCCTGCGCGACGAAGGTCACATCACCCGTGCTTCGACGAGTGCCCCCTCGCCGCCGTCCCGACCGGCGAGGCCGCCGCAGCCGTAGTACCCCGGTACCACCCGTCCGGCGGCGTTCGGTTCCCCGGTACCACCGGATCCGGAGATCGCGGTCTTAGCGTGAGGGAGGAGGCGTCGGGCGTGCCGGGCGCCGGAGCCCGAAAGCGAGGACGCGAATGATCGAGGCACAGCAGCTCACCAAGAGGTACGGGGAGAAAACCGCCGTCGACGGTCTGGACTTCACCGTGAGGCCGGGCACGGTGACCGGATTCCTCGGACCCAACGGAGCCGGCAAGTCCACGACGATGCGCATGATCGTCGGCTTGGACGCGCCGACGCGCGGCTCCGTCACGGTGAACGGCCACCGCTACGCCCGGCACCAGGCGCCGCTGCGGGAGGTCGGGGCGCTCCTGGAGGCGAAGTCCATCCACCCGGGCCGCTCGGCCTACAACCACCTCCGCGCGCTCGCGCTGACCCACGGCATCCCGCGCCGCCGGGTCGACGAGGTCGTCGAACTCGCCGGTCTCGGCAGCGTCGCGAAGAAGCGGGCCGGTGCCTTCTCCCTCGGCATGGGACAGCGGCTCGGTATCGCGGCGGCCCTGCTCGGCGATCCGCGGACCGTGATGCTGGACGAGCCCGTCAACGGGCTCGACCCCGAGGGCGTCCGCTGGATCCGGAACCTGCTCACCTCCCTCGCGGCCGAGGGGCGCACGGTGTTCGTCTCCTCGCATCTGATGAGCGAGGTGGCGCTGGTCGCGGACCACCTGATCATCGTCGGACGGGGACGGCTGCTGGCCGACACGAACGTGCAGGACCTGGTACGTGCGGCGGGAGGCGACACCGTGCACGTCGCGACGCAGGACCCCGCCCGGCTGCGGGACGTGCTCGCCGGGCCGGGCGTGGAGATCACCGGCCGCGTCGGCACGGAGCAACTACAGGTCACCGGGGTGTCCGCCCGCCAGATCGGGCTGAAGGCAGCCGAGCACGGGATTCCCCTGTTCGAGTTGACCACGAAGGAGGTGTCGCTGGAGGAGGCATTCATGGAACTGACCAGGGACGCCGTGGAGTACCACGGCTCCGCGACCGGCACCGACACCTCCGGGAGCGCGGCATGAGCACCCTCACGGCCACACCCGAGAGCCCCGAGTCCGCCCCGGCGGCTCCGGCTCGACCCGACCACCGGGTGACCGGACGGCGCGTACTGGCCTCCGAGTGGGCCAAGCTCTGGTCCCTGCGTTCCACCTGGATCACCCTCGGCCTCGGCCTGCTGTTCCTCGTGGCCTTCGGCGTCATCGCGGCGAGCCACTACCGGTCCGGGATCGGCTCCGGCCGGCCCCTGGAGCGCGACCTCGCGTCCGGGACGGCGGTGAGCCTGTCCCTCTTCGGCACGAACTTCGCCCAGCTCGCACTCGGCGTGCTCGGCGTGCTGGTCACGGCGGGCGAGTACTCCACCGGCGCCATCCGCTCCACCCTCGCGGCCGTACCGCGCCGGCTGCCCGTGCTGTGGTCCAAGGCGGCGGTGTACGGCCTGATCGCCCTGGTGGTCGGTGTCGTCGGCGCGTTCGCCGCCTTCCTCGTCGGCAGCCGGATCGTGTCCGGCACGCCCGCCGCCATGGGCCTCGGTCACGCCGGCGTCGTACGCAGCCTGCTGGGCGCCGGGCTCTATCTCGGCCTGGTCGGCGTGATCGGCACCGCCCTCGGAGCGCTGCTGCGGTCCGTCGCCGGCGGTATCTCGGTGCTGGTCGCCGCCCTCATGCTGGTGCCCGGACTGGTCTCCCTGCTGCCCGCCTCGTGGCAGGGCGACATCACCCCCTACCTGCCGAGCCACGCGGGCGAGTCGATCTTCGCGCTGACCCATGACTCCACCACCCTGTCGCCCTCCGCCGGGCTCCTGGTCTTCCTCGGCTGGACGGCATCGGCGCTGGCAGCGGCGGCCTACCGGCTGCTGCGCAGCGACGTCTGAGCGGCGACGCCCCGCATCATGGTCCGGTGACCTCCGTGACCACCGATGATCTCGGCGGAATGGGGCCGCTGGTCGCCCGGCTCGGCCGGGCCGGCCGGCGGCTGCGGCACGCCGACCGGGCCCGTCCGTGGGTGCTGGACACCGCCGTGGTGGTCCTGGTGGTCCTCATGTTCTGCCTGCCGGATCTGCTGCACGGCAGCCATGGGGACGGCGACGGCCCGCGCCGCTTCCGCCTGGCGGTCACCCGGTTGCCCACGCCCGGCATGCTGGTCCTGCAGGGCGGGCTGGTGCTGCCGCTGCTGTGGCGGCGGCGGGCGCCCGCGGTGGCCTTCGGCGCCGTCACGGCCGTGTTCGTCGCCCAGTGGTCCCTGGGCGCCGCGCTCCGTGCGGACGTCGCCCTCTTCGTCGCCCTGTACAGCCTGGCCCTGCACGGGCGGCTGCGGCAGCTGCCGTGGGCCTGTGCGGTCATGGCGGGTGCGCTGGGCCTGGTCGCGGCGCGGGTCTCGGCGGTGGTGCCGGTCGGGGACGCGCTCTTCTTCCTGCTCAGCACGGCGACCGCGGCCCTCGCGCTCGGCCTGGTGATCCGCATCCGGCGGGCTCAGCTGGCCGGGCTGCGGGAGCGCGCGGCCCGGCTGGAGACCGAACGCGATCAGCGGGGCAGGCTCGCCGTCGCGGCCGAACGGGCGCGGGTGGCCCGCGAGATGCACGACATCGTCGGCCACAACCTGTCCGTCATCATCACCCTCGCCGACGCGGGTGCCTACGCCACTGCCGTTGCCCCGGAACGCGGCCGGGAGGCCCTGCGCCTCATCGGCGACAGCGGTCGTCAGGCGCTGGGCGAACTGCGCCGGGTGCTCGGCGTGCTGCGCGAGGCGGACGGCACGCGGGGCGACGCCGAGCTGAGCCCGCAGCCCTCTCTCGCGGACATCGACGCGTTGTGCGCGGGGGTGCGCGCCGCCGGCCTCGATGTCGTCTACCGGACGGCCGGTGACGTCGACGCTCTCGACAGCGGGGTGCAGCTGACGGTCTACCGCATCGTGCAGGAGGCCCTGACCAACACCCTGAAACACGTCGGCGCCGGCGCGCGTGCGAACCTGGCGATCGCCGTGGAGGACACGCGGCTGACCGTCACCGTCCAGGACTCCGGCCCGCCCGCCCCGGCCGGCCGCCCCCGCACGGCGAACGAGGAAGGGCACGGCCTGGTGGGCATGCGGGAGCGGGCGGCGCTCTACGGCGGGTACGTCAGCGCGGGCCCCGCGGGCACCGGCTGGACGGTACGGGCCGACCTCGACCTCACCCCCCAGGACGGTGCCCGGTGACCACCGTGCTCGTCGTGGACGACCAGCCGCTCCAGCGGTACGGCTTCCGCATGCTTCTCGACTCGGTGCCCGGGACGGAGGTGATCGGGGAGGCGGCCCACGGAGCCGAAGCCGTGCGCAAGGCCGCCGAACTGCGCCCGGACGTCGTCCTCATGGACGTCCGCATGCCGGGCATGGACGGCATCGAGGCCACGCGCCGCATCGTCGCCGCCGGCGACCGCTCCCGCGTCCTCGTCCTGACCACCTTCGACCTCGACGAGTACGCTCATGCGGCCCTGCGCGCCGGAGCCAGCGGATTCCTTCTCAAGGACGCCCGCCCCGAGGAACTCCTCGCCGGCATCCGCGCCGTGGCCGTCGG
Source organism: Streptomyces sp. NPDC045022 (assembly GCF_056432605.1). NCBI lineage: Bacteria > Bacillati > Actinomycetota > Actinomycetes > Kitasatosporales > Streptomycetaceae > Streptomyces > Streptomyces sp. NPDC045022. The sequence goes on from NZ_JBWKIR010000004.1 coordinate 455,942, forward strand.
CGACGCGGTGATCGCACCCGCGCTCACCCGCCGCCTGCTGCACGAATTCGCCCGTCTCGTGCCGGCCGGCGGCGACGGCTCCGCCGAGGATCCGCGCCTGAGCGCCCTCACCGACCGCGAACGCGAGATCCTCGTCGCCATCGGCAAGGGCTGGACCAACGGCGAGATCGCCACGCGTTTCGTGCTGTCGGAGTCCACGGTGAAGACGCATGTCGGCCGCGTCCTGTCCAAGATCGGGGCCCGCGACCGCATCCAGGCGGTGATCTTCGCCTACGACCACGGCCTGGCCCGGCCGCACCCGGACTGACCGGCGGCCCGGCCACGGTGGCGGCGGGTCCGCGGCCGCCGGTCAGGATGCGTTCAGGTGTTCAGTGGCACGGTCGCTTCCATGACCTATGAGACGGAGACATCCGCGATCCCGGCCGGTGAGCCTGTTGCCCCGGCGGGGCACCGCCCGCGCTGGAACAAGGTGCCCGAGGTCACCCTCTACTTCTGGATCATCAAGGTGCTGTGCACCACGGTGGGCGAGACCGCGGCCGACCTGCTGAACGAGAAGGCCGGCCTCGGCCTGACCGGAGTGTCCGTGCTGATGAGCGCGCTGCTGGCCGTGGTGCTGGTGGCGCAGTTCCGCACGAGTGCCTACCGGGCCGGCGTGTACTGGCTCGCCGTCGCGCTGATCAGCGTCGTCGGCACGCTGGTCAGCGACAACCTCACCGACAACGTGGGGGTGCCGCTGGAGACCAGTACGGCGGTGTTCGCGATCGTCCTCGCGGTCGTGTTCGTCGTCTGGTACCGGCGCGAGCGGACGCTGTCGATCCACGACATCGACACCACCGGCCGCGAGGCCTTCTACTGGCTGGCGGTGCTGTTCACCTTCGCTCTGGGCACCGCCGCCGGTGACCTGGTCTCCGAGCGCATGGGTCTCGGCTACTGGCTGGCCGCCGTGCTGTTCGCGGCGGCCATCGCCGCGGTGGCCGTCGCGCACTTCGCCCTGGGCCTGGACGTGGTGTGGAGCTTCTGGATCGCCTACATCCTCACGCGCCCACTCGGCGCGTCGATCGGCGACTATCTCTCCCAGCCGACGGGTGACGGCGGCCTGGGCCTGGGCACCGTGCTGACCAGCGCGCTGTTCCTGGCGGTCATCCTCGGTCTGGTCGTGTACCTGGGCGTGACGCGCAAGGACGTCACCGGCAACCAATCACGAAGAAAGGGGTAAAAGCCCCAAAATGGGGCACTCTTGGAGTGCACATCACTACTCCGTGGGGAGCGTGTACCCATGTCAACGGGAACGCTTCTGGCAATCATCATCCCTCTCGTGGTGGTGATCGCTCTGGCCGCCGTGGCGGCCTCGATGCTGATGCGGCGCCGTCGCCTCCGTGAGCGCTTCGGGCCGGAGTACGACCGGACGGTCGAGGGAGCCGACAGCCGGCTCGCCGGCGAGCGTGAGCTGAGGGCTCGCGAGCGGCGCCACGACTCACTGGAGATCAAGCCGCTGCCCCCCGGATCCCGGGACCGCTACACGCGGGAGTGGACCAGCGTCCAGCAGGAGTTCGTCGACCGGCCGGAGGACGCGGTGCACGACGCCGACCGGCTGGTGACCTCCCTCATGCACGAGCGCGGCTATCCGACCGAAGGGTTCGGCCAGCAGTTGAAGGACCTGTCGGTGGAACACGGCGCCACGCTGGAGCACTACCGGGCCGCACACGAGGTGGAGTCGCTCTCCACGCGCAGGCGGGCCACGACCGAGCAGTTGCGGGGCGCCATGGTGCACTACCGCGCCCTGTTCGACGAGCTGCTCTCCGACGGCGGCGGCCGGTCGCAGCCCTCCCCGTCCTGACACCGATCACCATGCCGCATGGAGGAACGCCATGCACAGCAACGAGGAAACGAACCGTACGGCCGGCCTGTCCACCGACGACCTCGCCCAGCCGGCCGGCACCGGGCCGGAGTCGACGTCAGCCGGAGCCCCCACCTATCCAGGTGAGAGCACCGAGCCGGCGCAGGCCGAGCAGCCGGGCGGCGAGTCCGCCACCGACGCGACCGGTACCGACGTCCCGAGCGAAGCCGGAACGTCAGGGGGTTCCGGCACCTCGGAGGACGAAGCCCCGCAGCTGCTGACCGACGACGAGGAACACGGCTTCCGCGACCGCTGGCAGGACATCCAGAACAGGTTCGTCGACGACCCCCGTGAGGCCGTGCACCAGGCCGACGCCCTGGTCGCGGACGTCATGCAGACCCTGGCCTCCACCTTCGCGCAGCACAAGAAGGACCTGGAGGCCCAGTGGGGCCAGGGCGAGCAGGTCGACACGGAGGAACTGCGCGGGGCCCTGCGCCGCTACCGTTCCTTCTTCAACCGGCTGCTGAGCACGTAAAGGAGCCCTCCCGGAGACGGCACTGTCCCCCGCTGGGAACTTCCCCGGCAAGCAGGGGTGAGAGCACATTGGGGCTGCTCCCATACGGGGGATGGGGCATCGCGCACGGCATCCGAGGACTCGCCATCCCGGGCCGCGCGATCACGTGTGTCTCATGAATGACGGTCGGCTCGCTTGTGCAGGGACCGTAAAACGCGTGGGTGCCTGGGCTTCCAGGGCGCCCTGACCACCAGCAACTCCGGGCAGGAAGTCCGTGGCCTCCTCGTCGCCTGGCGCAGCAACGGCTACTCCTGCGTCCGAGAACGGTTCCAGCGAGCCGTCGACGAAGGCGACCTGCCCCCGAGACCGATCCGGGGCTGCTGGCCCGCTACCTCACCACCTTCGCCTACGGCATCGCCGTACAAGCCGCGAGCGGTGCCGGCCGCGGCGAACTCCAGGAAATGGCCGACGCCGCCCTGCGCTACCGGCCACTCCTCCAAGACGTCCCACGGGACAGTCGTCCCTCGGCCGTTGGTTCACTTGCCGGGTTCCGGCCCGTACCACTGGAGCGCCTGTCCTGTGACGGCGGCGATGCGTTCGAAGTCCCGGTCGCGGTGCAGGAGGGTCAGCCCTAGCAGTTCGGCCGTGGCGGCCACCACGAGATCCACGGCTCCGGCACTGCGGTGCTGTCCGCGCTGGGTGAGGACCTCCTGGACCTGCCAGGCGCGGCCGTAGGCACGGTCGTCGACCGGCACCCAGCCGAAGAGCAGGCGCAGGTCCTCGATGCCCTGTGCACGGTCGGCGGCGGAACGGGCGCTGTAGAAGAATTCCAGCTCGGTGATGGGGCACGTGGCGATGAGTCCGGCTGCCGCCGCCTGGTCCCAGCCGTACTGCTCGGCGTCGCCGCGCAGCAGGCGGGCGAGGGCGCTCGTGTCGATCAGGAATTGCGCGGCGTTCACCGACGGTAGTTCCCCTTGTCGTCAAGGAGATCGAGATCGAAGGCGCCCTCGGCCGCCGCCGCCCGCAGGCGGGTGAGCGCCAGAGCACGCCGCCGGTTCTCCAGCACCTCGCGCAGCGCGGTGTTCACCGTCTCCTTCTTGGTGCTGGTGCCCAGGGCCTTGGCCACGTCGGCGACCAGTTGATCGTCGAGGTCGATCACCGTGCGAGTCATCGAATACACCTCCGTGGATATAAAACTTGTCATCAAGTATATACGCCGCTGTCGCGACTGCTCCTGTTCTCGGGTGTCTCGGTGCCGGTGCGCCTGTGGCTGCCGCGGCACCCGGCCGGTGCGGGGACCACGTCCTTTTCCTGGATGACGACGTCAGCCCCGCCATCGACGCTTACCTGGCTGCTCGTCAGGCTGGTCCCCACGCTCCTGGCCGCGGTCGCGAAAGAGTCCGCCGCCCAGTCCCTTGCGCTCACGTCCGAGCGCGTCGACTCACCGTGCTCCCGCGCACCAACGTCTGCTTTCCCGCGACCCGGTGACACGCCTCCCGACACGCACGGCGGAGATCTCATGCACCGCAGCAACCCGGCCGCCTCGCCATCGCCGATCCCGGCATGCCTGCCGGCCGGTCGCGACTTCGGGCCGGGGAACTGGAGCTGACCAGTTCCTCACACGCCTCCTGCAGTCTGACGATCATGGCTTCATCAACTCGTCGCCCTTCCGTACGCCGGTGCCTTCGTGCCTCGGCCGGCAATCGACAAGCGACCACCTCTACAACCCGCGGTGGCAGTCGTCCCGGGATACCCGCCGCCACCCTGGCCCTGCTCGTCACGCTCACCGGATGTGGCGGAACGGGGACGGGCGTCATGACGGCCGACGACGGCCGGTCGGCGGCCGTGGGTGCGCATGACGGACCGGCCACCGTGTCCGCCACCCCCGGCACGACCCAGGCCAGACCCGGGCAGGCGTCCTCCAAGAGCACCGGCCCCACGCGGCTGCCGGGCCTGGGGCCCCGGACGCTGGCCCGGATCCCCGGCAACGCACGCCAGGTCGTCCTGGTCACCGGCCGGGGCAAGAACTCCTCGACCTCGCGGGTGGTGCTGTACCGGCGCACCGGCGCGGGCTGGGAGCCGGGAGCCACCTGGCCGGCTCACAACGCTCTCAAAGGCTGGACGGACGACCACCACGTCGGCGATCTCCGCTCACCCATCGGCGTGTTCCCCCTCACCGACGCCGGCGGACTGCTGCCCGACCCCGGCACCAGGCTGACGTACGACCACGGGCGCGGATTCACCATCAACGGCACCGGCTACGAAGGCGAGCCGCTCGCGGGCTCTTTCGACTACGTCGTGGCGATCAACTACAACCACAAGCCCGGCACCTCCCCCCTCGACTGGACCCGTCCGCTCGGCGCGGACAAGGGCGGAGGCATCTGGCTGCACGTCGACCACGGTGGCCCCACGCACGCCTGCGTGAGTGTGGCGAAGCGGCACATGAAGGAGCTGCTGCGCGCCCTCGACCCCGCCCAGCACCCGGTGATCGTCATGGGCGACGCCGCCTCCCTCGAACGCTGACGGGAGCAGTGGGAGGCGAAGAGGAAGAGCGCCCCGGAAACGCCGCGGCGCCCGTCAAGTACCGAGCAGGAGTGGCACATTGATACGTAGCCGGCGCATGCTGGTCGCCGCCGCGGCGGTATTCGCGACAGCGTTGGGGGCGCCAGGGCCGGCCGCCGCCCAGCAGACCGGCGATCCCCGACTGCCCCCATCGCAGACCGGCCTCGACGGACACCTCCCGGCCGACTGGCAGATCACCGGTGAGGACTCCGGGAAACCGCAGCTGATCTGGCACTCGGCCGAACCGGTGCCCCTGACCGACGCCGGCGTCGAGTTCTACGCCGGGGACCGATTCCTCGGCCGACCGGTGGCCGCGAAGGACCGGCGCACGTTCCGGCTCGGCCTCCGTGGTGCGCGGCTGGGCCGGGGGACGGATCTCCAAGCGCGGGCGGGGGGACACCGTCTGGACGAGGCAGGCGTCGCTGCGGGTACGCGGACCCGACGCACCGCACCCGCGGCGAAGCAGCCCGCCGCGTTGCCGGCCAACGCCGTCGACCCCGGCAAAGCGGGCCGGTTCAGGACGGTCACCGGCGAATACACCTTGCCCTCGGTGCGGTTGCCCGGACTGTCCACCCCTGTGGAGATGCGGGCGGTCGTGGTGGCACCGACCGGGGCCTCGGGCCGCCGGCCGCTGGCGCTCTTCCTGCACGGCCGCCACGACACCTGCTACACGGCCGACGGCGACCGCTCGGGCGTATGGCCGTGCCCGGCCGGTTCGAAACCGGTGCCGAGCTACCGGGGTTATCTGCGCGACCAGGAACTGCTGGCCTCCCAGGGGTACGTGACGGTGTCCGTGTCCGCCAACGGCATCAACGCGCAGGACGCTTTGGAGGACGGTGGGGCCCAGGCCCGTTCCTCCCTCGTACGGCTGCACCTCGCCCACTGGGCGGACTGGGCGGCCGACCGGGCCTCGGCACCGGCGATCGTGCGCAGCGCGCCGACAGCCGACCTGTCCCGGGTGCTGCTGGTCGGCCACTCGCGCGGCGGGGAGGGAGTCAACCAGACCGCCACGGACAGCATCACCCCGCCGCCCGCCGAGCAGGACGGCTACCACGGCGTGGTGCGCTGGCGCATCCGCGGCACCGTCCTCGTCGGTCCCACCGCCTTCGGGCAGAACCCGGCCCCCGACGTGCCCTCGACGACCATCCTGCCGGGCTGCGACGGCGACGTCGCCGACCTGGAGGGTGAGACGTACGTGGACGGCACACGCGGAGTCAGCCGGGGTGCGGCCCTGCACAGCGCGGTCTACATGGTCGGCGCCAACCACAACTTCTTCAACAGCGAGTGGACACCGGGGCAGGCGAAGGCTCCGGCCGAGGACGACTTCGCGGACGACGGCCGGACGGACCCCGTGTGCTCGCCGGGCCGCGCCACCCGGTTGACGGCAGTACAGCAACAGGCCGCGGGCGCCACGTACATCGCCGCGGCGGCCCGTCTGTTCGTCGGAGGCGACGATCGCGTACGACCGCTGCTGGACGGCTCGAACCTGCGGGCGCCGTCCGCGGACCCCGCTCGAATACTCACCCACGCCGTCGGCGCGAACCGCGGCGCCGCCTTCCTGCCGGACGCCCCGGTCACCGTGCGCGGCGGACGGCTGTGCTCGGCGGTGGATTCCGACCCGGCGGCCGCCTGCCTGACCTCTGACGGGACCGGGACTTCGCCGCACTTCGCGGAATGGGAGCCGGGGCCTGAACCGGGCCGTCACGCGGTGGCCCTGAGCTGGTCGGCGCCGGGTTCCGCGGTACGGGTGCGTTCCGCGAAGCCGGTCTCCCTCTCCGGCGCGAAGGCGCTGGCTCTGCGGATGATCGTGCCGCCGGGCACCACCGGGACCCAGCTGGACGTGTCGGTCACCGACGCTTCGGGTCGCCGGGCTTCCCTGGGCCGGATCCGTCCCGTCGGGCTGCCGGGGAGCGACCGGACCGCGTCGTACTGGGCACAGGAGATCCGCGTGCCGCTGACCGCCGCAACCCGGGCCGGGCTGGATCTGAGGAGGGTCGAAAGCCTGGAACTGACCCCGCACAACCGTTCCGGACGGGCCTGGCTGATGGACGCCTGGGGCTGGCGCCCCGGCACACCGGCCGTCCGTCCGGCCGCACTCCCCCGTGTCGACATCGGCCGGCTGAAGGTCGATGAAGGGGACTCCGGAACCCGGACCTACCAGGTCCCCGTGCGGGTCTCCGGCCAGGGCAGCGGTCAGGTCCGGCTGTTCGTCGAGGACGACGTCGCCGGACAGGCCACGGCGCGGGTGGTGACGGTGCGGCCGGGCAGCCACGTCATCGACCTGCCGGTGGAGGTGAAGGGCAACACCCGCTACTCGTACGAGGTTTCCCACGACGTCTCGGTGAAAGCGGTGCACCACGCGGTGGTGGGCTCCTACCACGGCGGTGTGACCGTGCAGAACGACGACCCGATGCCCGAGGTGAGCGTGACACCGGTCGCGGACCGTGTCACCGAGGGGCGGAGCCTGACCTGGCGGGTGTCCCTGTCCGAGGCCGCCGACACGGAGATGTTCGTCCCCTTCAGCGTCCTGCCGGCGGACGGCGGCGCGGAGCTGTCCAGCACGGATGTGGATCCGCAGTGGCTGATGGAGAACTACGGTGAGTCGCCGCTCCCGGAGCGCCCTCTGTCCAAGGTGGCGGGATTTTCGCTGCTGTCCACCGTCCCCGCTGGTCAGCTCAGCGCTGACGTGGCCATACCCACCGTCACGGACGAGGTGACCGAACCGGAGGAGGCGGTGCGGATCCAGCTGTTCGGCTTCGAGGAGCCGCCGGTCGGCCCGATCCTCACCGGCAGGGTCGAGGACGGCTCCTGAGGGACACCGCCGAGGTGACCGAAGCGGTGGCGGCGCTTGGGTCACCCGTGGCCGGTTGTCGGGCTGACCTGCCGCGGGTCGTGACGGCCGGCTGGTCGGCCGTCGACTTGTCGCCCGGTCTTCCCTCTGGTTCCCCGCGCCGGCTGGCACGGATCCGGCACACGCCGGCGCCCCCTCAAGGTCGTGTCGCCACCTCGTTCATCGGGGCGGGCGGAGTACCTCGTCGGCGCTGCGCGGCTCCGTACGTGGCTGCTGGTTGAGCTTGTGGCGCGCGATGGAGGAGTGCCTGTAGACCTCTTGGCGGGCCCGCATGATGTCGCCCAGCGGGGCGTGCTCGGCGGTGACCCGCCAGGGGGTGAAGGACAGTGCGTCCATCTTCTCCAGATTTTCCGGGCTGGAGATGTCCTGCTGCGGCAGTCGCAGCTTGGCCACGGTGACGGACGGCGAGAGCTGTTCGGGCCACTCCACGGTGGTGTCCTCCTCCGGCATCCGCTCCAGGTCGGTGCAGAGCTGCACCTGGATGTCGAAGGCGTAGGGCCGCTCCTGCAACTCGGCTTGCAGGGCCGGTCGGAAGACCTCCGCCGCCGAGGCCGGGTCGATGGTGCGCCGGACTGTCATTCGACGTCGACTCCGTAGGCGCGGGCGAGGCTGTCGAGGCCGTCTGCCCATCCCTGACCGCGGGCCTGTAGCTTCCATGCGGGTAGGCCGTCGACGGTGTACCGATACAACTCGGCGACGACCATGGCCGGGTTTACGGAGGGCTGAAAAGCCCATGGACCCGGCCTATGAGGCGCGCTCGGCCGACCCTCGGCAACGGGAAAGGGGCAGATACATCATTCCGGTACATGGACTATGCTTGGTACATGCCCATGAAGCGCACGAACGTCTACGCGGACCCCGAGGACCTGGTGATCATCAAGGAGGCCGCCAAGCGCCGAGGTATAAGCGAGGCCGAGATCATCCGCCAGGGCATCCACCTTGCAGCCATGGCGAACCGGGTCTGGGACGAGCCGCTGTTCTCGCGCACGTTTGAAGGGCAGGGGCGCACGCTGTCCAAGTCGGAGGTCCGCGACACGGTCGCCGAGGCCGCCCGGCGTGAGACCGGCTCGGGCTCCGGATCCGCCGCGTGATCATTGTCCTCGCCGATACGTCCGGCCTTCTGGCGGCCCTGGACTCGGCTCATCCGGAACACCAGGCGGCGAACGAGGCCATCATGGCGGCCGGCCTGCTGGTCATGTCCCCGCTCCTGCTGGCCGAACTGGATCACGTGGCGACGCGTGAACTCGGCAGGGAGGCTGCCGTCAGCGCGGTCGACGACCTGCGGCGCTGGATGAGCCGGGGTCGTGTCGTCCTGCCGGAGATCACGGAGGACCACCTGGGCGCCGCCCAGTCCGTCCGTGTCCGCTACCGCACGCTGGACCTCGACCTCGCCGACGCGGTGAACGTGGCACTTGCCGCCGATTACGACACGGACGCGATTCTCACCCTCGACCGACGAGACTTCCGGGCCGTACGCCCGTTGGGCCGTTACAAGGCGTTCAGGGTGCTTCCCGACGACCTCCCGCTCTGACGCAGGGCCCTCGGCCGCCAAGTGCCTGGCCTGGCCGTGGCCACCGCCAAGGACGGGGCTGGCCGGAGATCTCGGACCACACATAATCCACGTCCTCGCGCATGCCTTCGTCGACCAGTGCGGCGACCTCGTCCCACGTCGGGACGAATTTCCTCAGCGCCTTGGGCGGGCGTGGGGCAACGAGTTCGGTGCCCAGCCCCAGGTTCTGGGCTTCCCGCTGCGCGGTGTTCCACAGCACCGACAGCTGCTGCCGGAGCCGCTGGCTTCCGGTGAACAGCACGGCTGAGGTCGCCGGTACGGGATAGTCGGCGCCTTCCCAGCTGGGGTCCTCCCCGGAGAATGCGTATCCACGGCGCCGACGGCCGCCATGCGCCGGTGTACTTCATTCGCGTCGAGGCCTGTCGTGGCTGCCACCACCGGTACGTCCCAGGGGTGGACGGCGGGTCGCCAGTGGTGCTTGTCCTCTTGGAGGTACAGAAGCTTCAGCTCGGCGTCCGTGCAGACGTGGTCGCGGTGATACTCCGGGACGGCGCGCAGCGGTTCGCCGACGAACGGCGCGTACCGGGTGCACGCCTCGGCCAGCTTGCCCAGTGGCTCATGGAAACTCGCGGAGGCCCGGGCGATGCCGGAGAGATCCTCGGGCGGGTGCGGGTAGTAGATATCGTTGGCGGCCCGTCGCTTGGGTGGCAGGGCGCGCCCCCAGATGCTGATGGAGAGGCCGTCCAGCCGATCCGGCTTGCTGCCCAGGAGCCCTTTCATCACGTACCAGTCGATGAATTCCGGTTTCCATTCCAGGTCGCCGTCACCGACGACGGCCGGCCCGCCAGCCGTTGATGGGCGATGCGCAGGCCTCGCGTCGCGCGGAGCACCTCCGCCACGGTGGTGTCCTGTTCGTGGGCCACCAGAACCGCGGTACGCCAGTCGCCCTCGACCTTCGCAGCGATGTCCGACCAGCCCGGCTGTGGAACGGGGTGGCCGGAGAGGACAGCGGAACCGCTTCGTTCCGGGTGCGGTACTCGGGGCCGAGGACGGCCAGCCGCCAGGGCCGGACCGTCTCGGAGAGCTTTTCCTCCTCGCGCCTCCCGCGTCGGTCGTCCAAGGAGGCGTCCAGCTTGAACCAGCCAACCTCGTCGAGGTTCGCCTGCCGACCGAGGCTGTCCGACGCGAGCAACTGAGTTCGGGCTCGCCCTCGTACGGCAGCCGCTGGTCTTCCGCGGGGGTCCCGACGGCGAGGCCCGTGGCGACCGTGCGCAGCGCTGTGGAGAGTGCTTCCGCCCGGCCGCCGAGCGGCTCGCTCGCCATCGGCTGTGCCACGTCGAGGAGGCGGGCCACGAAGCCGTCGGCCAGTACCGCGGGCACGGCCTCCTCGTCGGTCGAGAAGCGTTCCTCGATCCAGCGGTGGACCAGCCACAGCGTGACGGCGTGGCGGTCGTCCGCAGGGTCCGCCAGCCATGGGTACCAGTCCGTGAGCTTCTCGGTGATCTGGGGGTAGTGCTCGGTGATCTGCTCGTAGTGCCGTCGCCGGTCGTCGGCCTCGGCACGGCGCCGCACGAGGTGTGGACGGAACTCGGCGGCCTGGCTCAATCGCTCGGCCCAGGCCGTCTCGTGCAGCAGGACGCCTGTCCCGATGGACCGCGCGCCCCAACGAGGAGACCACCGGCAGTCAATGGTGCGGTTGTGGTGCGCATCGCCCACTGGTCTGGACAACAAACAACCCCCGGGTCTCCGACCTGGGGGTTTCGCATGGAGCGGGTGACGAGAATCGAACTCGCGCTCTCAGCTTGGGAAGCTGAGGTCATCAGGGCTCGCTGCGGGGCTGACCTGCTGCGGAAGGGCGCCGCCGACTGGCGGCACGTCCGTTGCTTCCCCAGTGTTCCCCGTGGTTCCCCGCACGATCTGGCACGCCTGTGGCATGACCGCTTCCTTGTGGGCGGGCACCCCTGGGTACCAGGCGCTTAGAAGATGCGGGCATGCCCTGGTGGTGCGGGCCGATGGCACCCGGCGCCAACCATGCCGGGCTGCCCAGTGCCGCTGCTGTCCGCCGTCGTTGCCGTCAGCGTTGCCGTCACTGCCGTCGGCCCACCAGTCGATCGTTCGGGGGGCGCCTTCCCAGGCGCACGGATGGAGGATCGGAGAGTAGTGGAGACGGATGATCAACCGCCGGGAGGGGCGTCGCAATCGGCCTTGAGGTTGTTGTCGGGCAACATGCCGCTTCGGAGTACGGCTCCCTCATAAGACCGAGGCCCGCGGTAGGGGTGGAGGTCAGGGCGTGAGTATCCCTGTCCCCAGGTGAATCTCTCCGCCATAGTGAGGTCGACCTCCGGCACAGTGAGAGTGCTGAGGATCTCGGTGCCCAGCGGCTGAGGCCATTCGGCACGCAGCACCGTAAGCCTCGGGTTTTGCGTGTCGGGGGTGAACAGCATAGATGCAGTCACTTGGCAGCCAGCCCCGACCGGGCCGGTATCGGTGTTGATGATGCCGGTGAGATACCAGTGGACCTTTGCTGCGTACCACTCTTGATCGCCGATGTGGAATTTTTGTGGGGCTTCGACGTAACCGACCACCGTTTCTTGCGTCGCCCAGCCGTAAGCGGGGACTGCCCACCATTCACCTGACGGCATGAGCGCGGTGCACGTGAAGCGGCCGTCTGTCGGGAGGTATCCGCCTGCCTGGAGTGCTGCTTCAGCCTGCTTCGAGGTTTCCGGGGTGGCGAGGAGTTCTGCCACGCGATCCTCGTTGGTTTCCGTGGGCTTCGCGAATTCGGAAACTGCCTGGTCGAGATTGGTCCAGTGGACGAACCTGTCTTCTATCCCGTGGAGGTCGCCCTTCATGGAGGCCGGGTAGTCGGTGCCGTCACCGAAGTCCTTGGTGTTGGCGCTGGCGAAGTAGACAGTCTCCGATGGGTTTTGCCGGGCGTACTGAACGGCAGAGAGCCAGATCACGGCGTCTCGGGAACCGGTTTTTTCACCCTTTGAAGTTTTGCAAGGAGGCAGAGAGTTCGCCTCACGGAAGAGCGCCTGGCGCATGACGTCTTCACTCACGGGGATCGTTTCAAAGATGTCGCCCCACTTCCCTCGCCAGTAGTCCCGGACGTCGTCCGGATCGCATGGCGGTAGTTCAACTGTGTAACCTCCTGGAGTGACCTGCTGCAGGGACTTAAGGGCTTGCGCTGCAGCGTCGTACTTTTCCAAGTATTTGATCGCCTGCTGCGCGGCTAGTTCCTCCATCACCATCCAAGGCACTCCGACGCGCTGAGTGCCGGTTGCGCGGAGGGCGAGCAGGAGATCAGCGCTACTGCTGTCCGGCGCGAAGGTTCGGAGGATGCTTGTATCGAGAATGATCAACGGCCGGCTCCCGTCGCGCTACTGAAGTGATGTCCAAGGATTCCAGGCGGCTACGGTGTGAGCACCCGATTTGAAAGAGAGCTGCCCGTGGCAGCGTTTGACGCGGAACCCCGGCGGCTCGGGTTGCGCGACACCTGCCGTACGGACGCTGTGGCGGCGTAGCCGCCGGCGCCCCTGATCGTCACTCCGGGCTACCTCGGATAACGGAGCACGGCGCGGCTTACCGTGGGCGACTATCAGCACGGTGCTGGGCGTTGTCGCCGCCATCGTCGGGCTGTTCTTCAACGGCATCGCCACGTACTCAACGCTGCCGTCACTGCCGTGGGCCGCAGCGTGTGCGAGCACCGCTTTAGGAGTTCGGTCCGCGGCGTGCCCCGTGCCCCATGGCCAACAGGATGGGCTCCATCGCTGAATGTGCCTGGCCGCTGCCGTCCGCTGCCGTTGATGTCAGATGTGGATGTCAGCTAGCCCCGCTACCAACCTCCGCCGAACAGGGGCTGCAAGGTGGACGCTACCCCTGACGTCACCGCGAGGATGCCACCAAGGCTTGCCAGCGTGGTGGTCGCGTTCTGGAACAGCTCTTGCCTGAGCCGCGCCCATCGAGCACTCCGGAAGAGCATCTTGAGCTTCTGCCACTTGTGCTGGCGGAGGTGGCAACCCATGAGGACTCCGTGACTGTTGTTGCGGCATGTGCCGCCACGTCCCTCGGCTCCGCACCAGACAGGCATGTTGAAGAAGAAGTAGAAGGCGCTGGCCCCAGACAGGACCAGGAGCACGACCGGCCCGAAGTCGAAGGTCAACCAGCCCGCGACCAGCACCGCGAAGACAACCCAACCCCAGTACTTCCCGAATCCCCTCATGCGCGTTCATGATTCGGTGCCACTAGCACTGAAGGGGCGGCGCAGCGGGGGCGCACGGCAGCAAGCTAGTGCGTCGAGTGAACACCGCCACGCGGATGGCCTCGGTAGCCGGTCTACTGATCACGGGCCTCGCCCACCAGCGAGGCTGACGACGCCCACGGCTCTGACCAGTTCAGACGCCGTGGGCTTCTGTCGTTGTCGGTTAGCGTCGGCTGACGTCGAACGGCCCCAGGACGGCCCGCAGCCCGGGTTTACAGAGGCCCGCCCTTGCCCAACGAGTGGCCCAGCGTCCTGATCACGCGGCCCAGCCGCTCGTTGGCCTCGTCAGGTAGAGCCGGTATGGGCGCGCCGGCAGCAAGGTGCCCGCCCACCAGCCACAGCACCTCGTACAGGTCTTCGGCGCTGGCACGGTCCAGGCGGAGAACAACGTCATCGGTCATGGCGGCAAGCTATCCAAGCGGCCATGCATGTTGACCAGGCGCTTCGAAGATGCGGGCAAGCGCTGGTGGGCTAGGTCGGCGGTTCAACGCCAATGCCGTGTTGGGCCGTCGAGTACCGCTGGCATCCGCCGTCGTTGCCGTCAGCGCTGCCGTCACTGCCGTCGGACGTGTGTACACATGCGTGTCACCCCAACAGTGACACCACAACGGCCATCCGGACGGTGCGGCGCCCTACCGGCCGCGCTTCATTCATCGACAACTGATCATCGCGGCCGTGACCTGCGGCTGCATACTCGATCAGCGCTCGTCGACGTTGGTCATTATTGAGCTGCACCCTTCCCCCAGACGGCCCGGGAGGGTCTTATGCTCGGTGGGCTTACCCACTCATTTCCCCCAAGAAATCATCAACATTTACGTGAAGTTCGAGCTGCGTAGCGTTAGGCAGGCTCGACTTACTGAAAAACCGCTCACCTAGAAGCGAACTGTTCGCCACGATAGCGCGCATCGAGCGTACCCCATGATTGAATTTGGGGACACCCAAGAAAGCGTTCAAAACATCCTTGTCGATAGCCTCTTCCCCGCTTCGGCCTTCCCGCAGCAAGATACTGTCCTTTTCCAGGATGGACCTGAGCAATATGGCCCTTCTAATAACCCAAAGAGGATCACTGTCGCGCTTATCGATCCCCTGCAGCTCCATAGTTCCGCGAACCCTGCTCAAAAAATCAGGCCCCTTAGCCGCTTTGAAATCCTTCTTGGCCTGGGAATCTACATCGCCTTCTTCTGATGGCTGGAATTCTTCCAAGCTCGACGCGACCCCGCCAGCGAAAACGAAGACCGACCGACCTATCGGATGGACCGATTTACCTTCTTGGAAGGTGCCATCTTGCATTGGTGATAGGAAGTACCTGAGCCAGCCCAGGGGGCGCTCGAAATGGCTGTCAAATTCATCCCAAAGAACGACCGGGACCTTTCCTTGCAATCTGACATCGCGCAGTAGATGAAATGAATCGATCAGTTCCGAAGGGTTTCTGAATTGCGATAGGTTGAATTCCTCAAACGTGAATTCCTTATCTTGAGCCTTAATCGAGCCGATAACCTGCCTTACCGCCGTTGACTTGCCAGAGCCAGGCTGGCCAAACATTGCGATGGACAGAGGGACTGGCACTCTCGCATCTTTCCTGTGCCAATGGCGACGTATGCGCGTACCTGTCCTTTCTGCGTATTCCTTGACCAAAGATCTCACTGATTGGAAACTCTCGATTTCTCGCCTATCCACCGTTATCACGTCCCCGTATTTCAGGTACGGAATGCTTGTGTCTGCCAGGGCTTTCTCTGCTCCATAGTAAATTATTTTCCTTGCAGTCTCTTCCAAGTCGAGCCCGCTGACGAACATCTGCAGCGAGTCGATATCGCGACTCGCGGCTTGCGCCTCCGCGATATTCTTATCGTTGACTAGTTCGCTTTCCTCGATCTCCAGCGCAGTCTTTATTGCTGAGGTTGGGAAATCTGGCATGGCAGACTCCACCTGGCCGGCGGCGACCTCTTCTATCACGGGGCCGAATCCATTTCGATAGACCTCCTGCATGGCTTTAAGGCCCCGCCGCACTGCACGCCTTATGATAAGTTCAGCATTTACTGGTGAGTCCCCAAGCGACGCCGCACCGTTCTTCAGGACCTCTAGAGCAATAGCGGTACAAAGTGTGGAGGTGTATCCCCACATTCGTCCGTTAAGCCAGAAGTCTGGTGCCCCTTCTACCTTCACGGGATTGTAGAAAATGGAACAGTGGCCACCGGCCTGCTTATCTCGGTCGAACAAGAATACGCCCGCAGGGCCAAAGGATACGACCACGAAACGGTACTGGTTGAGCCGCTCATTTGACTCGAATATTTTGAAGCAATCGCTCGCAGCTCGCTCCCACGCCGTGCCCCTCGTTATTTTCAGGCCGGATACGCGCCGAAGATCGTCTGCCGTTGTAACAAGTATGACCTTGTGGCGCAGCTCGTGGAGTACGTCTCGTAGGTGGTCCTTCCGGCCGAGCATCCCGTCGCCGCCAATTTTGAGGATCAACCACGGAAGATTCTCCATGTTGTCCTTGATTGCCTTCGGCAACTCGTGATCTACGTAAAACTTAAGTCCTGCGTCCGCGATCACCACTAGGTCCGCGCTGTCTGGCTCGCCTTTCCCGTAACACTTCGTGTGCTCTTTGGTGTCATGTTCCCTGCACAGCCTCCTGCGGCTTATTCCTTGATCGTCGGAAATACGCCAACGGAAGTTTGCTAGGTTGCTAAAATCCTCAACCTTCTCGGTTTCAGGGAATGGTGCCAATGTGGCGTGGTAATGGCTTATCTTTGTGTCGAACCAGTCGATGTGGCCCCAGGAAGAAGTGGGGGACCAAACGGAGACGTTATCGTCCGAAACTTCATCTATAAGCGTCGTGAGGAGACGGGTGCCACCCGGAATTTCGCGCTGTCGGACTTCCCCCTGCCGATCCTGCCATTTCGGGCCTGTCGTGCGGCGGGGCTCGCCTTCATCTTGTTGTGCGACAACCCAGTCAGCGAGTGCGTCGCCATGAACCACGACTATTTGACGAGGAGTGGAAGCGCTCATAATTTGCCTGCACTCAGTGCTAGTTCAACTTCTTGACTGATTCGGTTAGTTCAGCTCTCGCCCTCCTGACTTCCATCATGGCGCAGCACGTGAAGGGTCGCAAAGTGGCAAGGGGGGCGCCAAGTCGTTGACTGGGCAACAGATTAGGATTGGATGACAACGAGTCCTCCGGAGTGCCATACGAGGTCGGAGGAGCGGCTTTGGGCTGGAGCTGCTTTGGGGCGAGTGATCATGGCCCCGTAAGCTTGCGGCGCGTCGGGCAGTCTGTGGACCTGCCCGGTAAAGCACGACGTTGGGGCCATGATCTTAGAGGCTCGCCCCAAAGTGGCTGCCTAAAGCCGTGGAGCCGACCGCCCCAGCCATAGAGGGTTTCTCCCTACGACGTGCCCGCAGCCGCCGAGCGCGCCGCCGAGCGCGGCCAGCCGGGGCGAAGACAGGAGGCAGGCCGCGCCGCAGAGGCGGCGCGCGCCCGCGCCGTGCGCGGGCCTTGAACCCGTAAAGAAGGTTGTTACTCAGCTCGGTTGGCCATGCGCCACAAGGGTGCCTCGTACTGCTCCGGACGGTTGCTGATCAGCAGTTCACGCAGGTTCTCGCGCTGGGTACCGCTGTAGTTGAGGGCTTCGGTGATGCGGCGGAACGTCGTGTGGGTCACTCCGCGGCCAGTGGCTTCCGCCTCGAACACTCCTAGTTGGGCCAGGACGGTGTCCGGGTTCAGGTCCGTCGGCGGCTGGTCCTTCAGCCATGTGGCCTTATTGCGTTCGTAGTCGATTTCCGAGAAGCCGCAGACATCGCGGCTGTGGGCCTCGACCTCGTCGAGTGTCTCGGTCGTCATGATGGCGCGGGCGAGCTGGTTGCGGCTGACGGCGTCGTCCAGGTCGACTTCGTGGACTGTCGGGCTCTCGTCCGTGAGGTGGACGGGCAGGCCGGCGTCTCGTATCTCGCAGGTTCCGCGGACGCCTCGGGCGGTGGCTGCGAGCATCCCGGTTGCCTCGGAAGGGTGCCAGTCCAGGACCGTGCCGAGTCTGTCCACATCTGCCGCGGTGAAGGTGTGGACGAGGGGGCCGAGCAGGTCGCGGAAGTCGTCCGGGGGAAGCTCGCCGTCCAGACCGGGGCCGGCGACCAGGAGTCGGACGGGGGCGTTGACCTGGCAGCACGCCGCGAGGGTGAGCGCGTCGGCCAGGGGGCTTTTCAGCGTGGGCTCGTCGCCCCGGGCCAGGATGTCGCCGCCCACGTCCAGGAGATCGATCGACGTGGGGGACAAGTGGCTGATGAGTTCTTCGAGTTGGCGGGTGACGCCTTCCACGCCGTGGTGTGGGTCGAGCAGAGCGAAGGTGTGCGGGAGCTCTGCCGCGAGCCTGGGGAGGGTCGAGCCTGCCGGAGCGACGGGGCGGGTCCCCGCCGATACCTGCCGCACAGCGGGAGTCATCGGAAGTAGGCCGGTGAAGTTGTCCGCTCCCCGAGGCCCCGGTACCGGGTCGATCAACAGGCGGTCCCACGCGTACGTGAGGATCACCGCCCGGTCCTCTTCGCCGTAGAGACCCGCGTCAAGCATCGCGGCGGCGACCGTGTCGCCTCCGCCTCCCGCTGCGACGATCAACCGCGTCATGCGTTCAGCCTACGGGTTCCGGGGTTGACCACTCACCCTATAGTGGCCAGAGGCTATAGCCACTTGTCGACCCAGGAGGGGACATGCCGCAGATCGAGGAGACTCAGCCGAAGTATCTCCAGATCGCTCATTACATCCGTGACCAGATCCTGCGTGGTGATCTGCGGCCGGGGGACGAGGTTCCTTCGGAGCGGCAGTTGGCGGCCGACTGGTCCGTTTCCCGGCCGACGGCCGCCCGGTCCCTGGAGGCGCTGAGTCATCAGGGCCTGGTCGAGAAGCGTCAGGGTTCGGGTACCTACGTGCGCAGCCTCGAAGTGAACCGGCGTGCAAGGGAGTTGTACGGGCGGGCTCGGCAGACCGGCAAGATCTACACCGCCGGTGAGTACGCGGTGATCACGTCGGCCGGCTGGCTGGATGCGCCGGACCATGTGGCCGAAGCGCTGGGGTTGGCCAAGGACCGCCGGGCCGTCCACCGGCGTCGCGTCACGAACAACCAGGACGGGCCGATCAACCTGTCCACCTCGTGGTTCGCGCCGGATGTCGGCCAGCGGGCGCCCAAGCTCCTGGATGCCGAGCGCATCCAGGAGGGGACTCTGATGTACGTCGAGAACATGACCGGTCGACAGGGGAGTTACGCCGAGGACCGCATGTGTGCGCGGCAGGCCACGGATGAGGAAGCGGAGGAACTCCGCCTCGCCCCGGCGTCGGCGGTGCTGATCGTCCACCACGTCGTCTATGACCTCCAGGACCGGCCGCTCGAGTTCGCCGAAGCCACCTATCCGCCGCACCGCTGGGCCTTCGAGCAGGGTTACCCGCTGACCTGAAGTGAGCGGTGGTTCTGCTGAACCGCTTGCACGCTCAGAGTGGCTAATGCCACTATCCACAAAGTGGCTAAGGCCACTTGAGGAGAGGGGGCATGGCGTGATGAGTCAGCGGCCGGACGAGGGGGCGCTCAGCAACTGCCGAGGGTGCCGGGGGCGCGGATGGAAGCGCGTCGGCTCCCGTACGGCTCTGGCGCTCTCGGCGGCCAACGACCGCACCCGTGCCACATCGAAGCGGCGCTGCCTCGACTGCGACGGCAGCGGCAAGGAGTGAGCGCGATGACCTACACGATCGACCGCTATCCCTGCGAGGACTCGCCGCGATTGGGAGCAATGAGCTTGCACCCGACTGCGGAGTCTGTACCGCGGGCCCGGCGCTGGTTCCGGAAGTTCATCGCCCCCTATAACCCGGCCTGTTCGGTCGACGACTGCACGCTGATGATTTCGGAACTGGTCACCACCGCGATCCTCTACGGGCGGTCGGACGAGGGATGGGTCGTACGCGTGGAGTGGTTCCGGGAGGGAACCTCACTCCGTGTGGAGGTGCACAACCCCGGATTCCCGGCGAGCGTGCGTCTTCGTCGGCCGGACGCCAATGACGCGCACGGGCGCGGGCTGCTCCTCGTCGACTCCATCGCCGAGTCGTGGCACTCCGGGCCCAGTCGCTTCGGTGGAACGGTGGTCTCCTTCGTGGTGGCCGATGCCTGGCCTTCCTGAGGGAGGGGTGCCCTGCTTCTACTGCCACAGTAGGAATGTCGCTAGTCTGGTTGACCGGTTGACTTGGCCAATCTTGACAGGCGGCGGCGTTCATGGCGTATGAAGTGGAGGCACCCAAGTACGTGCGCCTCGCGCAGACGATCCAACGTCGCATCGAGGACGGGACGTACGCGCCTGGCACGCGGGTCCCCAGCGAGAACCAGCTCGTGCAGTCGTTCGGGATGTCCCGCCCCACGGTCGTGCGGGCCTTGGAGTTGCTGAAGCGGGACGGCTGGCTGGAGTCTCGGCAGGGCTACGGGACGATCGTGCGCGGGCGTCCCGCGGTCGTCGAAGAGAAGGATCGGCGCGGGCTCGAAGCTCTGGCGCGCGATGAGTCGCGGACCCCTGGGCGCCTGGTCGACGTCGGTCAAGTGGCCGTGCCGGCGCGCGTGGCCTCGGCTCTGGGGCTGCCCAAGGGGGCCAAGGTGCTCAGGCGCCGGTTCGTGGTGGAAGAGGACGGCGAACCGGTCGAGCTGACCTCGTCGTACTTCCCTGCCGACCTTGTCGACGGAACCGACCTGGCTGACGAGGGCGCGCTGACGTCCGGCGTGCGCGAGCACTTGGAGGCGCGCAAGAAGGTCCGCTTCGACCACGTGACGGA
Organism: Streptomyces sp. NPDC045022; assembly: GCF_056432605.1. NCBI lineage: Bacteria > Bacillati > Actinomycetota > Actinomycetes > Kitasatosporales > Streptomycetaceae > Streptomyces > Streptomyces sp. NPDC045022. Next base: position 476,273 of record NZ_JBWKIR010000004.1, read on the forward strand.
GCGGGTGTCCGCGCGTTTGGCCGATGCCGCTGAAGCCGAGTTGCTTGGGGGGCTGCCTGATGATGTCCCTGTCCTGAGCGTCCTCGTGATCGCCTGCGACGCCTCCGGGCGGGCGCTGCAAGTCTCTGACGTGCTTCTTCCTGCCGACCGGCAGGAACTGGAAGACACCTACCGCCTGAACTGAGCCGCCTGACGGCGCCTCAAACACTTGCGAATCAAGCTTGACAAGTCAACCTGGCATCCTTAGGTCGAACTTGCTAAGTCAACTTGTCAGGTGACGAGTTGATCGACTCAGAAGGAGAAACCTCTGTGCGTGTGATCCGCGTTGACGCCTCGACCGCCACGATCCTGCTCACCGAAGCGCCGGCGCCGAAGGTGCGCGACCGGCAGACCGGCGAGATCGCCAAGGACGCCGTGAGCGGTGAGGCGCTGATGACCATCGGCGTCGTCTACATCGACGAAGGAGAGTCGTCGCTGATCCAGGTCACCATCCCCGAGAGCGGTGTGACGGACGGCCTGGCCGTCGGTGCCCCGGTCTCCCTCCCCGGCCTCGTCGCCCGGCCCTGGCAGAGCGTGTTCAACGGGCGGGAGCGGCACGGCATCGCCTACCGTGCCACGGCCGTCATGCCCGGCGCGTTCCAGATGGCTCAGGCGGGCTGATCGACGTGACCGACCTGGTGACGATGGCCGAGCTGGGCGGACCGCTCGCCGTGATAGGCGGCGCGGCCTACGCCCGGCACGCCCACCCGGCGGCGTACTGGTCCACGGTCGGGCTGCCGCTCTCGGCGGCCCGGCTGCTGGCCTCGTACGCCTCACGCGGCGAGTGATCGCTGAGCACAGCAAAAAGGCCCGGGTCGATGACCTGGGCCTTCTTCGTGGAGCGGGTGACGAGAATCGAACTCGCGCTCTCAGCTTGGGAAGCTGATGTTCTACCATTAAACTACACCCGCGTAAGTCGGATTCGGTGGCCCCGAGGGGTCGGTGTTCCGACGCTCGCTCACTGTACATCATCGCGGACCCCTGGTGCTTCGGCTCCGGGGTACTGAGCCCGTTTCAGGGGAGGGATCCGGCTGCGGGCGGGCGGAGTTGGGGATTACGGTGGAGAGGTGGGGGAGGGTCCCGGTGCGGCCGGAGTGCCGCCTGGAGAGTCGTTTCTTTGATCCCGTAATGTGGCTTTTGTCGTCAGGCCAGAGAGCCCGGCGAGGCTCTTGGGGAAGGGACATAAGGGACTTGATGGAACGCACCGTCGTCCGCTGCGCGGACGGGCACGTCTTCAGCACCACTTCGTTCCCGATGCAGCAGGCCGGCCGGCTCGGCCCGGGCCGGCTCGTGAGGTGTCCACGGTGTGCCCGGCTCCGCAGCGCCGTGCCGGTCACGCTGGAGAAGCGGTAGCAGCGGCAGCGGCGGGACACACGGTAAGCGGGCGGTGACTCCCGCGGTAACCCCGGGCGCGCGGAGTCGTCACGATTGTCACGGCTCCGCGCGCCTTGCGTATCCTCGCTACGTGCTTCTCTCAGACAAGGACATCCGGGCCGAGATCGACGCCGGCCGGGTACGGATCGATCCCTACGACGAATCCATGGTGCAGCCGTCGAGCATCGACGTGCGGCTGGACCGGTATTTCCGGGTGTTCGAGAACCACCGGTACCCGCACATCGACCCCTCGGTCGAGCAGGCGGATCTGACGCGGCTCGTGGAGCCCGACGGTGACGAGCCGTTCATTCTTCATCCGGGGGAGTTCGTGCTCGCCTCGACGTATGAAGTGATCACGTTGCCCGACGATCTCGCCTCCCGGCTCGAGGGCAAGAGTTCGCTCGGCCGGCTGGGACTCGTCACGCACTCCACCGCCGGGTTCATCGACCCGGGCTTCAGCGGCCACGTGACCCTGGAGCTGTCCAACCTCGCCACCCTCCCCATCAAGCTGTGGCCGGGGATGAAGATCGGCCAGCTGTGCATGTTCCGGCTGACCTCGCCCACCGAGTTCCCCTACGGCAGCGAGCGCTACGGCTCCCGGTACCAGGGGCAGCGCGGGCCGACCGCCTCACGGTCCTTCGTCAATTTCCATCGGACCCAGGTGTGAGGGCGGCCACGACATGAGTGACGTGCGGGAGAACCTGACGTACGAGGGCTTCGGCCGCTCCGTCCGCGAGCTGGCGCAGACCATCGCGGACGACGGGTACGAGCCGGACATCGTGCTCAGCATCGCCCGCGGCGGGGTGTTCGTCGCGGGCGGGCTCGCCTACGCCCTGGACTGCAAGAACATCCATCTGGTCAACGTCGAGTTCTACACGGGCGTCGGGACGACCCTGGAGATGCCCGTCATGCTGGCGCCCGTCCCCAACGTCATCGACTTCTCCGACAAGAAGGTGCTCATCACCGACGACGTCGCGGACACCGGCAAGACGCTCAAGCTCGTGCGCGACTTCTGCCTCGACACCGTCGCCGAGGTGCGCTCCGCGGTGATCTACGAGAAGTCCCACTCGCTCGTGAAGTGCGAGTACGTCTGGAAGCGCACCGACGAGTGGATCAACTTCCCGTGGAGTGTCGAGCCGCCCGTGGTGAAGCGGGCGGGGCAGGTCCTCGACGCCTAGCCAAAACGCGTACGCCTAGCCAAAACGCGTACGCCTAGCCAAAACGCGTACGCCTAGCCAAAGCGCGTACGCCTAGCCAAAACGCGTACGCCTAGCCAAAGCGCGTACGCCTAGCCCCAGCGCGTACGCCCAGCTCCACAGCGCATACGAAAGGGCCCCCGCGCGGGGGCCCTTTTCTGCTCGGGACGTCTGCCCGAGGGGCTAGAAGGTGCCCAGCTTCACGATCGACAGCAGGGCGATCAGCTGGAGCGCCGACGCGCCCAGCGCCTTCGGCCAGGGCAGGTCGTGGGAGCGGGAGACCATCAGGGTCAGCAGGGCGCCCGCGCCGAGCCAGGTGGCCCAGCCGAGCAGCTGGACGAAGCCGGCGTCGCCGCCGAAGAACATCGCGACGATCAGGCGGGGCGCGTCCGTGAGCGCCGTGATCAGCATGGACAGGCCCACGGTCGGCTGCCAGGCGCCGTCACCACCGAGCTGGCGGGCCAGGGTGTGGGTGACCACGCCCAGGACGAACAGGCCCAGCACCATCACGACCGCCGTCACCAGCACGATCGGGACCGCGTTGGAGAGTGTGGCGTTGATCGCGTCCGCACGGGCGCCGTCGAAGCCGAAGACGGCGAGCAGGCCGTAGAGGAAGGTGACGACGAGGGCGGGGGCCCACATCGTGTAGTCCCGCATGCGCAGGAAGGTCTCGTTCGGGGACAGGACGATCCCCCTCAGCAGGTCCTTCCAGTGCAGCGGCGGGCCCGTCGGGGCCGCGGGTGCGGCGGCCGTGCCGGCCTGGTAGGTCGCGCCCTGGGTGTAGCCGGCGGCCTCGTCGACCGAGAACGCCTGGGTGTGGCCCGGCTGGTTCGCCGCGTACGGGTCCTGCGCGCCGTGCCCTGCCGGGTAGCCGCCGTCACCGAAGTACTCCGGTCCGTCGTCGGCCGGCCCCGGGTGCCCGTACGGCTGCCCCGCCTGTGCGTACGGCGGCTGCGGCGCCGACGGGTAGCCGTACGAGGGGCCCGCGGGCTGCCCGTACGACGGTCCCTGGCGTCCGTACGACGGTCCCCCGGGCCGCCCGTGCCCGTACGGCGGTTGCTGCGGCGCCTGCTGTCCTTGGGGGGTGCGGTTGTCCCGGCCCCCGCGTCCGATCCTGAATCCAGCCACGTCATCGAACGTACCTGGTCCCGGACACCGACGTGCCGGACCCGGGCGTCCGGGTCCGGCTTTGCTGCCGACCTGTGACATCCCCTAAGGGGTCGTCAGGGTAGGCGGCGCGTCAGTTGCCGAGGACCGATCCGTACAGCGGGGCGCCCGCGGTGGAGACGCCGGTGGCCGACGGGCCGAAGGAGAGCGAACCGGCCGTGGTGGGTCCACCGGCCGCGCCGCGCAGCGACCAGACCGCGCCGTCGCCCGCGTTCTCGCCGGGGCCCGCCACGGTCAGCTCGGCGCGGTGGTCGCCGGAGTGGTCGGCGAGCAGCACCCGTGCGCCGAAGCGGTCGCCCTTCTCGGCGGTGCCGGGAACACCCGCGGTGTTCTGGGTGTACGACACCGCGCCCTTGGTGGTCAGCCCGGAGGCGGTGCCGTAGAGGACGGTCACCGATCCGGCGCCGGTGTCCTCGCCGGGGGCGCCGATCGCCAGGTCCCTGAACCCGTCCCCGTTGACGTCGCCCAGGAAGACGCTGCCGCCGAACGCGTCGCCGGTCTCGGCCGCGCCCGGCACTCCCGGGGTGTCCTGGCCGAGGACCAGCGGGGCGCGGGAGGTGTCCTTGCCGCCCGGTCCGCCGTAGACCACGGTGACCTTGCCGCCCTTGGCTCCGGCCGGGTCGGCGGAGACCTCGCCCGGGTTGCCGACCGCGATGTCGGCGTACCCGTCCTTGTCGATGTCGCCGATCGCCGAGACCGTACCGGCGGGCAGGTCCTGCAGCCAGTCGGCGTAGTTGCCGATGGACGGGTCCGTGATCAGATGGGTGACGGCGGCGCCCGTGCGGGGCTGCCGGCCGTGCACCACCAGGCTGGTGGACCAGGCGGGGGAGACGCGGCCGGCGGACAGGGACGTGACGCCGTACGAGGGCGAGTAGGAGTCGGGGAAGCCGGAGCCGGAGCCGCCCTGGAAGGACCCGGTCCTGGTGACCGGGCCGTTGACGAAGGACAGGCCGACCGAGCCGGTGGAACCGATCGCGACGTCCGTGTCACCGTCGCCGTCGAGGTCGCCCACGGCCAGCGCCTGGCCGTAGCGGTCCACCTCGTCGTGCCAGTAGTCGACGACCGTCCGGGCCCCGGACAGTCCGCTCCTGCCGCCCCAGACGACGACCACCGTGCCGTCGTTGGTGTCGCCGTCGACGTCCTCGCCGGGCGCGCCGATCAGGAGGTCGGCGTAACCGTCCTTGTTCAGGTCGGCCGAGGCGACGGCGCTGCCGAAGGCGTCGCCCGCCTCGGCGGCACCGGGAATCCCGGCCGTGTTCTGGGTGATCAGTGTGCGGGTGGCCGTCTTCGGCCCGGTGGAACTGCCGTAGACGACCGAGACGGCGCCCGCCTTGGACTGGCCCCCGACGGTCGCGCCGGGCGCGCCGATCGCGAGGTCGGCGCGGCCGTCGCCGTTGAAGTCGTACGGGGCGGCGGCCGTGGCCGCGTGGGCGGCGGCCACGGTCAGGGCGAGCGGCGCGAGGGCCCCGGCGAGGGCGACGGCGAGGACGCGGGTGCGCATGGAGTTCGCTTGCGGAGGCCGGAATCGTGGGTACGTCACTGGGCGATGGCCCAGGCGAAGTCCCCGATGCCCTTCACGGACACGTCACGGGCGCTGATGAACTTCGCGTAGTCGGCGGTCAGGCCGGAGGCGGTACCGCGCAGGATCGTGACGGCGCCGTAGCCGTTCTCCCCACCCGCGCCCGTGACCAGGTCGGCCTTGCCGTTCTTGTTGATGTCGATCAACCGGACCGACTGCCCGAACTGGTCCGCGGTCTCCGAGCCGCCGGGCACACCCTCCGTGTCCTGGGTCCAGGTCTTCGCCGCCTTGGTGGTCAGGCCCGAGGCGGAGCCGAACAGGATGGTCACCGAACCGGCCGCGGTGGCCTTGCCGAGGTCCTCACCGGGCGCGCCGACCGCGACGTCGGCGTAGCCGTCACCGTTGATGTCACCGGTGCTGATCGACGAGCCGAACATGTCGTCGGTCTCGGCGGTGCCGGGCGCGCCCGCGGTGTCCTGGTGGATCACGGTCGGGGTCTGGGCGGGGTCGGGGCCGTTCGGGCCGCCGTACCAGACGGAGATCTGGCCGCCCTTGTGGCCGGACTTCTTGGACGTGCCGGGGTCCGTGGGGTCGCCGAGGACGACGTCGCCGTAACCGTCGCCGTTGACGTCGCCGATCGAGCCGGGCAGGCCGTCGGCGTTCGGCAGCTCCTTCATGACCTGCTTGGAACCGTCCCAGGTGAAGTAGTCGATCTCCCCGCCCTCGTCGCCGTCCACGAGGAACGGGTAGACGCGCTCGGCGGCGCCGTCGTGGTTGAGGTCGCCCGCGAACACGGTGGTCGTGGTGCCCAGCTCGCCGACGCGGAGGTTGCTCGCCGGGGTGCCGCTGCGGGTGAAGGGACCCCGGTACAGGCGGGTCTGGGTCCGGCCGGTGAGGGTGACGTCGAGCTTGGCGTCGCCGTCGAAGTCGGCGACGGCGATGCCGGTGGCGAAGTTGTCATACTCGGCGAGGGTCGAGGGCTGGGGCAGCAGGGCGCCGCCGGACAGGCCGGACGTGCCGCCCCACAGGATGGTGGCGCTGCCCACGGCGTCCCGGTCGCCGATGCTCTCGCTCGGGGCGCCCACGACGAGGTCGGAGTAGCCGTCGCCGTCCAGGTCGCCGGCGGCCAGGCTCTCGCCGAAGAGGTCCCCCTGCTCGGCGGTGCCGGGGACACCGGTGGAGTTCTGGGTGATCAGGGTGCGACTGGTGGCCGAGACGCCCGAGGACGAGCCGTAGAGCACGACGACCGCGCCGGCCTGCTGCACGGTGCCGACCTGGTGGCTGGCGGCGCTCAGGGCGATGTCCAGGTAGCCGTCGCCGTTGAAGTCGCCGGTCAGATGGGAGGGCGCGGCGGTGGCCGGGGTAACGGGAAGTGCGGTGAGCAGGCCGGTGGTCAGGGTGGTGGCCAGCAGGAGTACGCGCTTGCGCAAGGCGGGGCTCCGGGGTGGGAGAGGCCGGCCCGCACGGCAGCGGGCCCGGCCACGGATGGGAGAGACGAGGTGGGTCAGTCGGCGAAGAGGGCGCCGACCTGGGGCGTGCCCGAGGTGGAGACGCCGAGGGAACCGGCGGACACGAAGCGGGCACCGGACGTGGTGATCTTCGTTCCGCTGGACGGCAGGTAGGTGAGGGCGCCGTCGCCGCCGTCCTCGTTCGCGCCGATCACCAGGTCGGCCTTGCCGTCGCCGGTGACGTCGTCGAGCTTGATGTCGATGCCGAAGAGGTCGTTCTTCTCGTTGCCGCCGGGGACACCGGTGGTGTTCTGGTTGAAGGACTGGGTGCCGGAGGCGGTGTTCACCCCGGATGCCGAGCCGTACAGGACGGTGACCGCGCCGGTGTCGGTGACGCCGTCGATGTCCTCCAGCGGGGCGCTGACCACGAGGTCCTGGTAACCGTCGCCGTTGATGTCGCCGAGGTCGAGGTCCCAGCCGAAGGAGTCGCCCTTCTCCGAGGTGCCGGGGACGCTGCCGGTGTTCTGGTTGATGCCGGTGGTGGCCGCCGGACCGGAGGCGGAGCCGTAGGTGACGTTCACCCGGCCGCCGTTGGAGGAGTCCGGGACGGGGGTGCCGTCCTCGGTGGTGCTGTCCCAGCCGGCGCCGCTGACGATGTCGCCGAAACCGTCGCCGTTGATGTCGCCGATCGCGGTGATGATGCCGGGCTTGAGGGCCTGGGCGGAGGAGCCGCTCAGACCGCTCGCGGTGCCGGGCAGCCAGTAGTTGGTGTTCCAGCCGTACTGGGTGGTGGTCTCGTAGCCGTCGACCACGAGGTCGGTGCGGCCGTCGCCGTTGACGTCACCGGCGGTCAGGCTCATCGGGCCGAACGGGTAGTCGTTGCTGCCGGACAGGATGGGCGGCTTGACGGTGGTGCGGCTGCCCGCGGTGCCCGAGCCGCTGATTCCGCCCTTGTAGAGGTAGAGGGTGGCGGCGGAGCTGCCGACGACCAGGTCCGTCTTGCCGTCGCCGTCGAAGTCGCCGGCGGCGAGGTCCTTGCCCCAGTAGTCGTGGGAGGAGACGGCCGGGTCGACCAGGTGGGCGGACTTGCCGGTCAGGCCGCTCCGGGAGCCCCAGAGGATGACGAGGTCGCCGCCGTTGGTGTCGGTGCCGACCTTCTCGTACGGGGAGCCGACGGCGAGGTCGTCGTAGCCGTCGGCGTTGAAGTCGCCGTAGGCCGTCTCCCGGCCGAAGCCGTCGCCGGCCTCGGCGGTGCCGGGGACGCCCGTGGTGTCCTGGCTGATGACGGTGCGCTTGGCGGCCGAGACGCCGGTGGCCGTGCCGTACAGCACGACGACCTGGCCGGCGTCCGCGTGACCGCTGACGGAGGCGCCGGGCGCCGAGGTGGCGACGTCGCCGATGCCGTCGCCGTTGAAGTCGGCCTTCGCGACCTTGACCGAGTCGGCGGCGGTCGCGGGCGAGGCGACGAAGGTGAGCAGACTGCCCGTCAGCGCGGCCGCGGTGGCCGTCGCGAGGGCAAGTCGGCGGTGCTTGTGCATGCGGGTTCTCCTGCGGCATGCGGGGGATGCGTGGCGGGCATCCACAGTCGATGGGGCGCGGACTTCCCGTGTTCGACGCGGCGTTTCCCGCGGTTCACAGGCGGCCCAGCGATCAAGAGACCTACGTGGGAACGTAAAGGTTGTACGTGAGTTCGGTAATTTCCTGCGGCTGTTGGGGCCGGCGCCGACACGGGGCCGTTGGGGCTGACGGGGCGTGCGGTGGGTGAGGATGGTGCCATGAGCGTAGTGAAGATCAACGTGCTGACCGTTCCCGCCGAGCAGCGGGAGGTGCTGGAGAAGCGGTTCGCTTCGCGGGCCCACGCCGTGGAGAACTCCGACGGCTTCGAGTGGTTCGAGCTGCTGCGGCCCGTCGAGGGCACCGACACGTACCTCGTGTACACGCGCTGGCGTGACGAGGAGTCGTTCCAGGCGTGGATGGAGGGGCCGATGAAGTCCGCGCACCAGGGGGGCGGCGAGGGCGGCGAGCGGCCCCGGCCGGCCGCGTCCGGTTCCACGCTGTGGTCTTTCGAGGTGGTGCAGCAGGCGGGGCCGAAGGGGGCCTAGCCGCAATGCCAGTGACTTAGCTGTCCTGCTCTCGTTGGTTGTGGTGTGGCGAGGGTGGGGCAGGTCAAGTCGCCTGCGGGTGAGCGGTTGTCGGACCG